>SBAX01000144.1 GCA_005240095.1 Phycisphaera mikurensis
GTGGAGTTGAGCCAGGACCTCCGCGACCGGACGCAATCATTGCGGGAGCGGTTCTGGAAGCATCATGAGCCTTTGGAGAAGTGGTGGCATGGCTTGGCGCCAAGCGAGCGTCTGGAGCACTACTACAAGGACGAGTATCGCAAGCGGAGCGCCAGGGTCGTCGAGGCTCTGGACCGTGAGGGGCTGACCACGGAGGCCTTCGCCGTGCTGCGGGAGGCCTCGCGGCGGGCGCAGAATCACCGGCATTTCGACTGCCAGCTTGTGGGCGGGCGGGTGCTCTACGAAGGCAAGATCGCGGAGATGAAGACGGGGGAGGGGAAGACCATCGTCTGTCACCTGGCCGCGTATCTCAACGTGCTGGGGCGGCGGAAGGTCCACATCATCACGGTCAACGACTACCTGGTGAAGCGCGACGCGGAGTTCGCGGCGCCGATCTTCGAGCTGGTGGGGATTTCGGTGGGTTACATCCAAGCGCTGGTGGATTCCGGCGGCCGGGAGGGCATCCGCAAGCAGGCCTACGCCTGCGACATCACCTATGGGACGAACAGCGAGTTCGGGTTCGACTATCTCCGCGACAACATGAAGACGCGGCTGGAGGATCAGGTGCAGGGTTCGCTCGACTACGTGATCGTGGACGAGGTGGACTCGATCCTGATCGATGAGGCCCGAACCCCGCTGATCATTTCGGGCCCAGCGTACGATGACGTGTCCCGCTACCCGAGAGCCGACAAGATCGCCACTGAGCTCGTCCGTCGGCAGGCGACATGGGATCGGAAGGTGCTCGGCACGGTCGCGAAGTTCGATGGCGACGACAAGAAGATCCCCAAGCTCATGGATGCCATGTCCATCCTGGGCTACAAGGAAAAGAAGGCCAAGGGAGCCAAGAAGCCCAAGCCGGTGACGGTTCCAGCGGACGATGCGACCAGTGGCGAGGAAGCCGCTGAGGAGGAGTTGGCCACGCTGGGTCCCGACTTCCTGACCGATGATCAGGTCGAGGCGATCCAATACTACGAGGCCGAGTACCTCAAGGTACCACCCGCCGAGCAGTACCGGCGTTACTTCATCGTCCAGATGGAGCGCAAGCAGGTCGCGGTCACCCACGAGGGGGTAACCATCGCCCAGGAACTGCTCGACCTGGGGAGCCTGTACAGCGGCACGAACATGGAGTGGCCGCATTTGATCGAGAACTCACTGCGGGCGCACAAAGTCTATCTGCGCGACAAGGACTATGTGGTGCAGAACGGGCAGATCATCATCGTCGATCCGTTTACGGGGCGGCTCATGCACGGGCGGCAGTGGTCCGACGGGCTGCACCAGGCGGTGGAGGCCAAGGAGAGCGTGCGGGTTAAGGAGGAAACGCAGACGCTGGCCACGATCACCATCCAGAATTTCGTCAAGCTGTATCGCATCAAGGCTGGCATGACGGGTACGGCGATGACCGAGGCCACGGAGTTCGACAAGATCTACAAGCTCGATGTGGTAGAAATCCCCACGAACCGGCCGGTCAACCGGGTGGACCACAACGACAAGATGTATCGCGATACGGAGCAGAAGTACGCCAACATCGTGGAGGAGGTCTTCGAGATGCACCGCCGGGGGCGCCCGGCCGATCCGTTCCTTCTGGCGGACGCGCTGACGGCGCTGCGGCCGATCCTGCAGCGCACAGGCGAGATCACCAAGGCGGATGAAGCGATCGAGCGCTTCAACAAGGCCGCGTACGGGGACAGCAAGACCATCGCGTTCCTGGCCCAGACCTATGACGAACTCATGGGCGATCTCGTCCACGGACGACCGGTGCTGGTGGGCACGACGAGCGTGGAGAATTCCGAGCGGCTCTCCCGCCTGCTCAACACGCGCTACGGGATCGAGCACGAGGTGCTCAACGCCAAGAACCATGCCCGGGAGGCGGAGATCGTGGCCAAGGCGGGGCATTGCTCCCTGCCGGTGATCGGTGCGGACAAGACGCCGCGGGGCCACGTGACCATCGCCACGAACATGGCCGGGCGCGGCACAGACATCAAGCTGGGGCCCGGCGTGGTCTATCCCAAGTGCAAGGTGCCGGAGAAGCTGGCTGCGGGAGCGCAGTCGAGCGCCCTGTATCCGGCGGGCGTCACCAAGTGCTGCATCCACTGCAACGAGTACGACCCGGCCACGAACTGCGCGCACTGTTTCAAGCCCAAGGTTGATCCGCGGTTTCCGGCGATGGGTCGGGCCGTGTGCCCGATCGCGGTGCCGTGCGGATTGCACATCATCGGCACGGAGCGGCACGAGGCGCGGCGGATCGACAACCAGCTTCGCGGTCGGTCCGGCCGGCAGGGCGATCCGGGCTCTTCACGTTTTTCGCTCTCCCTGCAGGACGATCTGCTCAAGCTGTTCATGTCCGACTGGATGCTCAAGATGATGGAGCGTCTGGGATTCACCGAAGGGACATCGCTCGAAGACAAGCGGCTCAACAAGGGCATTCAGCGTGCACAGCGGAAGGTCGAGGAGCGGAACTTCTCTACCCGCAAGCACCTGCTGGAATGGGACGAGCCCATGGACTTCCAGCGCAAGGAGTTCTACACGGCCAGGCAGCGGATCCTCGAAGAGCGGGACCTGCCGCAGCTCATTTTTGCGACCATCGACAACGCCATCGACTCGACACTCAAGCAGTACCTGTCCGGCGACTACAACCGCACGTGCATCGTGGAATGGTGCCGCACGCACCTCGATCTGACCATCGACGAGGATGCTCTGGACATGACGGACCTGGAGTCGGCCCAGGCCAGCATTCGCCGCAAGGCTAAGGACGAGGCCCAGGACATGATCCGTACGTCCCTGGGCGAGTACATCGATGCCGATGAGCCGCCGTCGGAGTGGGATGTGGGCGGCCTGCTGCAGTGGGCGCGGCGGGCGTTCAAGGTGTCCACGCTGACGCAGAACCAATTGCGGAAGATGGACCTTGCGGACATTGAGAACGCCCTGTTCGAGGCGGCGGAAGCGCATTACGAGTCGGTCGATCTCGATGGGATCGCCATCTACCTCGACCCGCAATACCCGCACCGCGCTCTGGCAGAGTGGGCCAAGACGAAGTTCAACATTCAGGTTTCCGTGGAGGAGCTTCTTGAAAAGCCCCGCGATGAAATCCGCGAGTTGTTCGACGGTCGCGTGCGCGACGCCTATGCGGAGCGGGAGATTTCGTATCCCGTGGAATGGTGCCTGGAGCGGACGCTGGGTGAGGAGGGCACGCAGAACGCCGCGGTGGCCATGGCGATCACAGCATGGGCCAACAGTAAGTACAACGTGGGATGGACGATCCCCGATGTGCAGGGCAAGTCTCGCGAGGAACTCCATGCCACGTTGGTGGGGCTCAGCCGGGAGTTCCAGAACGGCCGGCTGGAGCGCGAAGTGGACCAGGCAATTGCGGGCAAGGATCGCGAGAGCGCCGTCGAGTGGGCGAAGAAGCGATTCGGCTACGCCTGGAATCAGAAGCGTTTTGAGCAGTCCAATGGGGATTTGAAAGACGCTTTGTTCGCCCAGGGGCGGGAGATGCTCCGCTTTGAGCTGACCCGGCTTGAGCAGTACGTGCTGCTTCGGATTTATGACCAGGCCTGGAAGGACCATCTCCTGGAGATGGATCACCTCAAGACGGCAATCATGCAACGTCCGCTGGGCGGCGACCAGACGCACCCGCAGAGCCAGTATGCCATCGAGGGGCGCGATCTGTTCACGCAGATGTGGTCGCGGATTGCCAACCGGGTTACCGACGTAGTGTTCAAAGTCCGAGCCGTCAGCGGCGGCGAAGGAGAGGAGGAAGCCGGGCAACGGCGCGGCCCGACTCCGGTGGTGTATCGGCATGCGGATGCGACGAACCTGGGTTTTGCTGCGGCGACGGCGGATCAGCAGGCGGCGATGCGGGCTCAGGGCACGGACGGAAAGGTGGAAACCATCCGCCGCGAGCAGCCGCGCGTGGGGCGAAACGATCCCTGCCCCTGCGGCAGCGGGAAGAAATACAAGCAGTGCCACGGGAAGGGCGCGTGAGCCAAGAATGATCCTGGTCTTGGCATGGGCGGACGGTCGTGAAACCGGAAGATGAAGACCAAATCGACTGGGAGGTTACTACGTGGGAAGGCAACCGCCGCAGTCAGATAGAGCACTGGGCGAAGCTGTCCCTCGACGAGATTTTCGCGGCTCAGGAGGAGATGGCCGAGTTCGCCCGGGCGCTCGGGTCCCTGCGAGACAAGAGCCCACTGGGCAACCGTGACTGCCTCGCACGTGACGAATGCTGATCGCGGGTTGGCAATTCTTCATTGACGTTGGCGGCACGTTTACCGACGTTGTCGCCCAGCGGCCTGACGGCTCGCTCACGACATACAAGCTACTGAGTTCCGGGCGCATTCGGGGCCAGGGCGCTATCGGGGCCGACTGCATCGTAGACCCGGCGCGCATCGGCGAACCGGAGAATCTGTGGGTCGGTTACCGTGTGTCTCTCCTGACCGGCGAGCGAAACGCAGAAACGCAAAAACGCAGAAACGCAGAAATGGACGATCAGTACCGCGACCGTAAGGGAGCGGGCCTGGATGGTGCCAGAGTCATCGTCTTCGATTCCCACATCGGCGCTCTACGGCTGGACCATGCCGTTGTTCCGCCGACGGCTCGCCCGATCTCCTACGAGCTTTATTGTGACGAAGAAGCGCCGGTGGTGGCCATTCGGGTGCTTATGGGGCTTCGCCTGGATGAGCCCATCGGCCCGGTGGATGTGCGTCTGGGCACCACGCGGGCAACCAATGCCCTGCTGGAACGCAAGGGAGCCCGAGTGGCGTTCGTCACCACCAAGGGGTTCGCCGACATTCTCAAGATCGGGAATCAGGATCGCCCGGCGCTCTTCGAGCTCAACATCCGCAAGCGCGAGGAACTCGCCGCGCACGTCGTCGAGGTCGACGCGCGCATGGACGCCCGCGGGGAGGTCCTGCACGCGCCTGACGAGTCCACCGTTCGCCGGCAGTTGGAGGAAGCAAGGAAGAAGGGCGCGGAGGCCGTGGCGGTCTGCCTGCTGCATGCTTACGTGAATCCCGCGCATGAGGAGCAGATTGCGCGGATCGCCGAGTCCGTGGGCTTCACCGATGTATCGGTCTCGTCGCGGCTTTCGCGCCTGGAGCGCATGGTGCCACGGGGGGACACTACGGTGGCGGATGCCTATCTCGGAGGCGTGATCCGGTCTTACGTCGCGTCGCTGCGGCGCTGCCTGCCAGAGGCGCGAATCCGGCTGATGACCAGCGCCGGAGGACTTTCGGATGCGGCGCTGGTGGCGGCGAAGGACACGATTCTCAGCGGCCCGGCGGGGGGGGTCGTGGGGTGCGCCTTCGTGACGCGGGAGGCAGGGTTCGATCGGGCCATCGGGTTCGACATGGGTGGCACGAGCACCGATGTGTGCCGCATCGAAGCCCCGCCGGCGCCGTTCGAGTACCAGCATGAAACCGTAAAGGCCGGCGTACGGCTCATGGCGCCGATGCTGGCGGTGGAGACCGTCGCGGCCGGCGGAGGAAGCATCTGCGCCTTTGATGGCCAGAAGCTCACCGTGGGGCCGCACAGCGCCGGCGCAGACCCGGGGCCGGCCTGCTACGGACGCGGCGGGCCGCTGACCATCACCGACATGAACCTGTTCCTCGGGCGGCTCGACGCCATGCTGTTCCCCTTTAATCTGGATCGTGAGGTAGTCGAGTCGAAGATGGCGGAGCTGTGTGGCGAAGTGAAAGCCAAGACAGGGTCGCAGCTTTCGCCCGCGGAGCTGGCCGAAGGGTTTATCCGGATCGCCAATGCCAACATGAGCGCGGCGATCAAGCGGATCTCCATCGCCAAGGGCTACGACGTAGGCGACTACGTGCTGACGACTTTCGGCGGGGCGGGGGCACAGCACGCCTGCGCCGTGGCCCGCTCTCTGGGGATCCGCCGCGTGTTGTGCAACCCGCACGCCGGCGTGCTCAGCGCGGTGGGGATCGGGGTGTCGCCGGTCAAGCGCATCGCGGAACGCAGCGTCCACGAAGCCGCCACGCCTATGGGCTGGCAAACACTTGCCGCGATCTTCACCGAGATTTCGGCCGGACTTCGGCAGGCCATGTTGGCGGAGGGAGTCGGTGAAGACGAACTGACCTTCTCGCGAATGGCGGACGCCTGCTACGCGGGACAATCGGCCCTGCTTACGGTTCCGGCCGAGGACGTAGAGCAAGTCCGGGCTGCATTCGAGGCTGCCCACCAGCGGCTCTATGGTTACCGCCATGAGAACCGGGAGATTGAAATCCGCGTTGCCCGCGTGGAGGCAAGCGGGCAGAGCGGGCGATTGCCGGCGAGTACTGGAGGGGCAGCGCGGGACAACGGGCGCGGTGTGGCCGAACACCGGATGTGCGTCGATGGGCGGTTTCGCGGCGTGCCTGCTTGCCATCGCGACGATCTGCGCGCGGGGGAGCGTATCGTTGGTCCGGCGATCGTTTTCGAGCGCGGGGCGACGATCGTCGTCGATCCCGGCTGGGAGGCGAGGGTCCTCCAAACCGGGGATTTACTACTCACTGACGCCCGGGTTGACCGGCCCGCACACCTAGCCCCTCTCCCGGGGGGAGAGGGGGACGAGTCGTGGGCGCGCGAACGCGCCGAGGTGGACCCCGTCCGGCTGGAGCTGTTCCACAATCAGTTCGCGGCCATTGCGGAGCAGATGGGAGTGACCCTGCGGCGAACGGCGTTGTCCGTGAACGTCAAGGAGCGGCTCGATTTCTCCTGCGCCGTATTCACCCCGGAAGGAGAACTGGTGGCCAACGCCCCGCACATCCCCGTGCATCTGGGAGGGATGAGTGATTGCGTCAAGTGCCTCATGGAGGACGTACCTGCCTTCCAACCCGGTGACGTGTACGTCACCAACGATCCCTATCGGGGAGGTTCGCACCTCAATGATGTCACCGTGGTGGCACCTGTACATGATGAGGCCGGCGGGCGGCTTCTCTTTTTCGTGGCGAGCCGGGCCCATCATGCAGAGATCGGAGGCAAGAGCCCGGGTTCCATGCCTCCGGATTCCACGAATCTCGCCGAGGAGGGCGTGCTCATTCGCAGCTTCCGTTACCTTGACCGGGGTCACCCTCGGATCAACGAGTTGCGGGCGCTCCTTACCTGTGGCCCGTATCCTTCGCGCACCCCGGATGAGAACCTTGCGGACATCGCCGCGCAGGTAGCGGCGAACCAGACGGGCGTCCGGGAGCTGGTTTCGATGATCGACCGGCACGGCCTTCACGTCGTGCACGGCTTCATGCGGCATATCCAGTCGGCGGCGGAGCGAAAGATGCGCGCGGCGCTGCGTAAGGTCGCCGACGGCGTGTATCGCTTTGAGGATCGTCTGGATGACGGATCGACGATCCGACTGGCCATCACCGTGAATCAGGGAGAAGCGGTGCTGGACTTTATGGGCACCGATCCGGTGCATCTCGGCAACCTCAACGCCAATCGGGCCATCGTGACCAGTGCCGTGCTGTATTGCCTGCGCTGCCTGATCGACGAGGACATTCCACTCAACGCCGGAGTGCTTGCTCCAGTGAAGATCATCCTGCCGCCATGCCTGCTGAACCCGCCGCCGGCCGAGGATCCTCGCAAGTGCCCGGCGATTGTTGGCGGGAATGTGGAGACCTCGCAGCGCATTGTGGATTGCATCTTCGGCGCTCTGGGGACGGTTGCGGCCAGCCAGGGAACGATGAACAATCTGCTCATGGGCAACAAGCGCTTCGGCTACTATGAGACCATCTGCGGTGGCGCGGGCGCCGGACCCGGCTTTCACGGCGCCGACGCCGTCCACACCCACATGACCAACACGCGATTGACCGATCCGGAGGTACTTGAAGCACGGTATCCTGTTCGGCTTGTCCGCTTCGAGATCCGGCGAGGATCGGGCGGAGCCGGGCACTTCCACGGCGGCGACGGGGCGGTCCGGGAGATCGAATTCCTCGAGCCGCTGGAGGTCTCCATCCTCAGCCAGCGACGCACGACGGTCCCGTATGGTCTGCGCGGCGGAGAGCCAGGAAGGCCCGGACGCAACATTCTTCGGCGAGAAGGCTCGATCAGCGACGAGGTGTTGCCTTCGATCACCAGCGTGAGCGTACGCGCCGGCGATCGATTGATCATCGAGACTCCGGGCGGAGGAGGGTGGGGAAAGGCATGATTATTCCGCATTCGTTATCCGTTCCCAGAAGCCTGACGTTCCCGCAATGAATCCGCGCATTACGTCGATCGAAAACTTGATCGCCTCCGACCCGGGCGGACGCAACATCTTCGGGCTGGTTGTGGCCGATCAGTTGCGGCTGGCGGCGCAGTCCCTTCGGCTGGCACGGCGCGTCGGCATTGTCAGCGGCTTTTTCATCCCTGAGGCGAATGCCCCCGAAACCGACGGTCCCCCGGGTGCCAAGGCCGTGGGCGACGCCCTGACCCTGTCGGGCATTCCCGTGGACTACATCACGGACCATCGGAACGCGCCGCTCTTTCGGGCCTTGGGAATCGAACCGCTCCTCGAGCCGGACGATTACCTGGATCGAGCTTCGCCCACCCATCTGATCTCTATCGAACGTGCCGGGCGCGCCGCAGACGGACGTTACCGCAACATGCGCGGCGCCGACATCACCGCCACGACGGCGCCGTTGGACGAGCTTTTTCTGGAGGCCGCGCGGCGAGGGCTGACGACCATCGGGATCGGGGACGGCGGCAACGAGATCGGTATGGGTCGAGTTTTCGCTCAGACCCTGACGGCCATTCCACACGGCAAGGAGATTGCCTGCACAGTGGCGACGGACTTCTGCATTGCCGCTGGGGTCTCGAATTGGGGGGCCTACGGGCTAGCCGGGACTCTGTCGGTGCTCGCCGGACGGGACCTGCTGATATCGGCGCCGCAGTGCGTGGCGGACATCGAGCGGATCGTCCAGGCGGGCGGAGCGGTTGACGGGGTGACTCATCGCCACGAGGCGACGGTGGACGGGTTGGAACTTAACGCGACCATTCGCATGCTGGAGAGCATTCGCCGGCAGATCACGCCCTCGCCGCTGGAGTCCGGGCGGCCGTTGCTGGTGGGGATCCTGGGGTACGGCCAGACGGGGCGGGCGGCGAGCGCCCTGCTCGGCCATCATGGGCATCGAGTGCGGATTTCGGACTTGGGCCGTGTGACCCTCGAGCCGGGGCTCGTGGTGGACGGCGTCGAGACCGGCGGTCACTCGATCGAATTCTTCCAAGGGTGCGACCTCGTCGTGGCCAGTCCCGGCATTCGCGAGGACAGCCGTATACGGGATGACCTGCATCGACGCGGCATTCCCGTTATGAGCGAGCTCGAGGCCGCCTATCAGTTGTGTCCCTACCCGCTCATCGCGGTCACAGGGACAATTGGCAAGCGTACAACCGTGGAACTGATGCAGCGGCTTTTTGCCTCGGCGGGATGCGAGCTGACCATCGGCGGGAATAAAGGCGAGCCGCTTTCGGCGCTGCTTCTCGCACGCCGAGACCCCCCTGTGTCCCCCGTTGTGAAGGGGGGAGGCGGCAAGCTGATTGCCCTGGCGGTTTCAAGCTTTCAGTTGGAGACGGTAGTCTATTTCCGGCCGCACATCGCCGTCTTGCTCAACGTAGACGAGGCCCACTTGGATCGCCACCGTTCGCTCGCCGAGTACGTTCGCATCAAGAGCCGGGTGTTCATGAATCATCGACCTGATGACGTGCTGATCCTTCCCTTCGATGACGAGCGCCTCCGAGGCCTGGCTCGCAAACATCACGGGCGCACACTGTTCATCTCCCGCACGCAGGAGATGGACCGCGGGGCATGGATCAGGAGCGACCGCTTATTCGTCAACATCGATGGACACATCGAAGAGGTGGCGGAGTTCAAGGCGGCGCTTTGCCCCTTTCCGGAAGACCTGCTGGCAGCCGTGCTGGTGATACGACTCTGCAACCAGCGCGTCGCGCTGTAAGGGACCGCGGCGCGCGAATGCGTAGCGGCGCAAGAAAAAAACAACCCCGCGCCGGTGGTGGCGCGGGGCTGTTCGCTTGGTCTATTGTAAGAAAGTGGCTATTCCACCCCGGTGGCGCGAAGCTCTTCACTGGCGGTTTGGCCGTTCAGATAGATTGAGACCGACGCGCTGCTGATGTCCAGGCCGGGAACCTCGGTGTGGAAGTGGGCGTTGCCCTGATCGTCCGTGTTGAGGACATTGAAGCCCCAGGCGGTGCCCCAAGTTCCCGCGAAAGCGATGTCATAGCTCGTGTTGGCGGTGAAGTCGGTGAGAATGACCTGCACGATCGTCTTATTGTCGCCGCCGATCCAGTTCAGGATAGCCATGCCGTCGGCGGTCGCATTCTCGGTGGCGGAGGGAATGAAACTCTTGATTTTCCGTGCCGCGCCGTTGGTGACTCCGACAGTCATGAGAGCAGATAGACCGACTAGACATATTAACCGGCCCGACATTGTCATCTTTTTTTCCTCCACGAATAAAGGTGACCCGCGTGACCCAGCGGCGCCGCGCCGCGGGGGAGCGGCGGCGCGCACCACAGGGGAGCAGCATAACCGGGTGTTGGGGAGTATGTCAATGAAATTTCCCCCTGTTTGAAGGACAATCTGAGAAGATGCGCTGTTTTTGCGCGTCTTGCTCGTGAAAAAATGCACAAGCATGAGTGGCTCGGAGTCTGACCCGGGGCGCTACGAGCGACTGATCGAAGAGGGCTGGGGTCGCGGAGGAACGGCGGCAGGCGGCGTCCCCGCGAAAGGCATGGACGGTGGCGTGACCACGCCGCCGGAGATCACCATCTTGACGGCTTCCTCAATGCTCCAATCGAGCTCGATCAAATCCGACCTGCGTAGGACGAAGACATAGCCGGTCGTCGGGTTGGGGGTTGTAGCCAGAAAGACGGTGGCCAGTTCCTCGCCGGTGCGCGAGTCGCGACTGATCCCGGTGATGAACCCCACCGATCGAACGTCATTTGTCGGGAAGGGCACCAGCACGACGCGCTGAAAGCCTTGCTCCTTGTCGGCGGCAAAGGTCTCCAGGATTTGTTTGCACGCTCGGTAGACGGTCTTGACCAGGGGAACTCGGTCCAAGAGGGATTCCACAGCTCCCACGATCCGTCGCCCGAAGAAGTTGGCCGACAGCACTCCCACGATATAGAGAAACGCAATGGTCAGGAAGACGGCAACGATAGCGATGATCCATTGCCACTTGGGATCCAAGGCGGCCAGGCCCTGCTGGGCGACCTGCTCCTGGGTGACGCCCCATCGTTCGAGGATGGGGGCGCCCCAGTGGCTTTCGAGGTAGCTGACCACGACCCACAGGGAGGTGTCGCGCATGAGGTCGAAGATGAACTTGACAAGTAAATACGTGATCCAGATGGGTAGGACGAGGATCAGCCCGGCGGTCACCCGGGCACGCAGCACGGCTCGGAGGGTCGCCCAGAGGCGGCTCCTGCGCTGGGGAATCGGCCCATGTAGCGTGGCTGCCTCCTGGGACAGGGTCGGCTCGTGCTCTTCCACCGGGGTCATGGCGGAACGATACCCAGGACCGAGTAGCACCGGCAAGTCGGAAGGCCTAGGAACTTTCGCCGACGGGGCGACGTAGCACTTGTCAGCAGGGTTATGGGATCGTCGGCCGGCCTAACCGCCGCGCGCTTGGGGTGTCGATATCCGTTAGCGGGCGCGGAGTTTGCGTTAGCGCCCGGAGCGTTGACCCAGGGGAGTCTTGAAGATGACGCGACGACGAATAGGGGCCGTTCTTGCTGTCCTGGCGGGCGGCTTTTCCCTCATCACCACTGCGACCTGTGATCCGGTGAGCGGGGCGTTTGATTTCTTCCGCGACGATGACTACGACGACTATTACTACGACGACTACTACGACGACTACTACTATTACGATTGCTTCTTTGACTGCTACTAGCCGTTGCCGCGGTTGCGAGGGCTCGGTGGCAACTGTACAACACCTTGGGTAGCTGGGTCGCGCCGGATCGCGATCCGACCTTGGAGCCCATCCATGCCGCGCCGGGTAAGCCCAAGCGTCGTCGCGATTCTTGTTGGAATCGTCGGTACGGCCGCGCGCGCCCAACCGATCCGCGTGCCAACGCCTCCCCCGACCGACGAGCTCACCGCTCAGCTTCAAACCTGCCGGGAAGGAATCCTGGACACCCGCGCACGTCCCGACGAGCGCCGCCGCTGGGTCGATCTGCTTTTCTCCTATGACTCGGCCCAGGCCCGCCCGATGATTGTCGAGTTGATCAGTCTCTCCGGCCGCCCCGAAGTCCAGGCCGCAGTCTGTGGGGGGCTGGCGGATCAGGCGCGAAAGAACCCTGATCGCCTCGACGCAGCGTTTGTCGAACCGCTGATGGGCATTCTGGGGGCGGAGAGCGACGAGCTGAGAGCCGCGGCCGCACGGGCCCTGGCGGAGTTCCCCATCGATTTGGTCGCGACGACGCTGGCCGAGCGCGCCGCGCGAGCCGACGTGCCCATGCCACAGAGGCTCGCGGCGATCGATGCCCTCGCTCCCAATACCCACCATCGCGAGGTCGTCGCCCGTTTGATCGGCCTGCTGGAGATGGGCGTGCCGGAGATTACCGATCGCGTGGCTGTCGCCCTCGAACCGATCGCCATGCGCGCCCTGGGGCGGGATGCGGCCGCCTGGCGAGCATGGTGGGAGGAAAAGGCCCGGCTCAGCGAGAAGGAATGGCTCGCCTATCAGCTTCGGGTCTATCGCGATCGCTCGCGAAAGCTGGCGATCGATCTGCAGATCGAGCGCGCCGAGTTGAACCAGGACCGCAGCGCCACCACGGCAAAGATCCGCGACTTCCAACGTGAGCTGATCCGCTCGCTGCCGGCCGAGCAACGCGACGCCCGACTGGTGGAGTGGATCGACGACCCGCTATCCGCCGTGAAGCTGGCGGCATTGGGGCTGGTGAAGGCCCGCATCGCCGACGAAGGCAAGCGCCCCGAGGGTGAGGTGCTGGCGGCGCTGCTTCGCCTGCTTCAGCACGAGTCGCCGGCGATGCGCCGCGAGGCCCTGCAAATCCTGCAGAACCTCAGCGACGAGGGCGTTCTCACTGCGGTACTGGGACGGCTCGAGGAGGAGAAGGACCCGGCCACGCGCCATGCGCTGCTGACGGCTCTGGGGAAGATCGGCAACCCGGCGGCGATCCCGGCAATGGTCCGAGAGATCGGCTCTCCGGAGAGTCCACCAGAGTGCGTGCGCGAGGCGGCGGCGGCGCTGGGGCAGTTGGTGGCGAAGCTGGAATCGAAAGACGCGCTTCCAGATGCCGTGAAGACGCTGCTGGAGCGCTATCGGGGCTCGTCCTTAACCGAACGATCCGTGCGGGCGGCACTGCTGACGGCGATGGCCGGACTCGCGGATGCGAGCTTCACGCCTCTGTTCCTGGAGGCCGTTGAATCCGACGATGTGGGTATCCTGCAGGCGGCGCTCAACGGCCTGCGCGCCGTCGGAGAAGCATCGAAGGTGGGTCGATGTCGCACGTTGATCTCCCACCCCGATCCACGCGTCCGGCTGGCGGCAATCGAGGCCGTAGCGCAGCTCGGTCGCGAAGATGCCGACCTGGAGGCTCTCCTTGCGCGCGTCAATCCGGTCGTGGAATCCAATGAGCTGGCCCGCGATGCTGCGTGGCGAGGCTCCCGTCAACTGCTCGCGGCCAGGCCGATCCCCCAGCGGATTCGCGTCGTGGACCGCCTGCGCGACATGCCCGATCTTTCCATCAAGTACATGGAGGAGCTGATCGCGTCGCTGGCCAGCTCGCCGAACAACGTCGCGGAGCTTGACGCCATGCGCGATCGACTTGCGGCTGCCCTCATGGCATCCGGTCGCTTTGCCGAGGCCGTGCCACACTTGCGGGAGCTCTACGCCGTGCGCGCCGCCCGCGGAGATGAATCCGCAAAGGCCGTGGGCCTGCGCTGGCTGGAAGCCATTCTCGAGAGTCCCGCGCCCGCCGGCTGCGCCGAAGCGATCGTTCGGCTGGCGGAGACGTCGGGCGACGTTTCCATCAAGGCCGACATCGTCCGCCTCGTCGGCGCGCACCTTGACGACGCCTCGAACCCGGACGCTCAGCGCGCCCGCAGTCTGCTCGCCGAGCTCCGCGCTGTTCCGATCGATCTCCTGGGCGATCCGTGGGGTGACTTGATGGCCCGGGCGACCAACTCGACTGAGCCTCGCGAGTGACGACCGGCGCCGCGGCCGCTGGCTCTGGCGGCTGCGCACGTCTCATCGCGCCCGGACAAGCTTGCGGCGGTCGACGTTGTGGCGCTCGATGAGGGAGGCGGCGTCCTCAAGCCAGCGCCGAGCATCCGCGTGGTAACCCGCCGTGGGCCGGAGATTCGAGTCCAGCGAGGACCAGTAGGCGTTGAAAGAGCGCATGTACAGCTCGCGGAGATACTTGCTGTACACGCTGGCCAGGGCGATCGGCAGGTGGTGGTCCTCGCCCTTGGCCACGAACTCGATGCGCACCACTCGGGCGGTGCTCTCCAGGCGATAAGCGCTGCGTTCCGCTGTCTCATCCAGAATCTGGAGAGCGTACTCAGGGAAGGCCGTCTGCAGGGCTTCGCGATAATGTACCCACCCGCCGAGGCGGTCCGCGCAGATGCGAACTCGCCGGTCCGTTGTCCCCCGGAGGATGCGATCGATGACACTTAGTGTCACGCCCTGGAGGGCCACGGACTTGTTGTCCGTCCGGCTGACGAGCCCGTTGTATTCCTCCTCCATGACCGGCCGGCAGACGGCGCCCACGAACTCGACGTTCTGCTCCCGGGCGTTCTTACGGATGGCATTGGCCCGCGTGGCCACGTCGCCCACGCCTTCGAACGCCGGCAACTCGGCGTCGTGATTGGCGTACCACGAATACTCCGCAAGCTTGCTGACTGCGTCGGGGGCGACGAGGGCAACGAGTTCGCGCCAAGTCCGAGGTCGAAACTCGGCAACGGCCAGCATGACCAGCGCCGCCCGCTCCAGGGGGGCCAGAGTTCCGCCCGCGTGGTAGAGTTGCTTGCTGTCGGCAATGATCAGCCGGCGAGTCTTGCGCTTGGTGATCCGACAGCAGGTCTGCTTGAGCGCCTCCCACAGGCAGCGGTGGATAAGGGCATCCTCGACGCGGAACATCACCCCGCTGACCACCAAGGGTCCCAGCGTGGGCCCGAATCCCGCCTCATCAATGCCGGCCACCAATGCCATGCCCAAGAGCCCTCCGTGCGTCCACGGCTTTCTACCGTCCCGCGCCCCGGTGCGCCAAGACCTGCTCCGCTGTGCTGTGAATTGGTCCTGACAAAAGAGACACCAGGATCGTGCGGGCGAAAGGCGGCGGTTGTGAAATGCTGCCCTAAGACTCGAAGGACGGTCGCTTCGCTCGCGAGCTGGGCGTTGCCGGTCAAGGCACTCCCCCGCAGGCCGGAAAACATCCTAGCCGCGGGCGTACGACGCGTTGGCGCCCTGCTGATCCCGCATGAGCATCGTCGGGATCGTCGGTGTTGGCGCGGGGGCATTCGCGGATGGGGCAAGCCGGATAACGGGCACAGACGCGCTCGCGGGCGAGGCACAGGCCGCCTGGTAGACGCGCATCATCTGCTCGGCCGTGCGCGTCCAGCTAAGCATCGCCGCTCGCGACCGGCCTCGTGCGATGAGCGCGTCGCGAAATGCGGACGGGGCGAGCAGCGAGAAGACCGCGGCGGAAATCTGCTCCGTGTCATCGGGGTCCACGAGGATGCCTGCGTCTCCCACAACCTCCGGCAGGGCCCCGCGTGCCGCGGCGATGACCGGGCAGCCGTGGGCCATGGCCTCCAGCACCGGCAGCCCGAACCCCTCGGCGCGTGACAGAAGCACCAGGGCGACGGCAAAGCGATAGTGGCGTTCAAGCTCCTGATCGTCGATATCGTCAAGAAAGCGCACCGGACCCGCGAGTTGCAGGCGCAACGGCTCCTTGGCCGCATCCGCAGGGAGGGTGGCCGCCCGCCCGGTGAGGCGAAGCTCCAGCCCCGATCCGTAGCGCTCCCAGTATCGGCGCATGGCCGCGAATACTCCGGGGAGGTTCTTGCGCGGCTCGTGACCTCCCACATAGAGCACGTAGGGCCAGTCGGCACAGACTCCGCCGCCCCCAATCGTTTGATCCACGCCATTGGGCACGTGGATGACCTTCTCGGGCGGCAAGCCTAAACGGGCCAGCACCGCGGAGCGTACATAGTTGCTCACAGTGGTGACCCGCGCCGCACGCCGAGCGGAGGTCCGCACCGCGTGGCGGTACCACCACGCTTCCGCCATTCCGGCGAAGTGGGTCTTAGGCTCCTCCCAGGGGATCAGGTCATGGATGGTCAATACGCACGGCACATCGGCGTTCCTGGGTATCCCGCTGTTCCAAGTGGCGTGATACACATCGGCCTTAGCCTGCCGAATCAGACCTGGCAGATTCCCCTGTTCCCAGCGCCACCGTCGGTAGGGGGTGCGATCCTCCGCGGCGAACGAAGACTGAATCACCTCGATGTCATGAGCCGTCCATGGTGCATACGGTCGGTTGCCGAGTAACGCAATGACTTTTACCTCGCGTTGCTTGGCGAGTTCCTCCGCGAGCTTAGTGACGACGCGGGCAACGCCTGAGAAACGTCCGATGAGCATCCGAGCGTCGATCAGCACGCGGAGGGGTCGGCTCATGCGCTCGCCCTCCGCGCGGCGCAGCACAAGGTCTGCCCTCGCCATCGAAGCATGGGCCAGCTCGACAGGAAGGACGCTCGGCCGGTGACCAGCCGTCGGAATCGCCAGCCGGACGGGGTCGCCCCGTATCTGCGGAACCATGGCAAGCCAATGGTGCGTAAATCAACGATCTCAAAGCCATGCCGGCGCAGGAGCGTCGCCAGTTCCTCCGCGCTGTACAGGCGAACATGCGTGGGGTCATCGAAGAGAGAAGGGTCCACGAAGTCCGCATTGGGCGTCTGGATCAGGAGCATTCCGCCGGGCCGCAGAACCCGATGCCAATCGCGGGCGGCCTTTTCGGCGTTGCCCAGATGTTCGATGACGTGCTGGAGGATGAGGGCGTCCATCGAAGCCGTGTCAAGAGAAAGACGCTCAGCGGATGCGCAGAGTAAAGGGGCGTCGGGAAACCTTCGCCGTGTGTACTGTAGTCCTGTGGGCTCATAGTCGACGCCAATGACTCGGTCCGGCCCGATCGCTGCGAAAAGCGATCCACCGCCGCAGCCGACTTCCGCCACGCGCTTGGCACTCCTGGGCAGATGCCTGCGGATCCAGTCGACCTCCATCTCGAATTCGCAACCCTGCCCGCGGCGGGCGAAATGTCGTTCAACCACGCCGTCGGCGGAATTCGTATCCCACCCATGGCCCTTGCCCTTGCGGGCCAGGAGCAGCAGCGACATGCCCGACACGCCGTCGAGCAGCGACTTGTGCCCGATCCAATCGACCTGCCTGTGGAAGACGCCGCGCAGCCAGTGATCGCCGACCGATTGCCAGAAGCCCAACCCGCAGACCGCGCACGATGTCAGCCCGGCCTGCTCCGCGCGGCGCCGCAGCTCGCCCACGCTGTACGGAATCTCCATTCCATACGGCCAGCAGTGCCGAGCTTCCAGATAGAGTTTCCAGAGCCGATAGGGGACGCACCACGCATTGGGCACGCTGACGATCGCCGTACCGCCATCGCCCAGCAGCGCTCGGTGTGATTGCAACGCCTGGGTCCGGTCGTTGCCTCGGAAATGCTCGATGACACCGGTGGACAGCGCCACGTCGAACGCGCCGATCGTCTCCGGCGGCGGGACCAGCAGGTCAGCCCGAACGAAGTCGGCGGGCAACCCTAGGCGCTCGAAGCGGCGGCGTGCCTGCCCCAAAGCTGCCTGGCTAGCGTCCAAGAGCGCCACCGAAGCGCCCCGTTCCGCCAGCAGGGCCGAAAGATCGCCGCGCCCGCTGCCCAGTTCCACCGTGCGCAGGCCGCGAACGCCACCGAACGTTGATTCGAGATACCTGAGGATGGCCGCGAATCGCGGGCTGCGCCGCTCCCGCGCCAGCAAGGCATCGTCTTTCGCGTCGCTGGGCGCATGCCGCCACAAACGGTCCCAGGTATCCAGGACCGCGACCCGCTGGCTGGGCATGAGCGCGGGCGGTCTTTCGATCGTAACCGGCATTCAGGCGCTCCCGAGGAGGCTGTAGGCAGGTTATCGGGCGGGGCTGAGCCGGGGATGAGCAACGCCGGCCGGGCCGAGGTGCAAGACGGCGGATTGAAGCAGCTCCCGCGCGGCACGCAGCCCGGGGCGGGTCCGGAAGGCCTCGGAGAAGCAGCGAAGGGCGTCGGTGGGACGCTCGTTCTTCAGTGCGTGGTAGCCGAGCTGCCGGGTGGTGTCCGCCAGTTTGCCGCGCACGATCCGCTTTTGCGCCGTGCTTAGGTCGGGAAACTGCCGCCGAATGGCTGCCAAAGCGTCCCGAAACCGTACCAGATTGGCATGGGTAGCGGTCCGGGCAAGGCTCCCCGCGGTGTAGTGGTGGATCGAGAGGGGTTCGTCCACGAAGCCGGCTTTGGCGGCACGGGCTACGTGCAGGAAGAAGAGCCATTCCTCGGCGTACGAGAGAGATTCGTCGAAGCGAATGCGTGTGCCAAGCACGTCGCGACGGACCATGCCGACGATGGTGGCGATGAAGTATCCCTCAAGAAGGGTGTCAAAGACCGAGCCCGTGCACATCCACAGTCCCGGCGCGACGGTTTCGCAGGGGACGCGCCGGGCGATCGGGAACTTGGCACCAAAGGCACTGTCGTGCTTCACACCGTCCAGGTCGATGAAGGAAAAATCGCTGTAAACGAAGCCCAGGTCACGCCTCTTCTCGAATAAGGCGAGCTGCCGCTTAAGCTTCGTGGGGGCGAACTCATCATCGGAATCGAGAAAGGCGACGAACTTTCCACGGACGGCGTCGATGCCTCGGTTGCGGGCGGCGCTGCTTCCGCGCTGCCGCTGGCGGATGTAAACGAGGCGATCCTTTAGCCGCGCGGCGTAGTCCTTGACCAGCGACGAGGTGTCGTCCGTTGAGCCATCGTCGATCAGCACGATCTCCCAGTCAGAAAAAGTCTGCGAGACGACCGAATCAATCGCTCGGGGGAGTAGCGACGCGCGGTTATGCGTGGGAATAACGACGGAGACGACCGGGGAGCTCATGGGACGGAGGCTTCCAGCGTCTGTGCCGGCTCGGCGGCGACGCGGCCGGCCAACTGGTCGAAGACCGCGGCGAGTCGGCGGGTGAGTTCGGCGCGGTCGAAGGCCTGCAAGCGGTCGGGCCTGGCGCCGGGCAAGGGCTCTCCATCGACCCACGCCCGAAACAGGCGGCGCAGGGCTGTGACGATGCAGCGTTCGCTGAAGGTCGCGGCGATGCCGGCCTGGCAGGAACGGACGATTCGCTCGCACTCCCCGTCGCGCGGTCCCACGACCAGAATGGGTCGCCGCGAGGCAAGGTACTCGAAGAGCTTGGCGCGGATGACGGAGTCACCGTTGGGGCCGGTGGGAGCGCTGACCAGCAGGGCGTCGGCCTGGCACATCGCGGCGATCGCCTCGCGATGGGCGACGTAGCCCACAAACTCGCAGCGGGCGCCCGTGGCCAGCAGCTTGGCCTGTGCTGATTTGTTCACGAAGCCCACGATGCGAAACACGAATCGGTCGCGCTGATTGCCGAGGCTTTCCACGAAGGTTTGCAGGGCCGCGAACCAGGCGTCGGAGGTCTGGGAAAGATCGAAGCGGCCCACGTAGGAGAGCACGAATTCATCGCGACGATCGACGGACACGGAAGGGTCGGAGAAGTCGTCCGGGTCGAATCCATTAGTGATGGTGAGGAACTTTTCGCGCTGGTGGGGAACATGGCCGGCGAGAATCTCCGTCTGCCGCGGGGTGACCCCGATGACCACGTCGGCCTGCTCGAGGACCTGTTGTTCAAGCTGCCGATGCGCCGCGTGGCGTTGTGGGGATGGTTCGCGGTAGCGGCAGTCGTCGGTCCAGAGGTCCCGGAAGTCGGCAACCCAGGGCAGGCCCGTTCGGCGCCTGAGCTCCAACGCCAGCCAGTGATTGGAGGCGGGGCTGAACGTCGAATAAAGGACGTCGAATGATTCCGTCTGAAGGCGGTGCAGCAGCGGGCCGACGCTTCGTCGGGCCCATCCGATGCAATCGTCGGGCAGTAAGCTCGCGGTGATCCATTGATCCACGCGCCAGTCCACGGCTTTGGCGAAGCGCGCTGCCAGGCCGGTGAGACCCTCGCCGGCGCGGGCATTGGCGAATCCGCGGAGCGTGCGGCGCATAGCCACCACGCCGCTTCCGATTCCCTGCGGACAGACGGTGACCTCGGGGGGCAGTTCATCGCAGAGGGTCTGGTCACGGGGTAGGCCGTCGGCGTCGGCGACGGTCCAGACCGTGGGCAACCAGCCGAACTGGGGCAGGTACTTGGCGAACTTCGCGGAGCGCTGAACGCCCGGACCGCCGGTCGGCGGAAAGGCATAGGCGATCATCAGCACTTTGCCGCTTACGGAACTGGATTGAAGAGCGCTGTCGATGCTGCCGGTGGATCGAGTCATGGTCGTTCTCGCTGGGCGGCGCGCGTACCTTACAATATCGGCCCCGTTCGGGGATTGCTTAATGTTGTCGGAAGCGGTTTCATAAGTCCGAGGCGTCGGTGCTTGCGGCGCCGCGTGGACGTCCTACCCTCACCCCAACCCTCTCCCTTGAAGGGAGA
>SBAX01000030.1 GCA_005240095.1 Phycisphaera mikurensis
GGCGCAAGTCGACTGGGCCCACTTCGGCCACGTGATGGTGGGCCGCGCCAAACGCGCCCTGTCGTGCTTCGTGATGACGCTCTCTTACTCGCGGGCTCTCTATCTGGAGTTTTTCTTCGATCAAACGATGGAGAACTTTCTGCGCGGCCACGTGCATGGGTTTGCGGCCTGGGGCGGGCAGCCGCGCGTCATTCTCTACGACAACCTCAAAAGTGTCGTGCTGGAACGGCGCGGCGACCAGATCCACTTCCATCCCCGGCTGATCGAACTCAGTGGGCACTATCACTTCGCCGCCCGCCCTTGCCAAGTCCGCGCGGGGAATCAAAAAGGGCGTGTCGAGCGAGCGATCCGCTACGTGCGCGACTCGTTCTGGGCCGGCCGCGTTTTCTCCACGCTGGCCGAATGCAATCGCCAGGCTTGGCTCTGGCGCGACGAAGTGGCCCACCAGCGCCGCTGGCCTGGCGGGGACCACCGCACCGTGGCGGAGGCCTTCGCCGAGGAACAGCTCCGACTGTTGCCGCCGGCTCTGCATCCCTTTCCCACCGAGTGCATTGTGCCCGTCCAGTCCCGCAAGACCATCTATGTTCGTTTCGATCTCAACGACTACTCGATTCCTCCCCAAGCCGTAGGCCGCCCGTTGACGTTGGCGGCCAGCGACACCACGGTGCGCATTCTCGACGGCTCGGCGGAACTGGCCCGCCATGTGCGCAGTTATGACCGGCATCAACTCGTCATCGACCCGGCACATCAGGACGCGGTCCTGGCGCTCAAACGCAAGGCCTTCCACGCCACGCCGGGAGGCCGTCTCGAACAAGCTGTACCGGAAAGCCGGCAACTGCTCGATCTGGCGTTCGCGCAAGGAGAATCGGCGGGCACACAGACGGCGCAGTTGATGAAACTGCTGGAAACCCATGGCGCGGCGGCGTTGCGGCGGTCGATCCAAGAAGCCTTGGCGCGCAACACTCCCCGCGCTTCCTCGGTGGCTTTCTTGCTCCGTCGCCAACCGCGCATCGCGCCAGCCGCGTTGGACCTGAGCCGCCATCCTCACCTGGCCACGCTGCATGTTCGTCCGCAGGACCTGGAGAGCTACGACCAACTCGCCCAGCAGACCGGCGGTGAGGAGGAACCCGGCGATGACCAACCATAGCCTGTCCGAGCAACTTCATCAGATCGGTCTGTGCGCGGTTCCCGCGCAACTGGACGACTTTCTCGCCCGCGCCGCCAAAGCCCGTTGGTCTGGCCTGCAACTGCTGGAGGAGATGGCCCGGGCCGAGATCACGGAGCGCTCGCGCCGCAGCTTGGAACGGCGCATGCGCCTCAGCGGGGTGAAGAGCTTCAAGCCCATGGCCGACTTCGATTGGTCCTGGCCCACGCAGATCGAACGCAACCTCATCGAGCGGGCGCTGACACTGGACTTTCTTCGCCCGCCGCGCAATCTCGTCTTGATGGGCGGCAACGGTTTGGGCAAGACGATGATCGCCCAGAATCTCTGCCATCGCGCGGTGCTGGCCGGCTATTCGGTCGCCTTTCGTTCCGCCGCCGCATTGCTCGACGATCTGCAACGGCAAACGCCGGAAGGCCGCCGCCGTAAGATCCGGGCCTATGCCAATGTGGGACTGCTCTGCGTCGACGAAGTCGGGTATCTGTCCTTCGACGACAAAGCCGCCGACCTGCTGTATGAAGTCGTCAACCGGCGCTACGAACGCAAGCCGGTGATCGTCACCACCAACAAGACCTTCCAGGAGTGGGGCGAGGTCTTCCCCAACGCCACTTGTCTGGTCACGTTGCTGGATCGCCTGATCCATCATGCCGACGTGACCCTGCTGGCGGGCAAGAGCTACCGCCTCCGCGAAAGCGAGTTGGAAACGGCGGCTCGGAGAATCAGGAAATGACTCCCGCCGCCGGTCCCGTCTATGTCATCGCGGTCATCAAGCTCTACCTCGATCTCCCCGATACGCCACGCCGCGCCACTTCCTACGATCAAGCCGTCGCGCGATCTTTCTTCGAGCGCGGTGTGCCGTTGGATGTAGTCGAATCCGCCCTTCTGCTGGGCTCCCTGCGCCGCCTTCGCCGGCCCGCCGGCGCACTGCCCCTTTCTCCGGTGCGCTCGCTCGCCTACTTCTCCGGCGTCATTGATGAGATTCAACGGCTACCCCTGCCTCCCGCTTTTCATGCCCACCTGCGCCGGCAAGCTGCCGAGTTGCTCCGGCCGGTTCAAAAATCTACGTTTTCGCGTGATCGCTAACAGTCTCGAAGGGCACCGCCAGATTCTCGTCGATCATCGTGTAAAGCCCGCACAACTGCTCGGACTCGTTGGGGTGTGGCTACTTTACGACGACGGTCCAACGGCCCGGAGGATAGAGCCGCCGTTGGTCTTGGATGATATGGAAAGCCCAGTAGGAGTCGAAGTCGCCGCTGAGGTAGATGGCCCGCAGTTTGAGGATGGCTTCGGCCATGGACTCGGTCCAACGCATGCCCGATCTTTCCATCCGGTCCTTGATCAGGTTCTTGCAGGCCCCCTCCACCGAGCCACTGGCGATGGGGAGTCCCTGAGCCAGGTATTGGTCGTAGCGCATCCGGTCTCGATTGTTGTGAAAGTAGTCGGCGACGCTGAGAAGGGTCTTGCGTTTGGCGCCGAACAGTTTCCGCTTGGTCACCGTTTGGCGAAGCCCCTTGATGACTTGGCAGACATTGCCTTCGAGGATTCTCAGACAAGCCAGGCGTGCCCAAAGCTCCGCTTCCGGGCTGCCTTCGGGGTGGAAGACATGGGCCGCTTTCCAAATTTTCTCTAGCACGTGAAGTAAGTCCAGGATCAGCGTGACCTTCAGTCGGTCGTGGACCAGGATCTGCAGGGCGCGCTCGCCATCGGTCAGGGCGACGTGAATCTTCTGATTTTCGGGATCGCGACGGCCAACCTCTTGGACGACTTCGTCGATGACCGCCGCCTTGCCTTTCACCAGGCTGGCCCACACCCGTTTGTGTTCGGGGCGAGGAGGGGTGCACTGGCCGGGCTCAATCCCCTTGCTGGGGTCGGTGCGGAACAGACTTTCCACCACTTGCTCGGGTGTCCGCACCCAGGGCGCGCGAGTGAATACGGCAGCGACGGTGGCCATCTTCTTGCGATTGGCCTTTTGCCCCTTGGTGCGCCGGGCGGAGCGCTGGGCGGGTCCCGGCTTGACCATGGGGATGCCCTTCCCATCGACGGCCACCACCAGAATGGATGCGGTCTGCCGCCAAGGCGCGGGGAGGCGCGCGGCGTAGAAGGCGTCGAAGTCTTGGGCCGCCTCCTGGATGATCTGTTCCAGGCTGCGTTTGGGGACCGACATTCCGGTTAGCTCCTGCATGCGCTCGGTGGACTCCAGCAGAGGGCTCTGCACAGCAGCTTTGATCATCCGTTTCTGAAATTCGTAAGAGAAGGAGCGGGCCGGTAATTGCATGGCTTCATCGAGAGGATGGATGCTGGCAACGCCGGTTCGACCATAACCCATTCGGTCGATGTGGATGGGGCCAAAGATGGTCTTCAGTGTCCGAGGCTGGAGACGGCGGTGGGTGTAAAGGAAAGTGGTGGATGGTCCGGTGACCCGCAAGGCGGGGCCCACATCTCCGTTGCCTCGCTGCTGGACGTGAGTTTGGAGGAGTAAACGGTGCAACTCACGTCCCCGGAACTCCTGTTGGCTCTCGATCTGGTGCAGGGGGAGTTGCAAGGTGAGCGGGGCGGACAGCCAGGCCTCCAAGGAAGAGAACTCTTGCCGGGCCTGAACGCAGGAGGGCGCCGCTCGGGGGACCAGCGAGCCGAGAGCGGGTGACGGAGCGCGGCGGGAAGCAACGGTTAGACCGGGCGCGAGCGGAGGCGGAGCGAGTAGTGTGGCGTTACTCATCTTCCTACGGTATAATATACCGTAGGAAATCCATGCAAACAACCTCTCCGACCAAGCTGGCTACACTGATCCGCGCCGACGGGCAGCGCTTTGCCTCCCTCAAGCGCCAGATCGTTCAACTCGATTACTTCTGCAAGGGAACGCTACTGCAGCGAAGGATGAAGTGCGGTCACAAGCAGTGCGCCTGTCACCGCGATCCCGCCAAACGTCACGGGCCCTATTTCGAGTGCACGTACAAGGTTCACAACAAGACGGTCAATCTGAGGCTGCACCCCGCAGTGACGCCTCTCTACCGAGCGGCCATCCAGCAATCTCGCAAGTTGAAGTCGCTTCTGGGGCGGATGGAACGACTCTCGCGCCAAGCTCTGGCCCACCTTGCCCAACAGAGGCTACTGGGCCGCCACTGACCCCCAAACCGAGGGATATTTTCATATCCCCCCGTTTTGGGCCACTCCTCAGGGCCACCAGTCCGCCTATCCTACTGATTCGACGACACTTCCGCGTCGTCGCAAAGTAGCCACACCCTTTACAGTCAGGCGAGCGACGGGTCCCTTCCTCTCGATGCAACCCAGATCTTCCCAGTGCTTCAGGAAGTAGTAAACCGGATCCGCATTGGCGGCATCGATTA
>SBAX01000348.1 GCA_005240095.1 Phycisphaera mikurensis
GGACCACAGGGGGTCTATCCTCGTTCGCTTCTTCCTCCCTCTGAAATCATCGCCGTCGTTCGTCCTCTCCGCATCCCCCTCTCCCCGCGGAAGAGGGCCGGGGTGAGGGCCCGCTTTCTTCGTGAGGGCTTTGTGACACTGCTCGGTGAGCAGTGCAGGAATGCCGAGTGAGCATGGTCTTGGGCGCCGGGTGCCACGGACAAGCTCTGCTTGTCCGTGCTGCATCGCGGTTGCGTCCTTCGCCTCTTCCTCGCTCTGAAATCTCAGATTTCAAATTCCCCCGCGGTCCCACCCGTCCGATTCGTCCTACCCGTCCCATCGCTCCCATACCATCCCATGCGTCCCATTCGTTCCTATGCGTCCCATCGGTCCCGCACACAACGCCACCGGCGTTCCGGCCTCCAGCCCAGGGTCGCACGCCGTAGGCGTGCCACCCTGGGAACACCGCCCGCACACCAACCCAACCGCATCGCGGTTGCGCCCGCGCCTCCCCCCTTGCCAAGGGGGGATCAAAGGGGGGTCGTCGCAGAATTCTCTTGGGCCCAGCCCCCGTTTCCGCCATAATGCATTGCATTCGGAGCGGCGGCTCGGCTCCGATCAAAACCAACTCTTGAAGGGAAAGGCGGGCAATCATGAACCCTCGATATGTGCGTTTTGTGCTTACGGCCGTCACCCTCCTCCTGCTCATCTGCCCCGTGCAGGCCGCCGACATCGGCACGGCCTTCAGCTACCAGGGCTTCCTCGAAAAACCCGCCGGCACACCGGTCACCGACACCTGCGACTTTCGCTTCGGACTCTGGGACGCCCTCACCGGCGGCAGCGAAAAAGGAGCCTCCCCGCAAAGCATCCCCGCCGTCGACGTAGTCGGCGGCGCGTTCACAGTTTCGTTCCTCGACTTCGGCCCGAGCGCCATCGACGGCACCGCCCGCTGGCTGGCCATCGAAATCAAATGCCCCGGCGACCCCGACTTCATCCTTCTCGACCCTCGGGTGGAATTAACCCCCGCGCCCTACAGCCTCCGCGCCGGCCAAGGCGTCGGTGGCCCCAACGCCCTCAACGTCACCGCCAACGGCGATGTCGGCATCGGCACCACAGCGCCCATCGCGCTGTTGGACGTGAACGGCTCAACCCGCACCACGACGCTGGAGATCACAGGCGGCGCGCCGTTTGTGGCGCCGCTCGCTGGGTGGGGATACAACGGCGACGGACAGATCGATGTTCCCTTCGACACGGTGACGTCCGTCGCAGCGGGCTACAATCACGGCGCTGCGATCCGCACGGATGGAACGCTCGTGGAGTGGGGTCATTACAATGGCGATGCGCCCGCTGGGACGTTCACGGCTGTCAGCGCAGGCATCGGCTTTAGCTTGGCAATCCGCACTGACGGGACGCTGGTCGGATGGGGCGACAATTCATACGGACAGATCGAGGTCCCCGCCGGCACATTCACGAGCGTTGCAGCAGGCGGCTATCACAGCTTGGCGCTCAGAACCGATGGGACCCTCGCGGGATGGGGCTATAACGAGATGGGGGAAAGTAGCCCACCAGCCGGCACTTTCGTTGCCATTGCCGCAGGTCGCTCTCACAGCCTCGGGATCCGCGATGACGGCACGCTTACCGGATGGGGTCGGAACAACGAGGGACAAGCCAACGTCCCCTCTGGCACCTTCGTTGCGATCGCGGGAGGTTACTTCCATTCCTTGGCGATTCGCACGGACGGGACCTTGGCCGGCTGGGGTGACAATCCAATGGGCGAGACGAGCGTTCCCTTGGGAACCTTCACTGCGGTCGCTGCAGGCTACGGTCATGGTGTGGCTATCCGGACCGACGGTACGCTTGCCGGGTGGGGGAACAATGCCTACGGTCAGGTCGATGTTCCTGCTGGAACATTTGCCGCCGTCGCCGCCGGGCAGTATCACAACTTGGCGATCCGCAGCGACCCACCAGACCCAGATCCGGCCTTGCGCTTGTTTACCGATAGCGCGTTCAAGCCGGGAAGCAACACCTGGACGATCTACTCCGACCGCCGCCTCAAGAAGAACATCCAGCCACTGTCGGGCGCGCTCGATCGCCTGATGCAACTGCGAGGAGTCACCTTCCAGTGGCTGGACCCGAGCGCGCAGGGCGGCACCACCGGTACGCAGATGGGCCTGATCGCCGACGAAGTCCAGCGTGCCTTCCCGGAGTGGATAGGCCGCGACCCCAAGGGCTACCAGACCCTCACCATCGGCGGCTTCGAGGCCCTCACCGCCGAAGCCCTCCGCGAACTGCGCCAGGAAAAAGACGAAGCCATCCGCAAGCTGGAACACGAAAACGCCGCCCTCCGCGAAGCACTCGATCGCCTCTCCGCCCGCCTCGATGCGATGGAAGGCACAAGGCGCACGGATGTCCACGGAATGCCGAAGTAGGCAATCTGTGCCCTCGGGGAATTGGGTGGCGTTGGGCTTGGCGAAGCGCTGAACTCCATACTGTCCGCCGCGCTCAGCAGGAGATCATGCGCCCACCGCAAGCGCCTCTTCTCGCCATCTTGCCACGGTTCGTGCGGCCTCCGATGCTTCACCAATTGCAATATGCGGCTTCCAGAACCGGACCCGGGTCGCGAGCAGATCCGCATCGGCGCTGGGGGCATATCGTTTCCAAATGAAAAGCGCCGTCGCCAGGCGCTCAAGTTCAACGACGCGTTTGCTTCCCAATCGGTCCGCTACAAAAGCGATTTGCGATTCATGCATCGCGAGAGTCTTTGTGAACCGCGCTTTCAATGTCGCGGCATTCGTCTCGGG
Source organism: Phycisphaera mikurensis (assembly GCA_005240095.1). Lineage (GTDB taxonomy): Bacteria > Planctomycetota > Phycisphaerae > UBA1845 > UBA1845 > SBAX01. Next base: position 2,781 of record SBAX01000348.1, read on the forward strand.
CACGATCGAGGGCCCATAGTTCGGATCTTGCACCTTAAGAGACACCAGGCCATCCGCGCGCATTCCCGTCAGTTCATCGCGTAGATCAAACGAGTAAGGACCATGCTTATAGAGGATGAAATCGAATCCCATCGGCACCCCCACCAAATCCTGAAGCAAGTACGCCGCCTTCTGCACATGCGTCTCACCGCACCAGCTTCCCTTGTCCCGCAGGGCTTCGATTAGGCGAATCAGGACGACATCACGTTGCAAGCGTTGCATTGATCTCCTCCGCCGGTCTTGGCTCGATGATCTTGGCTCGCTCAGCCTTCAGCCACTTCTCTACTGCATTTCTGACCGCACCACTAGCGAACACGAAGTCGAAAGTGGCCGCTGGTATCCTCTGCAACACGCTCGACATCTTGAACGACGATTCCACCCGATCATCCTTCGTCAGCACTGGAAAGTCGAGGCCCGCGCTCGTCGGACGGTACTTGTCGCGACGAAAGTGATCGCTCTCGAATTGTTCACATGCGGCTCGAAACACGGCATCCACCGCTTCCGGGTTCAACGCTGCATCCGTTGGATTCCATTGGTACACGAGGTGGTAGTGATCTCGTTCAACGAGTCGGCGTGCACTCTCGTATGCACGTCCTGATCTTTCGCGAACGACCCTCAGCACCGCCCCCATGATCTCGTTGTCCGTTAGCGCCAAGTGTTCCTCGACCGAAGTCGGGAATCTGCCGTCAGGAGTTGCATCACGCAGCCACTCGGTCAAGAAGTCCTTCAAGTGGACGTCGTAGATACGTCGAACCGGGTGGAAGTACACCTGCGAGTACATGAAGTACCGGGCTAAGAGCAGCGCCTCCGCGGAACGCAGCCCACCCTCCTCCACACCGAGTGCCGGCTCCTTGGATTCCTCGTGTTCTTTCGGAAGTATCCGAAGCGTATCCACGAGGCGGTAATGATCGAATCGGCCGTAGACCACACCGGCATGGTATGAGTCACGGAGCAGGTAATCCATACGGTCCACGCCGAACGCATCGCCGACAATTACCTCGGCAAGGATCGATTGCCACTCATCGAAACGGGCATCCTCAGCCGGGAGAACGCCAGCCTCTGCGTAGGTTGCGCACTTCTTGGGCCCAACGGCCAGCTTTGCGATGTCAAGCCACCGAAGCGGAGGCGTCACGGATTCCCATAACCGACGCATATGCTCGCTGCGGATGATCTCGACCGTAAGGCGTTCGTGGTCCCAACCATTTGGTAGAAGTTCCTTCTCGGCGGCATGCGAGAATGGCAAGTGTCCCACGTCGTGACAAAGCGCAGCGACGCGGAGCACGCGCTTCCAGTACTCGAACTCCACACCGGACGGCACGATCCCGCGAACCGACTCGTCGTAGAGGTTCTCTTGCCTGGTGATGACGTCAAACACCCGCCCGGCGAGCTCCATGACTCCGAGTGAATGCTCGAACCGCCTATGCGTCGCGCCGGGATACACCAGGTATGTCGTTGCCAACTGGTGAATGTGACGTAAGCGCTGAAGCGGCGACGAATCAACGATTTCACGCTCGGCCGAATCGAGCCGCACGAACGTGTGAATCGGATCCCGGATCTCGTGAGTTCGTTTTCTCACGCTGTTACACCGCCCCTTCCTAACATATTCCTAACACGCTCCAGCTTCTTGTCAAGCGGTTGCGGCGGGATTCTTGCGGCTCATCACCACAAACGCAACAAGGGCCGGCGCCCTGTGCCCGAAAGCCCGAAGACCAGAGCCTCGGAAATGGCACCCCAGCCCCGGCGTCATGGAACTAGCGCAGAAAACCTAGCCGTCCGACAAGCCGGTTCCAAAGCTTCGGATGAACGTGCTCTCAGACCCGAACCGGGAATGGGGCGAGCTGGCACGGCTGTTTTCCGCCTCGTGTGCCCGCGCTTTGACCCACAGAGTCAATGGGTCACCGGTGCCGCCGTTTCGAGTGCCTGGGCTGTGCCGCCGGCCCGCTCCCTTACGGTCGCGGTACCGATCAATCGACAATCGACAATCGTCTACAGCCTACGGTCTACAGCCTAAAGCCCTTGCCCCTGCATTTTTGACGTTTGCCGTTTGCCGTTTTGACTTTTTGCTTTTTGACTTTTTGACTTTTTGACGTTTTGACGTTTCCCCGCCTAATCCCCCACCGCCAATCGAAAATCGCCCGTTGGTTTCTCCGCTTTTTCCGTCGTAACTGGTAACTCGTAACTGGTAACTCCTTCCCCTTCGTCGCTGCGTCGCTGCGTCGCTTCGTCGCTTCGTCCCTTAAGTTCGTCTATCTTATCCAGCTGCCTCTCGAGCATCCGCGTCCGCGTGCCTACCATGTCTTCGTATTCCTTGCGGGCGTCGTCGAGCTTGCGGCCCATGCGCTCCATGGTCTCCACGAACTTGCCCCACTGCTTTTGAAACTCCCCCAGCAGCTCCAGGATGCGCTTGGACCCCTGCTCCACGCGGAAGCTCTCCATCGCCTGCCGGATCACGGCCAGGATCGCATACAGCGTCAGCGGCGAGCACAGCACCACCTTGTCCCGCAGGGCATCGTCCAGCAGCGTGGCATCGTGCTCGTGGATGAACCCGTACACCTGCTCGTTGGGGATGAACACCAGCGTGTAGTCCACCGTCCCGTGCGCCGGATCGATGTACTCGCGGCTGACCACGTCCCGCAGCCGCATGCGCACGTCGCGAAGGAACTGCAAGGTGCACTCCTCCCGCACGCGCTCGTCGGCCGCGTCCAGCACCCGCAGGTAGTTGGCCAGCGGGAACTTCACGTCCATGTGTACGACCCGATCGCCCGGCAGCGGAAAGGTAAAGTCCGGCCGGTTCCGCCCCGAAGGCGCCTGCTCCTTGAACGAGTTCACCCCCCGTGTGCCACTCCCATGAAGTGAGCCGTGTCAAGGTTTGATGCGTTCTATCGTGGAGCTTGACCAACCTCCCATTCGCGCTGGCGCTGGACGCCGCA
>SBAX01000110.1 GCA_005240095.1 Phycisphaera mikurensis
CATCATGGGCCTTCAAACGCTGGGCTCGGACTTCGAGCTGATCAACGGCGACGTGCTCCTGCGCGCCAAGAAGCTCAAGGGCTCAGAGATCTTCCTGGGCGGACCCTTTGGCTCTTCCGTAACGGCCACGGCCAACGTCATGATGGCCGCTACGCTGGCTGAAGGAAAAACCATCATCGCCTCCGCCGCCTGCGAGCCCGAAGTCATCGACCTGGCCAACTTCCTCAACGTCTGTGGCGCGCGCATCGTCGGCCAGGGAACGCCGGAGATCACCGTCGAGGGCGTGGACGCCCTCCATGGCTGCGAGCATCGCGTCATCCCCGACCGCATTGAAGCGGGCACCTTCATGATCGCCACGGCCATCACCAACGGCGACGTGGAACTCCAGGGGGCGCGGCTCGAACACATGCGCGCCGTGATCGATCGCCTGCGCCGTATCGGCGTGGTCGTGGAGCGCGGCGAGAAAGGGCTGATGGTCTCGTCCTCGCGGCGCCTGGAGCCGGTCACGATCACCACGCAGCCGTATCCCGGCTTCCCCACGGACTTGCAAGCCCAGGCCATGGCTCTCCTCTCGCTAGCCGACGGCAACAGTGTGATCACTGAGAAGATCTACCCCGACCGCTTCCTGCACGTCGGCGAGCTGAACCGCATGGGGGCGCAGCTTCGCAAGGAAGGCCCCACCGTCATCATCGAAGGGGTCAAGCGCCTGGTCGGCGCGCCGGTGATGGCCTCCGACCTTCGCGCCTCGGCCGCCCTGATCATCGCCGGCCTCGTCGCCAAGGGCACCACCCGCGTGCACCGCGCCTACCACATCGATCGCGGCTACGAGAGAATCGAAGAAAAGCTCTCCGCCCTCGGCGCCCACATCCGCCGCCTCAACGAAAGCACGTAGGCGGCGAGCTGGAACGATGCTTGCTGCCCTCGCGCGATTGCTGGGCCGCTTCTTTTTTGCAAAACCTGGTCACGTTTTCGGACGAAAAACGGTCAATTCGTGTCCGACCCGAGGCGCATGAAGTGCGCTCGGCGGATGGTTCGACCGGAATTGCGACCGTGGACATTCTCCTCATCAACCCACCGTGGATCACCAAGGATGGCAACATCTGGCATGGCGTGAAAAGCACCTCGCCTCCGCTGGGCCTTTTGTACGTGGCCGCGTATGCAGAGGAGCGCGGGTATACCGTCCACGTCATGGACGTGAACGCGGAGCAGCTGCATTTCGAAGACATCGAGCGGTTCGTGGCCGACCAACAGCCTCCCTGGGTGGGCATGACTGCGGTGACGGCGCAGATCATCAACACCCACCGCGTCGCCGGAATCATCAAGAGGGTATCACCGGCCTCCAAAGTCGTGGTGGGCGGCGTCCACGCCACGGCCATGCCCGATGAAGTCCTGCGCGAGGCCAACGTCGATTACGTCGTCCGTGGCGAGGGTGAGATCCCGTTCTTCGAGCTGATTAGCGGCAAGGCGCCGGCAGAGATCGGCGGACTCTCATTCCGCGGTTCGAACCCCCTCCAGCCGATCGTCCACAACCCCATGGCCGAGCCGATTACCGATCTCGATTCGCTGCCCACGCCCGCGTATCACCTGATCCGCTTCGATCTCTACAAGCCCGCGGTGGGGGCCTATCGCCGCCTGCCCTCCATCAACATGACCATGACCCGCGGTTGTCCGGGCAAGTGCACGTTTTGCAACTCGGCGGAGACGGCCCTGCGAACGCGGTCGGCCCGGCACGTGGTGGACGAGATCGAAAAACTCCAGGACCGCTATGGCATTCGCGAGGTGAGCTTCTACGACGACACCCTCACGATTTTCAAGCCGCAGGTCGCGGAGATGTGCGACTTGATCATCGAACGGGGCATCGACCTGACCTGGTCCTGCTTTGCCCGGACGGACTGCGTGAGCCCGCCGCTGCTCGGGAAGATGCGTGCCGCGGGCTGCCACCAGATCCTCTTCGGCATCGAGTCCGCCGACGCGGAGATCCTCCGCAACATCCGCAAGCCCATTGACATCGAGCAGACCCGCAAGGCCGTCCGCATGGTGCAGGACGCGGGCATCGCCGTCCGCGCCGCCTTCATGTTCGGCAACCCCGGCGAGACCGTGGAGAGCATGCGCCGCACCATCGACTTTGCCATCGACCTCGATCCCGACATCGCCATCTTCAACATCACCACGCCTTATCCCGGCACGCAGATGTTCGACTGGGCGTTGCGCAAGGGGTATCTGCGAACGCTGAACTGGAATGACTACGACCTGGCCAACAGTGTGCTGGAGCTTCCCACGGTCTCCTCCGCGGAGATCAACCGGATGTACAAGGTGGCGTACCGGGAGTTCTTCTTCCGCCCAAGCTACCTGCTGCGCCGCCTGCTGAAGATGCGAAGTTGGGATGACATCAAGTGCAACGTCAGGGCCCTGCGTTCGGTGATGTTCACCAAAGCGACGGTTCGTCCGCCAAGCAATGGTCGGGAGAAGACGGCTGGCACTTGGACGAGCCTCTTCGGTGACCGCGCGGCACCGACTCCGGCTTGCACGTAGCGGTCAGCATGGCGGTGGCCTTGGTTGGGCTCCCTCAGTTGCCGATAATCATTTATCCGGGATGCAAGCCCGGCCGTTGAATTGGAGGCACCATGAGAATCCCGCTGGTTAACCTGGAGCGGCAGCATGCCGCCCTGCACGACGAAATTCGCCCGGCGATCGATCGGGTGATCGACCGCAGCGATTTCATCCTCGGCCACGAGGTCACCGCCTTCGAGGAGGAGTTCGCCGCCTACTGTGAGGTGAAGCACTGCATCGGCGTGGGCAACGGCGGTGACGCCCTGACCTTGGCCATCAAGGGACTGGGCATCGGTCCCGGCGACGAGGTCATCACCGTCGCCAACACCTTCATCGCCACAGCCCTGTCGATTCACCACACCGGGGCCACGCCGGTGCTCATCGATCATGAGCCGCATAGCTACAACCTCGATCCGCGAAAGCTGGTTGCGGCCATCACCCCGCGCACCAAGGCGATCGTTCCCGTGCACCTGTTCGGCCGGCCCGCGGACATGGACGCCATCAACGCGATCGCCGCCGAGCACGGCTTGTCGGTGATCGAAGACGCCTGCCAGGCTCACGGCGCACGCTACAAGGGGCGGCGCGTGGGAACGTTGGGTCGGGCAGCCGTGTTCAGCTTCTATCCTGGCAAGAACCTCGGGGCCTTAGGCGACGCAGGAGCCATCGTTACCAACGACGACCAACTGGCCGCGTGGCTGCGGGCCACGCGCAACTACGGCTCGACGGTCAAATACCACCACGCCCTGCGGGGCTTCAACAGCCGCCTGGACAGCCTGCAAGCGGCGGTGTTGCGGACCAAGCTGCCGCACCTCGACGAATGGAACGAGGCTCGGCGACAGCGCGCCGCCCAGTATCGTGCTGGCCTGCAGGACTTGGGAGTCGGTTTGCCCGCCGAACCCGCGGACAGCGAACACGTCTATCACCTGTTCGCCATCAGTTGCCCCAACCGCGATGAGGTCCTCAAGCATTTGCGAGCGCAGGGGATCGACGCGGGCATCCATTATCCCATCCCCATCCACCGCCAACCGGCCTTTGCGGACAAGTGCCTTGGGCCGCGCCCTCTGCCCGAATCGGAAAGCTCTGCCGAGCAGCTGCTGTCGCTACCGCTGTGTCCCTTCATCAGTGACGCAGAAATGAATCGAGTCATTGACTGCGTCAGCGAGGCAGTACAGGTCGGCGAGGCGAAGACCCGCTCTCACCATGCCATGATGAAGACCTGAGCAGCGCGACAACGCTGCATTCAAGCGCCGCCCACGAGGGGCGAAGCTACGTCGGATCGTAGGTTCTGGAGGTTGGTCAGCGCGATCCGCGCGTTGCGCTGGAGCATGGGAAGCGTCGCGCGGTTCAGGGCTCGATCCTTAAGTGCTTCACGATAGTCCTCCTGTGACCACGACAAGAGCGTCTGCAGGTCCGCCCGCGGGGCGGGAGGCTTTGACTCAAGGCGCGCTTCGCGGGTGGTCGGCGCGTGGCGGTTGAAGGGGCACACCTCCTGGCACACGTCGCAGCCGAAGACCCAGTCGCCCATCATGTCCTGGAACGGCCGGGAAATGTCTCCGCGATGCTCGATGGTCAGATAGCTGATGCAACGCGAGGCGTCCATTTCGTAGGGGCTTGGAAAGGCCTGCGTGGGGCATGCGTCCAGGCATGCGGTGCACGATCCGCAGTGGTCGGCCACGGGCTCGTCCGGGGCGAGTTCCAGCGTGGTCACGACGGCCCCGAGAAAGAAGTAACTTCCCAGGTCCTGATGCAGGACCATGGTGTTCTTGCCGATCCAGCCGACGCCGGCAGCGGCGGCCAGCTCCCGCTCCACGATGGGCGCCGTGTCTACGCACGGCCGGGCCTCGAACGGCTCGTCGATCCGCTCGCGGAGCATCGCCACCATACGGTGCAGCTTGTCGCGGATGACCTCATGGTAGTCCTCCCCCCAGGCGTACATCGCCACCCTTCCTTGAGGGTTGACGCCTTTCGGCGGCTCGGGGGCGTTTTGTCGATAGATGAGAGCGACGACGACGACGCTGCGGGCGCCTTCCAGCAGAGCCGCCGGGTTCAATCGCGGCTTAAGGTTGCGGTGCAGATAGCCCATCGAGCCGGCCCGACCCGCGCCAAGCCAGGCGGTCAAATAATCGCTTCGGCCAATGGACCGGGCGCGGGCAATCCCGCAGCGCTCGAAGCCCAGCGAGGCCGCCGCCTGCTTGACGATGTCGGCTTTATGGGTCGCATCCACGCCCACATGCTAGGCTTGAGATCAACCGATAACAAAGTGAACGCCGTTGACGGAGATGCTGCGCGGCGTTAGCGTCCGCCACCTTAAGACGCTTTCCTGAAAAGTAACGACGGGCGATCCGGAGAACGTGCGCGATGTTCAGTTATGACTGGTTCCACGGCGCCCCCTATCAGGAACAGATCGAGGAAGCCAAGTGCCGCTGCGCGATCAATCATTTTCCGGACGTCGAGGATGAACGGCGCAGCGAACACGAGGGAATCCAGCGGGTCTACTCGGAGCTGGAAGTCCGTACCCTGCTGTATCTTCGCGACGGCTTCAGCTATGAGGTCAAGCAGATCGCCGACGTCGGCAGCAAGACCCACCTGGTCTTCGAGTGCATGCCGGTAGATGATCAGTACAAGGTGGGCGCCTTCGTGGTCTCCCTCCCCTACGAGGAAATCGTCCGCGTCGAAGTCTTCGCCGTGCACCCCAAGGAAAAGCCCGAGGACTTCCCCCAGATCACCGGCTTCCGCAGCCATCCCGAGCAGCACTTTGACTCCCGCTCGACGGAGCCCAAGCCTGCCAAGCCGCGATAGCTTTTGACCGCTTGGCAGAGGTTAATCACTGGCGGTTGCGTCTGAGCGCTTGGTCGAGAATCTCGTCCGACACGCGAAAGTTGGTCCCGCGAATCCGCTCCACGGCTTGCCGCAGGTCAAGGAGACCTCGCCGTGCGGCACGCTCCAGGATCCCGATCGTTCCGATTACGGAAAGCTGCCGCTGGATGGCGGCTTTCCTGCCATCAATGTCGTCAATTAGCAGAAGCTCGGCCTTGATTTCCAGAGCGAGGTTGATCGCCGCCTCTTCCCCCGCATCAAGGAAGGGGATCGGCCTGTTGGCCTGTGGAGCACGGATTTGGAGCCAGGGCGGCGGCGACGCGATGAAGCTACGAACGACATTCGGCGTACGCGGATGGGAGAGCTCGCCGGCGACCTGCGTGGGAACGACCACCGCGTCGAAAAGTTTCGGCAGGATCTCCACGTAGCTGAGGGAAACGAGGACGTTCAGGGGAGAGCTGTCGGCGACGACGAGCATCAGCCTTCCTGGCCCAGGAGGCGATCCAGCGTCTCTCGATCATCCTGAAGATCGGCGGGAGAGTAGTTCCAATGAACGCCGCGCTGGCCCAACCATTCCTCCGCCTCCCAACGAGATTCAAAGCCCAGCAGACGACGCACCTGGCCGATGCCGAGCTTCCCCAGACGATACCCCTCGATGATCAATGCCTCGAGAGCGGCACGGTCCAGGTTATCGCCCCAGGCCTCAAGAAGAACCTGTTCCGCATCGGCAGGCAGGTGAATGGTTAGCATAGGCGCCTCCTGAATAGCCTATCACGATCGCGAATGCTCCGTCAACCCTCGCAAGGCCCGCCGCGTCCTGCCGGTGCCTTCTACCGATGGCAGGACCGTTGAGCCTGGTCTACAATTTCGTCGCATGAGGTGTCGCAGACAAAGGATGACGACCCATGATTCGCCCGCCGGTCTATGATCCGAGCGCTCCGATTGTCGTGGTGGACATCGGCAACAGCACGACCAGTGCCGCCACGTGGCACCAAGGGCGGCTCAAGCTGCCGCTGACCAATGCGAGCGACAACCAGGCCGCCTTCGAGGAGGCGTACTCCGCGCATCTCGACGCCCTGCCCAAAGGCCGTCCGGCGGCGACAGTGATCAGCTCCGTCGTGCCCGCGATCCTGGAGCGCGTCCGCGAGCACGTTGCCCAGCGGACGGAGCAGGAAGCCCTGGTGATCGGCGACACGATCCCATTGCCGATGGACGTCGAGCTGCAGGACAAGCGAGCGGTCGGCGTGGACCGGGTGTGCCAGGCGGCGGCCGCCTACGACCGCGTCAAGCAAGGCTGCACGGTCATCTCTTTCGGAACCGCAATCACCGTCGACCTGGTAGACGACGATGGCGTGTTCATCGGCGGAGCCATCCTGCCAGGCGTGCAGATGCAGCTTACTGCCCTGCACGAGCACACCGCTCAACTGCCCAAGGTCGCCGCGGGGTTCCCGGAGTTGCCGTATGGTCGAAACACGGTCGAGGCCATTCAGGCGGGGGTATGTCGCGGTGTGACCGGCGCGGCCCGGGCCATCGTGGAGGCCTACGCCACGCACCTGAATCGCTGGCCCCAGGTCGTAGCTACCGGCGGCGATGCCGCATTCCTCGCCCCCCACTGCGACTTCATCGATAACGTCGTAGCCGACCTCACGTTGCGAGGCGTCGCCCTGGCCTACGACAAGCACCTCGCCGAAATGGGCGCATGACACCTTCGGCTCAACGCAGCATTCTCCTGACCCCAGCCGGCGCGGGCGCCATCGCCGTGGTTCGGGTCACGGGACCCGACGCGATCGGGCTCGTCAACCGGGTCTTCCACTCCAAGAACGGGCAGCCTCTCTCCGAAAACAGCGCCGGGCGTCTGCGATATGGCCACTTCGTCGATGGCGAGGAAGTCGTTGATGATGTGATCGTCAGCCTAGTGCAGAGGGACGGAGGGACGAAGGGACGGAGGGACGAAGGGGACGAGTGGACCGTGGACATTTCCTGTCACGGGGGTGTTCGAGTCGTAGAGCGCATTCTCCAGACGCTTGAGCGCCTGGGCGCTCCCGCCTGCGAGCCCTTCGCAGCACTGGACGACGTCTGGCCGGTTCGGAACCTCATCGAGCACGAGGCCTTGGAAGCCCTCTGTCTCGCCAAAACCCAGCGGGCGGTGCGATTCCTCACCTGGCAGCGGGACAACCTGGTTCCCGCCATCGAGGCACTTGCCCGATTCGCGGAGACGGATGCCGCGCGTGCCGTGGGGCTGCTCGACGCATTGACCGCCCGATTCCCGACCGCCCGTTTGGTGCTGCATGGAGCGACCGTCGCCCTGGTCGGTCCACCGAACAGCGGTAAATCCACTCTCTTCAACCGTCTGCTCGGTCGCCCGGCGGCCGTCGTCTCACCGGCGGCCGGGACGACCCGGGACTGGGTCGCGGAACCCATCGAACTCGACGGCTTTCTCATCACTCTGGTCGACACGGCCGGGATCCACGAAGCCCATGACCCGCTGGAGCAGCTTGCCATCGACGCCAGTCAACGGGCCGCTCGCCAAGCCGATATCCATGTCCTCGTGCTGGATGGCACCCATCCGGATCGGGTGCCGCCCGCCGCCGCCGAACCGCATGCCGGCCGAAAGGTCATTACCTTGGTGAACAAGGCGGACCTGGGAGTCTCGGCGCCCCACGGCCTGCAGATTTCTGCCAAGACCGGCCAAGGCATCGACCTCCTGCTCGCCCGCCTGCGAGAGACGCTGGGCGTGGTTGACTGGGCCGACGACGCCCCGGCCTTGTTTACTCAACGACAGGTTCGCGACGCCCACGACCTGCGGGCTGCCTTGGGAGCGAATCGCGCCTCAGTTCCCCGATGCCTGGAGAAGTTAATCGGTGGCGTCGCGTCCTGACGGCACCGATGCAAGGTGCTATAATCTCGCGGAGACTCAGCGAATCGAGGGACCGGACGGGCAGAAGGCACGGACTGCCGGTTCGGGCGAGGAGATGTTTTTCCGTTTGATGGGAGCCTCCCTGCCCTCCTACAGTGTAGGTTGCAGGATGAGATAAACTGGGCGCCTGTGGTGTCCGCGGCGGGGTGGTTATCCCGCTCCCGCGGCTTCAGATAGGTGAAGCGCGGGGAAACCCCAGCACCGGCTCACGGACAAACGCATGTCGATTGATGATTCTCAGGTGGCCCGCCTAGTTGTGGAGCGGAAGCTCTGCACGGCCAACGAGCTGGAACTCGTCCGCGCCGAGCAGGGCGAGCTCACGACCAAAGGTCGGCCGATCAGCCTCGGCGACCTGCTCATCCAGCACGGGTACATCACCCACTCGCAGTACAAGCGCCTGAACCTGGCCATGGAGGAAGACTCCATGTACCGCCCGGCTCAGCAGATCCCGGGATTCCAGGTCCTCACCAAAGTCGGGCAAGGGGCCATGGCCGTGGTCTTTAAGGCCAAGCAGCTCAGCCTCGACCGCATCGTGGCTATCAAGGTTCTGCCCAAGCGCCTCAGCGAAAACCGCGAGTTCGTGGATCGCTTCTATCGCGAGGGGAAGGCCGCCGCCCGGCTCAATCATGCCTACATCGTGCAGGCCTACGACGTCGGCGAGTCCGGCGGCTACCACTACTTCGTGATGGAGTTCATCGACGGCAAGACCGTCTATGACCTGCTGGCCGACGGCAAGCCCATGCCCGAAAAGGAGGCCGTGCGGATCATTCTCCAGTGCGCCAAGGCCCTGCAGCACGCCCACGACCAGGGGCTCATCCACCGTGACGTGAAACCCAAAAACCTGATGCTCACCAAGGGTGGTGACGTGAAGCTCGCCGACATGGGTCTGGCCCGCGAAATGGGGGACTTCGTCACCGCCACCGCCGAAGCCGGCCGGGCCTACGGCACGCCATACTACATCTCCCCGGAACAAATCCGCGGTGAGATCACCATCGACGCCCGGGCGGACATCTACGGCCTCGGGGCGACCTTCTATCACATGGTCACCGGCAAGGTGCCCTTCGATGGCACCACGCCCTCCGCCGTCATGCACAAGCACCTGAAAGAGCCGCTGATCCCTCCCGATCACATCAACCCCGCGCTGACTGCGGGGGTGGGCGAGATCATCGAAGTGATGATGGCCAAGAACCCCGACGACCGCTATCCGTCCATGAACGAGGTCATCGCCGACCTCGAAGCCGTTTCCAGCGGCGAGCCGCCGTACCTGGCCCGCAAGAAATACGACCACAAGCTCTTAGAGTCCCTCGCCACTGGAAAAACGCTGGCTGAAACCCCCACCGTCGTGGCCGCCCCGGTTCCCACCACGCCGCGCATTTCCGTCCAATGGGTCGTTGCGTTGGGCGTGCTGCTGGTGATCTCCGTCCTCTGCAACGTGTTGCTCTTCACCACCCGCTGAGCATTCGGGAGGGCGAGCCTCCCGGCGAGCCGCGAGCGGGTTCGGGAGGGCGAGCCTCCCGGCGAGCCGCTTCAGGTGGCATGGCCAAGTGCAGCGCCGCCATGCGCTGGGGCATGGCGGCTCGGCAGTCCGCCTAAGGCGGATCGCCTTCCCGGTTGCGAACCCATGTTACTCAGCGGGCTTGCGCTTCCAGTACATGTAGTCCAGCTCGGGCGGGCTCCCGCCCACCCGGCGGATCATGTTCACGATTTGTGCCCGATGATGGGCGGAGTGATGGCACAACTGGATGATCATGTCCCCCAGCGCGGCGATATAGGGCGAGCCGAACGAATCGCGATAACGGACTTGGCGACCAAGGTCGCCGTCGCTCAGTTGGGCGAGGAAGGAGTCGCGAGCGCTGCGAACCTGCTGAAGTCGCTCGTGCATGGTCGCAACCGTGGCACGCTCCTCTTCGTCGGGCCAGGGCGTCTCCGCCCGCCCCTGCCAGCGGCAGACCCAGACATGCTCCGCCGAGACTATGTGAAGCAGCGTCCGCCTTGGCGATCCCCGTCCCATGTCGAAGGCACGGTCGAGCTGCTCGTCGGTCAGCGTGGCGCTCGCCTGCAGGACCCGGTCGTTTGCCCAGTCGTCGTACTGAAGTAAGGAACGTAGCAGGTCAAGCTGGCTCATGTCCCGGTTGTACGCCCCCGACCGTGGGCCGCAAGTGGCAAACCCGCGCCCTCACCTCGCCTCCCGGCGGCCCCCTTCCGCTGCCCATTGATCCTCGCTAGCATTCGTACCATTATTCACGAAGTTTGGCCCCCGAGGCGTTTTTTCGGGTACAGGGCCCGTACCGATATGGATGAGGTAACATCGAGCCAGAGGGTCGTCCTGCGTTTCAACAAGGAACCGCTTCCGGTCCGGCTGTTCCTTGGTGCGACGTGGCTCACCTATCGCGTCGCCGCCGCGGTCATTCGGCCGTTTGAGCGCCCGATCCGCGCGACCGCGAGGGGCATTTACCGCCTTGCGGCCCCCGTCGTCAGCCGCTTTCCGGGCACGATCCTGCTTTCCGCGACGATCGGCGCCTGTTTCCTGGTCTGGATTCATGCCCTGATTTTTGCCTACGTTGACCTGCGCATCCTCACTCCGGCCGCAGCGCAAGGCCTGACCCCATCTACATGGGGGTTCCCTCCTTCTCAGATCGAGCCCCTGATCGATGCGGCGGGTGGCGTACCGGCGGCGATGAGCGGGCTACTCAAGTATCTCCTCTGGCCCGTGCAGTTCGGCATCGTCCGCGATTTGATCGGGCTCACTGCCTTGTTGGTCCTTTTCAACATCATCCCTATCTACGCCATCTGGTGGGAGCGGAAGGTGGCTGGACGCATTCAGTCCCGCCTGGGCCCGATGCGCGTGGGCGGTTGGCACGGCTGGGCGCAGTCCCTCGCCGACGGCATCAAGCTCATGCTCAAGGAGGACCTTATTCCGAAGGACGCCGACGCGGCGTTGTTCCGCCTGGCGCCCTACCTCGCCATCATCCCCGCCGCCCTGGGCTTTGTGGCCCTGCCGTTCGGGGCGACCTATGTCTTCCGCGAGTTGGACGTTGCCCTCGTGTTCATCCTTGGGGTGCTTGGGGTCGAGGTCGTCGGAGTGATCCTCGCCGGCTGGGCCTCGAACAACAAGTGGAGCGTCTACGGGGCCATGCGCGAGGCCTGCCAGATGGTCTCCTACGAAATCCCTATGGGCATGGCCTTGCTGGTCCCCATCATCGCCGTGGGATCCCTGAGCCTCCGCCAGGTCGGCGAGGCCCAGGCCGGCGGCTGGTTCTCCTGGCTGGCCTTCCAGAGCCCCTTCGCCTTCATCGCCTTCGTCTCCTACTACGTCGCCTCGCTGGCAAGCTGCAAGCGAGCGCCGTTCGACCTGCCCGAAGCGGAGAGCGAACTCGTCGCCGGCTTCCACACGGAATACTCGGGCCTTCGCTGGAGTTTCTTCTTCTTTGCCGAGTACGCGGCCATGTTCATCGTCAGCGGCCTGGCCGCCATCCTCTTCCTTGGCGCCTGGCATTCGCCCCTGCCCCTTGCCTGGGGTAACGCCGTGACGAACTCCATGCCCAACTGGCCGGTGCTGGCCAGGGGCATCAACGGGATCCTCTTCAGCGGCCCGATCTGGTTCATCACCAAGTGTGTGTTCTTTATCTATGTGCAGATGTGGCTCCGCTGGACGCTGCCGCGCATCCGCATCGATCAGGTCCTCTACGGCTGCGTGCAGGTGCTGCTGCCGCTGACCATGGTCCTGGTACTGGGGCAAACGCTGTGGGTCTGGGCGACAACGTCCGGTAGCGGCGCCTGGAGGATCGTCGCCCTGGGCAGCAACTGGTTGCTCGGCGGAATCGGCGCAGTGTTTGCGTTCGCGTTCGTGGCCATCGCCGTGTATGGCTTCTATCATCGCCGCCGCCTCGTCGGCTGGCTGGTGATCGATCCTTTGCCCGGAGCATAGATGAGAAGCTCGCCGTTCCGACTTCGCCGCGTGCACTGGACCGTGGGGGCATTCTTGTTGGCCCACGGCGCCGCACTGGCCGCGGACGAACCCGGCGTCGTCAAGGCCGCTCCTGGCGGCATGCTGGAAGCGTTGTTGTTCTACGCTGTGGCTGGCTCCACCGTGGCCTCGGCCCTGGGGGTCTGTATTTCGCGCAACATCGTCCGCATGGCCGTGTGGCTCTTCATCGCCTTGGGTTCCGTGGCCATGCTCTACTTCATGCTCGCCGCCAACTTCCTCGCCGCGATTCAGTTGATTGTCTACGTCGGCGGGACACTCGTGCTGCTGATTTTCGGCGTCATGCTTACCAGCAAATCTCCCCGGG
>SBAX01000052.1 GCA_005240095.1 Phycisphaera mikurensis
AGCTTTCCGCTGCGCAGGGCCTGATCGAAGCGAAGAAGGTCGTCCACCGTGGAATAGCCGCCGCCCGCGGGGCCGCCCTGGACGACGTGCTTGAAGATGTTGTTTTTCCAGATGGTTCGCCCATCGTCTCCGCGCTCTTTGGAGTAGCCCAGGGCGAGGTTGGGGATGGCTTCATCCATCGGGAAGCTGTCGCTGCTCACCATCCCGGCCGGTTTGTAGATGTTCTCGCGCACGTATTCGAAATAAGTCTGACCGGTGACGACCTCGATGATCGCTCCGAGCAGGAGAAACCCGGTGTTGCTGTAGGCCCACCCGGTGCCCGGCTCGAACTGGAGAGTCGAATCGGCAACCAGGGGCTTGTAGTCGTTGATCGTGCGAAACAGCTCCCGCGAGGAGTTGAAGAACTTCTCGTTGAAGTAGCTTCCCAGGCCGGACGTGTGGGTCAGCAGGTGCTCGACGGTGATTCTGTCGGAGATCTCCCGTGGCAGCCAATCGCTGCTGAGGAACTTGCTGATGGGGTCCGCGAAGGAGAGCTTGCCGCGTTCGGCGAGCTGGGCGACGGCCACGGCCGTGAACATCTTGTTCATCGAACCGAGGTTGAACTTGGTATCGGGCTTATTGGGGACGTCAAAACTCCTGCACGCCATGCGGTGTGCGCTGCGATGGATCACCTCGCCATCCTTGGCCAACAGCACAGTCCCCGAGAAGGCGTCGGATCGGGTCAAGCGGTCGAGGTACTGTCCAAGCTCGGTGACGAACTGCTCGCGGGGGATTTTGCCAGGGGCGGGCAGATCCTTCGGGGGGCGAGCGGGGGAGAAGCTCAGGCCGGCGATGCGATGGGGAGGCTCGGCTTCAACCTCGACCGTAATGCCTCGCCATGCCTCGGTGAGCTCGCCGCGCACGATGGCCACTGCCTCCGTATCGGGGCGTGGCGGATCGTAGGTGCGGAAGCCGTGCAGCAGGGGTTTTCCATGGGTTTGGCGCACATGCTCGAACGCGCCGAGGTGTTCCTGAATGGGCATGGCATCCCGGAATGACGGATGAAAGTTGGCCTCGATGTAAGCTTTGGTTTTGGCAGGATCACCCGCTTCGAGCAATTCGATGATCTCCAACGCCCGCTTGGCGGCGGGCGTCGCCGGCGGCGTAGTCATGTCCGTGTAGGGTCCGGCCGAGGGCTGGGCATAGGCGAGACCACAAACGGCTGCAAAAGCTCCCGAGAACATCCACGCTCGAAACCACGTCATGGCTGACCTCCATAATCTTTTCCGAGTTAAGGGCTCTGCGTGACCGTAGACCGGCCCTGCGTACAGACGTACCGGCGTGGCGGTTCCGGTCACAATACTGCGTCAATAAGCTGACCCGATGATTCCTAATCCAGCAGGAACCGGGCGGGGGTCTCGAGGTAGCTGATGATCTCGCGGGTGAAGCGGGCGGCGTTGGCTCCGTCCGTGGCGCGATGATCGAAGGATACGTTCATGGGCAGCATGAGGGCCTCGGCGAGCTCGCCCTTGCGAAGGACGGGCACGTTCCGGGAGCGGCCCAATCCCAGGATCGCGACCTCGGGGTAGTTGATGATCGGGGTGCTGAAGGTACCGCCTAAGGCGCCCACGTTGGTGATGGTGAACGTACCGCCGCGCAAATCCTCAACCGCGAACTGGTTGGTTCGGACCCGGTCGGCGATGCTCCGCAGAGCGGCGGCGATCCCGCGCATGGACAATTGGTCGGCGTTGCGGATGACCGGCACGATCAGGCCGCGTTCGGTGTCCACGGCGATGCCGAGATTGATGTAATCTTTGTAGATGATGAAGCCATTCTCCACGTCGAAACTGGAATTGAAGATGGGGTACTTCCGTAAGGCGTTGCAGGTCGCTAGGACCATGAAGGTCATCACGGTGAGCTTGGGATCGTTGCCCGTGGCGTCATTGAGTTCGCGGCGCAGGCGATCCAGCTCCGTGATATCCGCTTCATCACAGTGGGTGACGTGGACCGCGGTGAAGGCGGACCGCGACATGTGAGTGGCGATGGTCTTGCGAATCTGGTTGAGTGGTTCCTTGCGGATGGGGCCCCATTTGTCGGCATCGGCAACACCGGGGAGCGGTGCCGGCTGCGCTGCGTGCGCCGGGGCGGCCGGGGCTTTCCCCTCGGATGCTGCTTTTTCGGCGCCGGCGGCCGCGGCTTCGACATCTTCCTTGGTGACTCGCCCACCGGGTCCGGAGCCGGCGATGGCATCGATATCGACGTTCAGTTCACGTGCCAGCTTGCGGATAGCCGGCGCCGCTGGGGCGACGGTCTTGCCCGGGGCGGGCGCGGCGGCTTCGGCGCGTGCCGGTTGCGGCGGCGCAGCGGGCCTCCCTGCGGCTGCCGGAGGACGCCCCGCGGGCGGAGTTTGGGGCGCAGGAGCCGCGGCCTCTTTGCCCTCAGCTTCTTCTTCGGGCGGCTGCTGACCACGGGCAGGCGCGGGCTGCTCCTTTTCCGCCGCCGGCGGCTGGCCTTTGGCCGCGGGCGGGGCTTGTGCCGGCGCGCGCTGCCCTGTGGCCTTGCCGGCGGCACCGTCGTCGAAGGTCACGATCACCGAGCCTACGTTGACCGTCTGGCCTTCCTTGACATGCACGTCCTTGGCCACGCCCGCAAACGGCGATGGGATCTCCACCGCCGCCTTGTCCGTCTCTACTTCCATCAGGGGCTGGTCCTGGCGGACCTGCTCGCCCGCCTTGATCAGGACGCGCACGATCTGTGCCTCGGTGATCCCCTCGCCCAAATCCGGAAGGATGAACTGCCTAGGCATTGGCTCGCTCCACTATCTTAGAAGGCCATCACTTCCCGCGCCGCATGAGCGATACGCTCCGCGTTGATCATATAGGCTCGCTCGCGGGCGAAGTAGGGGAACTGGACGTCGAACCCGGTGACCCGCCGGACGGGGGCGTGCAGGTGCATCAGGCAATTCTCCACGATGCGGGCGACGACCTCGGCCCCCACGCCGCAGTTTCGTGGTCCTTCGTGAATGACCATGGCCCGCCCGGTCTTGGAAACGGAGTTCACAATCGTCTCCGTGTCCATCGGCGAGACGGTGAGCAGATCGACAACTTCGATGGAGGTTCCATCACTGTCGGCCAGGTCGTCGGCCGCTTCCAGCGCTACCCGCATCGTCGCGCCGTAGGAAATCAGAGTGATGTCGGTACCCTGGCGCACGACTTGCGCCTTGCCGAGGGGCATCCGTTCGGGCTCGTCGGGCACTTCCTCGCGGAAGGCCCGATAGAGAAGCTTGGGCTCAAAGAAGATGACCGGATCGGGGTTGGCGATGCACTCCAGCAGCAGGGCGCGGGCGTTGCGCGGTCCGGAGGGGATGACCATCTGCAAGCCCGGGGTGTGGGCATAGTAGGCCTCGCGACTCTCGCTGTGATGCTCGACGGCGCGGATGCCGCCGCCATAAGGCATACGCACGATGACCGGCATGCTAAACCGCCCGCGGGTGCGGTTGCGGAAACGCGAAAGGTGCTGCTCCACCTGATGAAACGCCTGGTAGAAGAAGCCGGAGAACTGCATCTCCGCCACGGGGATGAGCCCGTAGATGGCCATGCCGATGGCCCCGCCGAGGATGGCGCCTTCGGCCAGGGGCGTATCGATCACCCGATTCTCGCCATAGCGCTTGAGCAAGTCGGCGGTGACCCGAAACACGCCCTCGTCCTTGCCGATGTCCTGACCGAGCAGGACCACACGGTCGTCCTGCTTCAGGGCCTCGTCCAAGGCCTTATTGATCGCGGCCACCATGTTCAACTGGGCCATTTACACACTCCCTCGGAACCATCCGTTCCGCGAGCCGCCAATATACTGGATGCCGCTCCCCTTGCGAAGGGGTTGGGGCAGACGGCCCGATTCGCGGCGAGTACACTTATGCCGTGCTCCGGCGAGCGGTCGTCGAGTCGAAAGCGACAAACGGGGAGGCGTAGACGTGGGAGTCAATCTCAAAGGTCGTCACTTTCTTTCCATGTTGGATTTCTCGCTGGAGGAGATCCTCGCGGTTCTGGAAACGGCGCGGCGGATGAAGGCCACGCTCGTCAAGTGTCGCTCCGCGGTTCCTTCGACTCCGGTAGCTGATCGGGTGGGCGGCCGAACCGGGGCGGACGGCGAACATCCTTTCCCCGGCCCTCTGGCCGGGAAGACGCTGGCGATGATCTTTCAGAAGCCCTCGCTGCGCACGCGGGTGTCCTTCGAGACGGGCATGACCCTGCTGGGGGGGCACGCCATCTATCTTGCCCCGACGGACATCAGCCTGGGGGCGCGGGAAACGACCGAAGACATTGCCCTGGTGCTTTCCCGCTACGTGGACGTCATCATGGCCCGGGTGTTTGGGCACGATATCGTCGTGGCGTTGGCCAAACACGCCACCGTCCCGGTCATCAACGGGCTGAGCGACTTCGAGCATCCCTGCCAGATTCTGGCGGACTTTCTCACCGTCCTAGAGCGCAAGGGGCGCCTCGACGGCATCCATGGCTGCTACATCGGCGACGGTAACAACGTATGCCATTCGCTGATGCTCGGCGCCGCCCGGGTGGGCATGCACTTTACGGCCATCACGCCGCCGGGGTACGAGCCGAAACCGGAGGTGAACAGGTCCGCGGTGCAGGAAGGGGCGAACACCGGGGCCAAGATCGTCGTGACCAACGACCTGAAGGCGGCGGCCGGTGCGGACATGGTGTACACCGATGTGTGGGCTTCGATGGGGCAGGAATCCGAGGCTTCGGCGCGGAAGAAAGTCTTCAAGGACTATCGCATCGACGCTGGCACGATAAAGATCGCGAACAAGGACTGCATCATCCTGCATTGCCTGCCCGCGCACTATGGCGACGAGATCGACTACGCCACCTCGCGCACGCCGAACTCCGCCATCTTCGACCAGGCCGAGAACCGCATGCACGCCCAGAACGCCCTGATGGTCCACTTGATGGGGTGCGCCTGACGGGGACTAAAACAGGGACCCCTGCGGCTCGCAGTAGCTGAGCCGGCCTTCGACGATCCTTGCCTGCTTGGTGTAGGGATGCGGTTCGACGCCGGAATCCCGGATGTGAAGCACGTCGATGCCGATGGATTTCAGGTAATCGCTGAGCAAAGACCGGTGGCAGCTTCGCCAATCGGCCTCGGCGCACATGAGCGCCGCGCGGCGATCCTTCGCCGCGGCGAGCAATCGCTCGACGGCCTGCCGAAAAGGCTCGGTTTGCATGTAGTCGGCGTAGCCTCGAAAGGCCTCGTGCCGCCATGCCGTGTTGCGGGAGTCCGCCCGCGGCTGGCGATGGCCTCCGAGGTCGGCGAAGTGGACATACTCGATGCCTTCGGCCGCGAGGCTGGCCGAGAGGGCGGCCTTGCTGAAGTGCGGGTATCGGCGAGACGCCGGGAACCGCCGGACGTCGCACAGAAGCTCGATCTGATGTTCTCGCAGCAGGCTTATGAAGTCCTCGATCGACCTGACGGAATGTCCGATCGTCCAGATCATAGCGTTCCCTCCATCATAGGCCTTTCCCGCATGTCCGCCTCGCCCTTCTAGGGTTTTTCTTGTCATCTGGGCAGGGGCCCGTAGAATCCCTGCGTCGTCGCGGGCGCAAGGGATGCGCCGGATGACGATCTCGAAAGGTACGATTTGGCTCGAAGGTTTCTGGTCACGGCGGCCCTGCCTTACTCCAACGGGCGCCTGCACGTCGGACACATCGCGGGGGCGTATCTGCCTGCGGACACGTACGTTCGCTACCTGCGGGCTACCGGCGCGGACGTGCGATTCATCTGCGGCAGCGACGACAACGGCGTGGCCGCCTTGAAGACCGCCCGCGAGCAGAACCGCAGCGTCGAGGAACTCACTGCCTATTACAACGAGTGCCAGAGGCGGGACTTTGCGGGGCTGGGCATCCACTTCGACATCTACGGCGGCACGCACCAGCCCGCGTATGTGCGTATCCACGAGAAGGTCAGCCAGGACTTTTTCCTCCGCATCCATGCCAAGGGCTTTTTCACCAAGCGGACCACGCGGCAGCTCTACGATCCGGAGGCGAATCAGTTTCTGCCGGACCGGTTTGTCCGCGGGAAGTGCCCGCACTGCGGCAGCGAACGGGCGTTCGGTGACCAATGCGAGGAGTGCGGCCGGGCCATCGACCCGCAGACGCTGCTCAACCCCGTGAGCCTGATGAGCGGGGCTACGCCGCAGCTTCGCGAGACCGTGCACTGGTACCTGCGCCTCGACCGCCTGCAATCCAAGCTCGCCCAATGGCTGTCGAGCAAGAAGGACGTGACTGCGGCCGGCGCGGCGTGGCGGGCGACGGTGCTCAATCAGTCGCTGGGACGCATCGAAGCGGAGGGGCTTCCCGAGCGGGCGATGACCCGCGATCTGACCTGGGGCGTGCCCGTGCCCCTCGATGATCCGGACGCCAAGGGCAAATCGCTGTATGTGTGGTTCGATGCCCCCATCGGGTATGTCTCCTTCACCGCGGCGCTATGCGAGCGCCGCAGGGAGGGGCCCAACGCCTACGAGTCCTGGTGGAGAGATCCCGACTGCAAGGTGGTGCACTTCATCGGTGAGGACAACATCGTTTTCCATGCCATCACCTGGCCCGCGATGATGCTGGCCACGCACGACAGCGACGACCTTCAAGGTGTCCGCGGCGAGTACCAGCTTCCCCACAACGTCGTGGCCAATTCGTTCCTCAACATCAAGTTTCCCGGGCAGGAGGAGCAGAAGATCAGCAAGTCCCGCGGGCTTGCAGTGTGGATCGAGGACTACCTCAAGACTTTCGAGCCGGATCCGCTTCGCTATTACCTGACGGCCATCGCCCCGGAGAATGCTCGCACGGCCTTCGACATCGACGACTTTATCGCCCGCAACAACGGCGAGCTGCTCAACGCCTTCGGGAATTTTTTCAACCGCACGATCACCTTTGCTCACAAGTACTTCGAAGGCAAAGTCCCCGCCGCCGGAAAGCGCGACAAACAGGACGAGGAGCAACTGCAGCGCTGCCGCGAGGCGGTGGTGAAGACGGGGGGGGAGCTGGAGGCGTGTCGCTTCAAGGCGGGGCTCAGCGAGGTCATGGCGTTGACCCGGGCAGGCAACCTGTACTTCGACGCCACCAAGCCGTTCATGTCCCGCAAAACAGATATGGAAGCCTGCGGACGGGCGATCAACGTGTGCCTGCAGACCTGCCGCACGTTGACGACGCTGATATCGCCGTTCCTTCCTGCCACGGGCGAGAATTGTGCGGCCATGCTGCGACTTGGGGCCGATTATCCGAAATGGTCAGCGGCCACGGATGAGCTGCCCTCGGGGCAACCGCTCGCCGAGGCCGTGATCCTGGTGAAAAAACTCGACGCCAAGGAATTGTTCTCGGAGGCTTGAAGGCTCGAAGGGGCGACATGGACGAGCCCAGGGCAACGCCCTGGGTTTCGAACAGTGCCTTGTTTTCCCAGGGCGTTGCCCTGGGCTACTTTATCCGGCCCCTTCAGGCCCTTAGGGCCTCGGCTTCAGAATGAACCGTTTGGACAGGTAGCCGATGTTCACCGTCAACCGCAACCCGACGCCTCGCGACCTGCGATTTTTTGCTTGGTCGATGCTGTTCGGCTTCAACGGGCTGGCGCTCCTGCTGCTGATCGTGGCCTCGTGGAAGATCGGGCGGCCGTTCTTT
The DNA here is from genome assembly GCA_005240095.1 of Phycisphaera mikurensis. Taxonomy (GTDB): domain Bacteria; phylum Planctomycetota; class Phycisphaerae; order UBA1845; family UBA1845; genus SBAX01. Next base: position 7,659 of record SBAX01000052.1, read on the forward strand.
TCCCCGGGACCGCGCCTGCTTTTCTTTGGCATGGCGCTATCCGTCATCGGCACGCTCACCGCCATCGCCTCGCTGGCGTCGGCCGATGTGGGGCGAAGGCTCTACATCGCTTGGATGACCATCACCGTGCCCATCGGGATAGTGATGTCCACCATGCTGCTGACCGGCCTCTTTGTTTTTCTGCTGCCTTTGTTCTCGTTGATTGTGCGACTGGGCGATCCGCTGCGAAGGCAGCTGAGCGGTAGTACGTATTGGGAAAACTACAAACGCTATGAACCGACGCTCGAGCGCATGCGCCGACCATTCTGAGAGGGGATTTTGTTGGGCGCGTAGCTCCTGCGACCCTTTCAGGGTCGCGGTCTTGATTGGCCTTGGTCCGGGGGCGGCGCTGCGCTTGCCCCCGGCTACTGTAGGGCAGGCCTTCAGCCTGCCGTTCTGCTCACCTAACCATGTACTCTCTGGAAGTGAGAGGGGCAGGGGTGAGGGTAGAGTCCTTCGGGATTGAGATGAACATCCTCGGCATTTCCTGCTACTACCACGATTCCGGCGCGGCTTTGGTCCGCGATGGCCGGCTCATCGCCGCGGCGGAGGAGGAACGCTTTACCCGCAAGAAGCACGACTTCGGCTTTCCCGAAAAGGCCATCGAGTACTGCCTGCGCGAAGGTGGGATCACCATCGATCAGGTCGACCACATCGGCTTCTATGAGAAGCCCCTGGTTAAGTTCAACCGCATTCTGGAGACCATCCTTGCCGACTGGCCGCTGACCTATCGACCGTGGCTCACCGCCACGCCGCTCTGGCTGGCTCACCGGCTGCGCATCGGACACGAGATCCAGAACAAGCTCGGCACGGACAAGGACATCCTCTACTGCCAGCACCACCTCTCCCACGCTGCGAGCGCGTTCCTGGTCTCACCCTTCGAGGAGGCGGCGATCCTGACCGCCGACGGCGTGGGCGAATGGACCACCACGGCATGGGGCGTGGGGCGGGGTACGGATATCGAAATGCACAAGGAGCTGCGCTTCCCGCACTCGGTGGGATTGCTCTTCAGCGCCATCACTGCCTACCTGGGCTTTAAGGTCAACGATGCGGAGTGGAAGGTCATGGGCCTGGCCCCTTATGGAAAGCCCAAATACTTCGATCAGTTCCGCCAGGTGGTGGACCTTCGCGACGACGGCAGCATCCGCCTCAACCTCAAGTACTTCGCCCATACTCATTCGACAGAGCGCACCTTCACCCGCAGGTGGGAAGAGCTGTTCGGCCAGCCGCAGCGCCCGGCGGAAAGCCCGCTGACCGACTTTCATCGCGACATCGCCTGCAGCGGACAGAAGATCGTCGAAGAGATCATGGTCAGGATGGCCACCCACATTCATCAGCAGACCGGGCAGAGCAATCTGTGCGTGGCCGGCGGGGTGGGGCTCAACTGCGTGGCCAACTGGCGCATCCTGCAGGAGTCGGGGTTCAAGAACATTTTCATTCAACCCGCCGCAGGGGACTCCGGCGGGGCCCTGGGCACGGCCTTCTACATCTACAACACCGTGCTGAAGAACCCCCGCGTCTTTCGCATGGACCATGCCTGCTGGGGGCCGGGCTTTACGGATGAGGAGATCAGAACCGCCCTGGATGCGGCCGAGGCTGCGTATGAGTGCATCGAAGACGAAGCGGAATTGCTGGATCGCACGGCCGACATGATCGCGGGGGGCAAAGTCGTCGCCTGGTTCCAGGGGCGTCTGGAGTTCGGACCGCGGGCGCTCGGGGCACGCTCCCTGCTGGCCGACCCGCGGAATCCCAAGATGAAGGACATCATCAACGCCAAGGTCAAGTTCCGCGAGGCCTTCCGGCCCTTCGCCCCGGCGGTGCTCAAGGAGCATGCCCACGAGTACTTCGAGATGCCTCCCGGCATGGACATGCCCTTTATGCTCTTAGTACCCAAGGTCCGCCCCGAGCAGCGATCGGTTCTTCCCGCGGTCACTCACGAAGACGGCACGGGGCGCGTGCAGACCGTCACCGAGGAGCACAACGGGCGTTTCTATCGCCTGATCCGCACCTTCGGGCGAAAGACCGGCGTGCCCGTGGTCATCAACACCTCGTTCAACGTCCGCGGTGAGCCGATTGTGTGCACGCCGAAGGACGCGTACCATACGTTCGTTAACACCGGCATCGACGCCTTGGTGATGGGTAACTGCGTGCTGACGCGCAAGCCCGGCGAGGTGGACTTCGAGGCGGGGATGAAGCGCAGCGTGGAGCTGGAACGCGGCCTCAAAACCGCCCAAAGCGTTACTGTGCGATAACGTCCCTCTCCCTCGAGGGAGAGGGTAGGGTGAGGGTTAAATCGCCCTCGTGGCGCAGCGATCAGTACCGCGACCGTAAGGAAGCGGGCAGGTGCAGTGTCGCCCTTCATGGGCGGCGCTTGATTACCTACGGCGCTCGAACTCCAAGCGCCGCGGACGAGCCGCGACGCTACACGAGGATGGCAGAAACCGGCATCAGCCGGGATGCAGCGTCACCCCCGGTGGGTGACGAATGAAGCGATGGCCAAACAATCTCTCATCAAAGAATTCTTCCTCTTCGTCAAGGAGGAAAAGAAATGGTGGCTCATCCCCCTGATCACTGTCCTGCTCCTCGTCGGCGCCCTGATCGTCTTCGCCGGCTCATCGCCCCTGGCGCCGTTCATCTACCCACTGTTCTAGGGTGAAGGCAACATGAGCGACGCCGCCTCCGAAGCGTTGCCCTGTGCCCTCAGAAGCTCGATCAACTTCCGATCGTCCATGCACCACGCGCGCCCATCGGCCATGCCGACCACGCGGAGCGCGCCGATTTTCCGTCGTTCGTAAGCAACGATGCGGGCACTAGAGGGCATGACGTCGGTGTTCGCCAGGTAGACGTAATCGTCGATGTAACGATATCCGCTGGGCAAGAGCGCCTTGACGAGTGGATTCCCGGCGATCGCGTCGCCCAAGACGAGCGCGACCAGGAGCAGAAAGCCTCCATAGATTCGTCGGACCCTGCCGCGATATGCCAGCATGAGGAACAACAGAAAGAACGCAATCGCGCCTAGGTGAACGAACACGAGGCGGGATTCCGCCCAATCCTCCATAGCCACCCTGGCGCAGTAGAGTCTCCGGTATTCGGAGACTCCGCCGTATGATTGGCCCAAGTCGCGACGAGCACACTCGTCCACCTGCACCGCAACCAGGCCGTTCCCCTCGCAAACCCTCCGCGTGGTGAGAATCGCTTGGAGATTCATGGCGCTGATGAACCGAAAGAAAGACGCTCCGTACCAGGGGAGCTGGTGTCGCGTGAAGAAAAAAAGGCCCAAGAGGGCTGTGAGCATAACCAAGGTCAGCCACTTCCGATGGGCGCGAACAGGCTCTGCTACGTGGAGCAAACGCGGTGGTTTGGTGACATAGTACGTAGTGGCGTCTTTTGGACTGAACCCCCGTGCGCACTCCGGGCAGCGGGGTTCCACCTGTCCACGAAGATCGTAAAGACATCCACGGCAGAACGTGGCCGGCGTCGAGCTTGTGACGGAAGGCGTTCCCTGATAAGCCCGCGGTCACACCACTGATGATAGGAGAGATTGGCACAGATCCGGCAACGCCGCTATGTAACCCTTTGTGGGACAAAGACTTAGATAGCCACCTTGGACCAAAAGATCCAAACGCTCCGCTCAGGTGGTTAGCGGCCTTCATGAGAAAAGGATTCTCATGGGCCGTGGAATCTCGTCCACCGGTGATGTGGCGCCCCGCTGGGGCTTCATTGACGACGACGACCGTTCCCCACGGCTTTCGCCGTGGGCTAGCATGTTTCGCCGCTGCCGCGGCTCGCAAAACGGCTCGCCCCCCAATCGAGAATCGACAATCGGCAATGCACCACCGCTCCCTTCCGGCCGCGGGTCGGCAGTCCGCCTAAGGCGGATCGCCCTCCCTCAATCGACGATCGAAAACCGACAATCGGCGTCCAGGGAACGGCTCGGCAGGAGCCTCGCCCTCCCTTGCCCGCTCCCTCACGGTCGCGGTACTGATCGCGTTTCTGCGTTTGCCGTTAACTCATGTACAGGCGGGTGCGGCGCATGCGGCCGTTCTTCATCGTGCAGCGGTACCAGCAGGATTCCACGTGCAGGGAGACCCACTGGCGTTCTTCCTTGCGGTAGTGCCAGTCCTTGTCATTCTGGAAGTAGAGCTGGATGCCCTGGCCCTCCATGATGTTGACGATCTCATTGTTGTGGTAGTTGAACTCGTCGTAGTCGGTGACCGCCCGCTGGCCCATCTCCGAGTAGAGGTGGTTGAGTTCCAGGAGCACGTCGTTGAGTTCCGCGGGCAGGCTGGTGACGTGCAGGCCGAGCTGGCGGGCCTCCCGCGGGGTGATGGGGTATTCGTGGGCGGGATACTCGGCGTTGAGCGCCTGGGCGATCTTGGCCGCCTTCTCGGCGTCGGTCTGATGGTAGCGGAGGATCTCCGTACACAGGCGGATGGACAGGGACGTGGCCCGAACCACCGCCCCGATGACCAGGGGATGCAGGTAGCGGTAGAGTTCCTGGAAGGGATTGATGCTCCCCGGGGGAGCGTGCTTCTCCCAGAGGGTGAGCACCCGCTGGACTTCGTCCTGGCCCACGAAGACGGTTTCGTTGCGGGGGTCCACCGGGCCCATGGCGTGTTCGAGAGAAGTGTCGATGGGGGTCAGGAAGGAGAGCGGGCCCATCTGAATCTCATCCGCCCCCAGGGCCAGCATGGTGGCCGCCGAGGCGCACTCCAGGGGAATGAGCACCTTCACGCACCTGGCGTACTCGCGGAGCAGGTGAATCAGCCGCAGGGATGACTGCCCGTCGCCGCCGTCGGACTTGACGAACAGGGTGATCGTCTCCTGCGGGCGGACCAGCTTGAGGACCTCGTACATGGCCTGCACGTCGTTGCCGCAGATGGAGCCGGATTCCGAGGTCCAGTAGGTCAGGAAGGTGCCCTCGACCATATTGGCCAGGCGCTTGATGACCTTCTGGGTTCGTTCGAAGAGCAGGGGCGGGGTTTTGACTTGTACCCGCCGCCCGTCGACGCGTTTCATCCGGGAGTGCTTCCTGGCTGTTGATCTCATGATGACCGCTTCCCTGCCAATCCTATCTGCCCAAGCCGACATCTTACCGCGCCGTCGCCTGGCGGCACGCGGTAGTTTTCGCCGGGCCATCGGCCCCTTAGAATCCCCGGGATGTCTCAAGGGAAAACACGAATTGCCAGGTGCCAGAGGGCGACGCGCGCAGCTCCAAATCGCCCTTCTCGGTGTGGCTGCGTCTACTGGGAGCGCGAGCCGCCCGGCGAGCCGCGGCTCGGCAGGAGCCTCGCCCTCCCGCGATGTCTGTTCATAGCCGGGCTGCTCCTGAGCGTTCCTGGTTTTGCTCAAGAGAAGGCTCCCCCGGCCGACGGCGGGGCACGTCCGCCCACCTGGACGGTGGACGCCCGGTGGTACTACATCGTCGTGCCGCGCTTTCGCAACGGTGACACGAGCAACGATCCCCAGGGGACGATTCCGTGGTCGGCGGAGTGGCCGACGCAGGGCGAGGATTCGGTCGCCGACTGGTCCCGGCAGGCCAAGGAGTTCGACGAGCGCCGCTATGGCGGGGACCTCCGCGGAGTGATCGACCGCCTGCCTTACCTCAAGCAGCTTGGCGTGAACGCCATCTGCCTGTCCCCCGTCTTTGAGGGGACCGTGGAAGGGCGCTCGCCGAACGCCGACGTGCGGCACGTCGATGCCTTGGTGGGGGTGAAGGGAAGCTTCTCGGAGACCAACGACGAGGGTTCCGACCCGGCCACGTGGAAGTGGTCCTCCTCGGACAAGGTCCTCCTGGAGCTGGTGAAGACCGCTCACGAGCAGGGCCTTCGCGTGGTGCTGGGGGGCATGCTGGGCGCGGTAGGGGACGCCGCCTCGCCGGTTACGGAGCAGGGCGACTACCTGCTGGCGGCCATGAAGCGCTGGATGGACCCCAACGCCGACGGCGATCCATCGGATGGCGTGGACGGCTGGATTCACGCGTTTGAGGAGATGGAGCTGGCCCTGCCTACCGGCAAGGACCGCGCCTTTCGCCGCAAGGTATTCGAGTCCGTCAGGAGGACAAACCCAAACGCTGTGATGATCGCCACCGGCCCGTTCGCCACGTCTCAGGTTGCCGACGGCATGTACGACCTGTTCATCGACCCGTCCGTGACCGCGGCGTTCCATCACTTCTTCCACCCCGAGGCTCCCAATGCCTCGGTTAAGGCCTTCCTGAGCGAGCTGGAGCGCGCACTTGGTCCGACCAAGCCGGGGGCCATGCTCACGATGCTCAGCGCGGTGGACAGCCCTCGGTTGCTGACCCGTTTCTCCCAGCCCCTGCCCGAGGGTAAAGCCCGTGAGCCCAGCGCTCCCGGGCCACCGCCGACTCCGAAGGCAATCGAGCGCTGGCGGCTGGCGACGGTAGTGGCCCACTTGGCCGGCGGTGCGCCGGTGACGTTCTACGGCGACGAAGCGGGCATGTACGGCGGGATGGGCGCCTATGCCCGAGCGCCGATGTGGTGGAAAGACCTCGGGGAACAGGCCAAAGCGCCGGTACGGGACGACTTCCGCATGCTGGTGGAGTGGCTCCACCGCGTGCGCGAAAAGTATCCGGCGCTGCGCGGCGGGGCGTTTCGACCCGTGATGCACGACGATGCCCGGAAGATCTTTGCCTTCGCCCGTACGCTGCCGGGCGATGAAGCCATCGTGGCCGTCAACTATGGCGACGCCAAGCAGGAGTTCGAGATCACGCTGGGCCGGCCGGGACAGATGGTGGCACTGATGAGCCCGCAGATTCAACCCGGGCCTCCCGACGAGAAACGCAGACGTCCGCCATCGGATCGGCTGCAGGTGGGAGGCAGCCGGCAATTCGTAAATCCCCAGGGACGCATTTCGTTCTGGGTTGGCCCGCAGTCCGCGCGCATCGTGCTGGTCCGCGACGATCAGGGCGGCTGACAGGCGCATTTCCGGACTGTCACTCGCGCGCAACGATGAGCGCCCAACGATTGACCCGTCCTTTGCCACTCGGCATGATCGATACGTACACCATACAGGGGAACCGCATCGCATGGGATCGATCAAGAAAACGCTGGGTGAGTTGTTGTTGCTGGGAGCGCTGAGCGTCGGCCTAGCCTTCACCGTCAACGCCGTGCGCACCTCGCGATCCATCAAAGTCAACAAGCCTTACTTCACGCCGAAGGCTGAGGTTGGGAATGGCGATCCCTCACGGCCCAAAACGTCCCCAGCGCCGAAGGCCACCGTGACGGTGACACCTCCGGAGGGCGAACCGGTGAAGGCCGCTTCGGCTGCCGTCTCGCCCCAGCCGAGTGTCGCCGAGAGTAAGAAGCTCGAGCACGACTATCAGGAGATCAGCTTCGAGGAAGTCGTGGAGGTGTTCAACGATCCGGCGACGAAGCAGGGCCTCAACGTGTTCGTGGACGCTCGCAAGCACGAGGTCTACGACGAAGGGCACATTCCTGGGGCATTGCACTGCGATCCGTACGAAGCGGAAAAGCACATCGATCAGGTGCTCGCCCAGGCCAACGGCGTAGAACGAGTGATCGTGTACTGCGGCGGGGGGGACTGCGAGGACAGCATCTTCATGTGCCGAGAGCTGGTCGAGGCAGGGGTGTCGCAGGACTCCATCTACCTCTATCCCGGGGGCTTCACCGAGTGGTTGGCCAGGAACATGCCCACGGAGGTTGGACACGAGGAATGAACGAGCTTGGTCTGATTCGTCGTGCGGACCAGACGGGGATTCCGCTGCTGATGGCGCGGCTGATCCTGGCCGGCATGTTCATCTATATGGGCTCGGTCAAGATCGCCGATCCGGTGGAGTTCCTCAAGCTCGTGCGGCAGTACCACATGCTGCCGGAGTCACCAGCGTTTCTGCTGAACACCACGGCCATTGTGCTGCCCTGGCTGGAGGTGGTGGTGGGCACGGCTCTTCTGCTGGGCCTGCACGTGCGCGGGGCGGCACTGGCCGCCACGATCATGCTCGTGGTCTTCACTCCCGCGATCTTCCTGCGAGCGTTGGAGATTCGCGCCGAGAAGGGGATCTCCTTCTTCCAGGTGGAGTTCAACTGCGGCTGCGGCGGGGGGATCGTCATCATCTGGAAGAAGTTGCTGGAGAACATGGGCCTGGTCGTCCTGTCCCTGGTGGCCCTGCTGTCTGCGTCGCAGAAGTTCCGCCCCGCCCGTTGGGTGGAACAACGCTGGTTGAGAGCCGACGTCGAACCACAGCGCGAGACAGCGTAGACCCACGATCTGTCGCCTGGAGCTCAGGCGAGCCCGTCCCGAAGAGTGTGGGCATGGTCATTTCGCACGTAGAAGTCGTTGATCTTCTGGCGGTGGAACTTGCGGTACCCGCGTTGTAATAGATAGGGCTCAATCGCTTCGCCGCTGGGCCGGTCGTTTTCGATCACCAGCACGCGGGGCTTGAAGCGTTCGAGGCTGAATCCTTCCAGGACGTCCATTTCGCAGCCCTCGGTGTCGATGGAGACCAGGTCAATCTGCCAGCCACGGTTGGGCAGCCAGGGAGCGAGCTGCGGCGGGGCCTGACTGCGCTCGTGCATCAGCACATCGTCCAGAGTCACCACGGGCACTTCGATCTCGACCAGTTTGGCTCCTTCGCGCAGGCAGCGGTCCACGTGCTCCTGGTCGGTGCGCAGGTAGGAGAGCACGGGCACGTTCTCCGTAACAGTGAAAGCTGCTGTCCTTGGACTGCCGGGTTTGCTGCACGCGGCGTGAATGATGCGACTGCGCGGGCGCGACTGGGCGGCGCGCTGGCACAGTTGGGGGATCGGCTCGATGAGGATCCCCCGCCAGCCCATCTGCTCCAGAAAGAACGTATTGCTCAGGGTGACGCCGTCATAGGCGCCGACTTCAATGAAGAAGCCGCTGCATTGATGACGGAACATTTCCCATAGTACGCGGTCTTCGCCGAACTGGGAGCGGAAGAGGTGGTCGATGTGAATGGTCGTCGGTGCTGGGCGATTGTGCGCGTTCATCGGACGGGTGCAGGAGATAGCTGCGGCTGGGGCGTCGGGCGTGCCGGTGCGATCCTTGGTAGAATGTCTGACTCGCGAAGCATCTCGACCAGCCGAAGCACGCGATGGCTGTACAAGTGCTCGGACAGCGTGCGCTTCTGCCCGGCCAGGGCGATGTCGCGGCGTTCGTCGGCATGCTCAAGATAGTACGCGATCTTCTCCAGCAGTTCGGCCTCATTGTGGAAGACGTCGCACTCTTTGCCCATTTCAAAGCAGCCCGCCAGCTCAGGTGTCCAGTAGGTGAGCATGAATCCGCCGTAGGCGGTGATTTCGAAGTGGCGAATGTTGAGCCCGGTCTCCAGATTGCCCTTCATCAGGTTCAGGCAGATGGGCACGCGCCTCATACGTTCATGCAGAACCTTGGGATCCCATATTCGCGGCGTATGAGGTAATCCATAGTTCGCCTCCCAGTGGTCGCCGACCAGCTCGAACAAATCGCCTAGGCGGTCTTTGAGGAAACGGGCGAAGCGGTCGCGCTGCTTGATGGCCAGGTAGGCGTTGTAGATGAACTTCTGCTGGTAGTACCTTCCGGCGATCTCCGCTCTGGCGAGTACGTCCGCGGATTCACCGGGCAGCTTGTCGAACCGATAGAGGTCGAAATAGATCTTGTGAAAAGGCAGATCGGGCATGTCGGCGCGGACCGCCGCGGCAGTCAGGCCGCAGAACAGCGCCGCCGGCTCGATGGATTGGTTCGAGCGGAACCACCCTGAGGCCGGATGTCCCATGAAGGCCACGGCCGGCCCGGGATCGGGGTCGGGAAGCGGCGTGCGGTCGAAATCGTCGTTGGCCGCGCCCATGGGGAGGGTGATGATGTTGGGCACGCCGAGCTTAGTGAGCTCTTCGGCGTGGGCGGTCTCCCAGATCCATTTGATCCAGCCTCGGCTTTCCAGAATCTGCCAGTGGTCGGACCAGCGCACCTGGCCCATGGTCGAGGTAATGGGATCGAGGTAGCAGGCCACATAGGGAATCCCCAAGACCGCAGTCGTCAGCGCAACTTCGTTGGGAGCTTCCTCGGATGGCGACAGGGTCATCGTCTCGGTGTTGAAATCGAGGACAAGGTCGATGTCGTTTTCTTCCAGGAATGAGCGATAGATCCGGCCATCGGTGAAGCGCTGCGCCAGGGGACGATGAAAGTCGAGCGTAGGCAGGGGAGGAAGGAGGTACACAGCGAAGCCTGCCTCGCGTACGGAGGGCTCCCACTGCGGTGTTGTGGCGATACGAAGCGGTCGGCGCATGCACTACTCCAAAGTCTACACGCGAGCGTAAAGGGCATCGCCCCAGTTCTGGGGCTGATCGGACGGATACAAGGCGACGTGCCGGTATCCACATTCCTTCAAAAAGGCATCTATCTCGGGAAACAGAGGGCAGTCCTTGTAGATGGGCACGAAGGACACTTCGACGAGCAGCATTTTCGCGAACTGGAGAAGTTTGCGGGCGCCGAACAGCGCCGCGAGCTCTGCGCCCTGTACGTCCAGCTTGATGAGATCGACGCGGGTAAAGTCGATGCCGTTCTGCCGGCACCAGGTGTCCAGAGTGCATACATCAACCTGCTCAGTTCCCACGACCCACGTCCACTGGGCGCAGGGGTTGTTCTGCTGATACTCAAGCAGCGAATTGGCTTCGGGGCTGGTGGTCAGGTGCATGGTGGCCACGCCGTCCCGATCACCGACGGCTTTCTGAATGGGGTGAGCGCGAAGGGCACGGCAGTTGACCGCCAATTGGTCGAACACGGCCTTGACCGGTTCGAAGCAGTAGATCTCCGCCCGCGGATAGAGCTGGCGAAAGGCCGTGGCCATCTGGCCGGTATTGGCGCCGCAGTCCAGCACAACGTCGGCTGAGGGGACAAGCTTGCGGCAATCATCCGCCCAGGTCGAAGTGGAGAACTCCACTTGCCTGGCCGGCGGAGTGACCGTCTGAAGGAGTCGTGCCAGGCGATGACTGTACAGGTGCTGGGACAGCGTGCGCCGTTGACCGGCCAGGGCGATGGCGGCGCGTTCCTCGGGATGGTGCATGTAGTAGTCGATCTTGGCGAGGAGGTCCTGTTCGTTCTCAAAGACCGCGCACTCCTTGCCGACGTGAAAGCAACTTTCCAGCTCCGGCTGGCGGTAGCAGAGCATGAAGCCCCCTGCGGCGGTGATCTCGAAGTGCCGCATGTTGAGGCCCGTCTCCGCGTTGCCATTGACGAGGTTGATGTTGATAGCCACCTGCCTGAAGTGCTGAAAGTAGTCGTCCGTGGACGAAATCTGCGGAGCGCAGGGCAGCCCATAGGCCAAGTCCCAACCGCGCCCGATCAGCTCAAACGAGTCGGCCAGTCTTCGCGTAAGAAAGATGACGAAGCGGTCGCGGTTCTTCAGACAGAGCTCGGCGTGATAGAAGAGCTTCGCGTTGTAGTAGTTCGTAACCTTCGCGACCGTGTGGTCGATGGAGTCGTCGGCACGGACGGGCTCGCCGAGGCCATAGTAGTCGTAGAAGGCGTCGTAGAAACTGGCCCCCGGCAGATCGTCGTGCACGCTGCGAGCTAACACTGCGGGGAGCAGATTCCCCGCGGCAACCGCACCGTTGGCGGAGAAGTAGCTGGTGTTTTGACCGCCGACAAAGGAGACCACGGGCCGGCAACGCGAGCGATCCAGCGGGCTTGTGTCGTACGGTCGATTAGGCGCGGCCATGGGCAGGTGCAGCACGTTGGGGACACCGAAACGCTGCAGCTCAGTAGCATGGGCGCGGTCCCAGACGAGCTTGACCCACGCGGAGCTGCGAAGACTCTGCCACAACACCCGCCAGTCCAGGCATTGGAAGGTCGTCGACAGCGGATCAATCAGGTGCGAGCAGAGGACCGTACCGTGAAGCTCGTGGGTAAGCCTCAGACTTGCCGAGTCCGCGCCGTCCGGAGTGAACGCCAGCCCGGCGCCGCCGTGGTCAAGCCAAAGCGACACGGGCTCGTCGCGCCGACCGAGAAGTCGTTGACCGAGTTCGAGCCGCGCGGCGAGGTCGCCCGTGTAAGGGTTACCGTTTCCTGCGGGAGGCAGCGCGCAAACGTCGTGCCCGAGCGCCTCGCACGCACGCCGCCACCACCCGTGCTCAAAGACCCCGATTCTCACTGGTTTTCACCGCTGATGCTCATCCTGGGTTATCGGTCAGGCGCGCGTGAATGGTGCATGCGGGGATTTCGGGACCTGCGAGCGGCTTTGATGCTGTTGCGACGCAACCGATATTTTGGGCTGCAGGGGACCACGGTTCGAGCCGACTTGCCGCGGGTCGAAAAGCCTGCCTACGCTTGAATGGGACGGTCGCAGGTCGGATGCGCACGATCGGGGTGGGTCGCTACCTACGCACATTGTTGGTCTGGTTGATCGCCGGCTGGGCGATGGCGGGTTGCGCTGCGCAGCGCGCGGACGGGCCCCTGCGGCTGGCCGTCTGGCCCGCGAACCTCGAGGATCATGTGTGGGAGCCGGCGCAAACTCCCGTAAGCCCGCCGGCTGAGCCGCCACACGAACAGGAGGTTGAGGATCGCGCCGAGCGTCCGTCCGATGACCCCGGCAAGCCCTGGCACATCGACCTGGCCATGCGCGGCAGCTACACCAAGCTGGGATCCACGGCGCAACAACTGGACCGCCGGCTGGACCTGCCGCTCATGCTCGACGTCTTTCACGTCTTCGACGAGCCGTACACGCCTCTGGATCGGCGAACGGACCTGGGGCTTACCACCTGGTACGTCGGGGCGGGACGGCAGGAGAGCGAGTACGTCGTGTGGACGTGGTACATCGGTGGCGGAATGGGGCAGGACCTCAACCATCAGCGGTTCTTCAACTTCAGCCTGGAAGTGGATTTCCGGTACGGATACTACTACACGGGGGTGACCGCGGAGATCTACCCTTGGCGGGTTCCTCAGACCGACGCGGGGATGGACTGGACAGGGCGTCTCCGGGCCAGCCGCCCGTTCCTCCTGGCAGGCTTCGAGACCGGCTACGTCAGCGCTGAAGGCGAGGGGGATTACAAGATGGGGCGGGTGCTGGTCTACCACGATGAGCAGAAAATCCGCGACTGGCTGGCCGGCATTATTGTGGGGGCCGGATGGTCCTTCCCCTTAAGCGAGCGTTGGTCCGTCAACCTCATGGGGGACTATACCTTTCACTTCTATCGCCCTGAGGAATACAACGGGTGGAACTGGATCACCGCGATCCGCTACACCTTTTGACAAAGTCATGGACCAATGGGGTACGGCAGGTTAGATTGGATTGCCGCTCCGCGCGCTGCGCCGGGGCAGGACCCTAACGACCAAAGGAGAACTGCTGTGCTGCGAACGCTGCTCTTTACCAGCCTGATGAGTACCGTGGCCGCCTGGGGACAGAGCC
>SBAX01000127.1 GCA_005240095.1 Phycisphaera mikurensis
AACCCAGCGGCTGCAGGACTGCGGACCCGCGGGATCGCCCGAGCAGGTTGCATCCTCGAAGGTGCTGAAGTTCGGCGGCGCACAGCACGGGTCGTTGGCTGGAACGGGGTTCTGCAGATCCATCATGGTGATGCGGATGGCTGACGTGCCATCGCCACCGCTGGCCGTCGCCGGCGGAATCATCTGGAAGGTCAGCGCCCGAGAGCGAGCCTGGCAATTGGTGTTGCCGAGACCGCCCGGACAAGTCCAAGTGGGCGTGGGCGGCGGGGGAGGCGAAGTCGGCCCGGCACAAAGAACCTCGATCTCCTGCCAAGCCACCCAAGACGGGCTCTCGGTGGTTTCCACGCGAATGAAACGAAGGTCAGACCAGGGGACTGCGGGACTGTACTCCAGGACCTGCTTGTCGGTCGTAAACCCACTGAACTGGTGTAGAAGTTGATAAGGCTCGCCGGACTGTTCGCCTTTCCCGAGCACGTTGTGTGTCGTCTCACCGTCCGGCGACTGCTGCGCTACGAGCCGGATCGTTCCGACGGTGTAGGAAGCACCGAGGTCCACCTCGATCCATTGCGGCGCGAATGCCCCAGCGCTCCAGTGGCTCACGAATGCGAGCCGGCCATCGACGGCGAGCTCAGGCGGATAGTTCGGCTCGGACGATGACGCTATCGCCTGCCGACCGAGAGCCACGTCGTGTCCGTCGCAAGGTGAGCAATCCACGTAGATTTCGCCGGTGCCCCTGCTGTAGCCGTGGTTCGTGCCGTCGTCCCAGCCACCCACGGCGATCGTGTAGCAGTTTCCCAAGGTGACGGGGATGTTGATCGCAGGCGGGCCTCCCTGAAGGTTGCAGGAATCATCGCCGCATATCAACTCGCTGCTCGCGTCGACGGGGCAGGAGCAGGTCGGCGTGCCGTCGCCGTACACGACCATGTAAGCGTCGTATCCGGGATCGACGAAGCCGCCATCCTCGGGGCACATGCTGATGGTTAGCTGGCCGTCGCACGTGGCCGTGTACTGATACCAGACCTGATCGTGCAGCCCGCCCCACGTGGGATCGGCGTAGCAGCCGTCGTCGGCGGGACCATCCGTCGTCGCGCAGCGGTTATCGTGCGGGTTCAGGCCGTCGTGCAAGACCGGCATGAGCGATGCGTTGCAGGTATCATTCGCCGGGCAAGTCGTCCCGTCGCCCTCGAAAGTCCCGCCTCCGGCAACGCACTCGGCTTCAGTCATCACCGCACACGGCTCTGCCGCCAGGCAACACGCACCTTCGGGGGGAGGAACGAGCGGCGCGTAGAGTTCAAAGGCCATGTCGCCCGGGTCCGTGCTCCATGAACCATAGTCCGACCTCCATGCCAACAGTCCATCGCCGTCAAGGCTCGACTCCCAACTCCACACACCCACGCTATCGATGGGTCCACCGTCAGGTGGGATCATTACATTGCCCGCGGTATGGTTGGAAATGACCAACCAGTATGACATTCCGGCTAGAGCGACAAACGGGTTGCAGAAGCTTGCCTCGTAGACGAACTCATTCGTCGGACAATCGTTCGCCATGATGACGACGCCAGTCGCAGTGCGAGCGACGTTGTTTCCCGGATGGTCCGCCCACAACAAATTACCGGGCAGTCCGCCAGCGTTGCTGTAGACTTGGACGACGAAGTCATCGGTGGCCGGCTCGATACTGGCACAGACGTTCCCGCCTTTCCAGCGCAGGCCGGCCACTGGCGTCTCATCAACGAACGAAAAGTTGTCGGCGGCGAGCTGCACGATATTGTCGGGCGGCACGGGATCGCGATGTGATGGCCAAAGCTGATTTTGATCACCGGCATGAGAAAGGACCGGACCCTGGTCGAAATCCGCAGGAGCTGGTCGGCAGGCAACAACGTCGATGCGGATACGGTCCATTCCCACCATGCCGAATGAGTCCACGACCTTCAAATCGATATTGTAGATTCCGGGGGGCATTCCCGGGAGCATGAGCTCCCGTCCATTCCCGAGCATTGCGCTGGGGCTTACGGGCCAGGAGCTTACGGTCCAGATGAAACGAGCATCATCGGTAACAGTTTGTTCCTCGGGATCCACTCCCCGGCCGCGAAGGGTCAATTGGTCGGTATGGAAGACCACCGCTCCATCGGCGGGCGTGACGATCTGTGCCGTGGGGGGTTTGCATGTCACGGCGAAGGGCTGGCTGACCACCACCGTGGTATTGATGCCGTCGGTGCCGATGACGCGGACCATCGAAGTGGCCATGGGGAAAGCGCAGGGTTGGCTAGTGCCACGACTACCGGGTAGATCGCTCATGTCGGCGGTGAGGCGGGTGATGCCGTCCGGAGGCTCGTGGAAGTCGGCGGGGTAGGGGGCGGCGATGTTCAGCCAGGTCTGGCCGTAGTCCGGGCTGTACTGGACCAGGTAGAGTACGCTGTGGACTTTCTCATACTCATCGGGAACATCGGGGTCCGAGGCGTCCGGATCTTCGCCGTGCCACTCGATCTCCAGGGAACCATCAAACACCTCACCGGCGGCCGGCCGCAGAATGCTCACGTTCGGTGCGTTGGCGGTAACGCTGCGGTCGCCGATCGGTACGCCGTCGTGAGTGATTCGCACAACCGCGGTGTTTACGTTGTATGGGACTGCAAGCACGAACGCGGCGGTTGAGCCGTGGTCAGGATCCGCCGGGGGATCAAACGGCAATGATGAAATGACTCCGCCAAAGGGGTCGACCAGCTCGATGGCGTACCGAGGGGCAGGATTAGCCGGTGGTGTGAACTGTGCCTGGTCCGCCAGGAGCTTGGCGATCTTCGAGTCACTGAGCACGCCCGGTGGAAAGCGGTAGCCGATCTTGAACTCCGCCTGCTGGACGGGCGCTTCATCCGTGATGGTCCCGACCACCAGCAGTAGTTCCGGGGCCCCCGCGCTGACTGCGGGAGGGCCGCCGGCCGCGGCGCCGCCCGCGGCTGCGGCGTCAAGCTGCGCCGCCAACCCATTCCACGTGTAGCTCGAAACCCACGCCGGCATCTGAGCGGTTTGGTTGTAGGACATGAAGTCTGCGGCCACGTTGGGGGCGATCATGGAATTGCTGATCCAGTCATAACCGAAGAACGTGGTGCCGTTGCACGGGGCAGCGACGGCCGGGGTGCACGTCCCCGGCGCGCAGGCGATCTGGCAAGCACAAAAGGGGTATCCCGGATCGGGATCCGGCGGGTTCCCGCAGTTGACGTGGCTTCCCCAACGCCCGACGAAGGGGGAGTCGTTGTAATTGTGGGCCACTTCCTGTGCGAGGGTTCCGGCGCCGATGGGACTTCCGAACGCCGTGGCGTCGGCTGCCGTGTTCATTTTCACCCAGGAGACGTTGAAGACGAAGTTCCCAAGGCCGATGGTAGTCCCGGTGTTCGCCGTCTGATCCAGCATACCGACCAGGTGCGTCGGCCAGCCGTTGTCGTCGCACTCGTCAGGATCGGATTCAGTCACGCCGAACAGCAGCAGCCAGGCCATGATCACGTTGGGATCGCTGCTTTCGATCGCCTGCCAACAGGGGTAAGGGATACATTCGCACCCAAACGGCCCGCCCCAGCAGATGTCCAGCTCCTCGACGGTTCCACCCGCGGTGAACCAGCGCACTTCGGGCACAGGGTAGAGCGTTTCGAAACGATTGATGATCTCGCGGAAGCCCGGGCTTCCTGTGCTGAAATCCGGGGCGTTATCCATCTCCACCCTGGCCATATCCAGACAGATCGGATCGATGTTGGCGAACTCTATCTCAATCAGATTCGTCATGGTGTTATTCGCCAGATCTGCGGGATCCTCCAGAGGGTCGTTGCCCGAGGGGTTGATCACTGCGGTTAACGTGATCGTGCCCGACCGCCAGCTTCGGGGCAACTCGAAGTTGAAGCTCTGCGACAGGGCCGTACGATTCACGCCGCCGCCGCCCTCGATACGCACGCCGTCGCGGGTGGGCTCGAGCGGAGACTCTGGAAGAGCACCAACCCCCGGGCGGCTGCCGAGGAGCACGGCCCGCACGTTGGGCTCGTCCGCAAGGTCGGCCGTGGGAAAAAAGCGCACCAACGTCGGCTTTCCGGCCACCAGTCGAGCACGCGAGAACCCCGCAGGCACGGGCAGGACCGTGGTCTCGAGGGTCTGAATCCCCTGGGTGATTTCCATGAAGGGATTCCAGAAGAGGTCGTTCCGCAGCGCCGGGGCGCTCTTTTCCAGCCGGAAGATGCCCTCGTCCTCGACAAAGTACACGTACGTGTCATCCAGAACGAGAGAGCCCGGACCGAGAAGTCCGAGGTCCATGTTGTCGGGATCCGCGAAGTCGTCCGCGGGCGGGACGGCGCTGGTGAGGGTCAGCCGGCGAATCTTTCCTGTTTCTCCTCCACAGTCCTGGGCCCAGAAGATGCGCGTTTCATCGACACCCAACCCTGTCACCGAACATCCCGGGGTAGGAGGCGTGTAATCGCTGATCGCGCCGCCGTTCCATCCGCATCGCCGGACGACCTCGTCATCCTCGGACCAGTAGAGAACTTCGTTCGAGTGCACGAGGAATTGGGGGGTGTTGAGCGCGTTCTGCAGAGTGAATGTGGCGCCCGGCACGAATTGAACGCGGATCTTGCCATCCCCGGCGCCACCCTCCGCCCACCACACCGCAACATACGTATACGGGCCGAACTCGTCTTCGTCCGTCCGGGTCGCGACCGCTAGACCGCGAAGGTTCACGCCGCCGGCGTCCATGATCTCATCGGGGACGAGGGTCTCGACGGCCTCAACGGGCGGGCAGGGTCCGGTAGGGACGCGTTTGATCCCCCCCGAGTCCGCCCAGTAGACATACGGACCATCCAGGACAAGTGCGTGCACCGTTCCGTCCGTGGGCGCCAGAACGCACGGTTGAGCGAACGGACCCCACGCCGCAATCGGAACGCGCTCAACCGATGACTCGGTCGCGAAGTAAACGTAGACCCCATCGGTTTGGGCGAAATCCGGAAGGAATACATCGCACACCTGACCCGACGCCAATTGCACCTGGTTGCTTCCGTCGCCGCGGATCGCGTTGACGGAGCCCACGCGCCCTGCGCAAAACTCCGGGTCGTTGGGCAGCTCTGTCCAGTACACGTAGTCGCCTTGGACCGCAATCGAGTTTGCCCCCGCGCCAACGATGGGCGGTTCAATATGCTCCGCAATGGCACTGTTTGCGATCAGGACCAGGGCTCCTTTCAGGACAAACAAGGTTTGGCGATCGGTGGCATTCATGTCATGACCTCCCTTGGACTCATTGAGGCTACTGCGGCGGCCCGGCCTCGAGCAGCGTCCGGTCCGGCCGATCGGCCGGCCGCCAAAGTCCGCCCCTTGCGGGCTCCGGCAAGAAACGCGAAAATGGGAGGCGGTTCGGCTCATTTCTTCTGCGGGAGGTCTGTTTGGGGCGTATCGCGATGGCCGCGGAGCCCGGAGATGTGACCCGCCTGCTGCGGGAGTTCGGCGCCGGTGATTCTGAGGCGCTGAATGAGGCCATTCCCCTGCTTTATGGAGAACTTCGCGCGCTTGCCGGGCGAGCCATGCGCGGCGAGCGCCGTGACCAGACGCTTGACACTACGGGCTTGGCCCACGAGGCCTACCTGCGGCTTCGCGACCAGCATCGCGTCGAGTGGCAGGACCGAAAGCAATTCCTGGCTATTGCCGCCCAGATGATGCGTCGCATTCTAGTTGACCACGCCCGACGGCGCGGCGCGGCTAAGCGGGGCGGCTTGAGAGACCGCGTCGCCCTGAACGAATCCGGGATCGAGGACAAAGATCCGCCGCTCGACCTGCCCGCCATCGACGCGGCCCTGGGAAGACTGGCGGTGCTCGATCCGCGGCTGGCGAAGATCGTGGAGCTGCGGTTTTTCGGAGGCCTGACGGTCGAGGACACGGCCGACGTGCTGGAATCGTCGCCGGCCACAGTCAAGCGCGATTGGAGCGTTGCCAAGGCCTGGCTGCGGCGTGAACTGCTCCGAAGTGATGGTGGTCCATGAGCCGAAAGCCCGCTGGTTTTCGCGTTAGAACAGGTGAGACCGAAATGTCACCCGAACGTTGGGAACAGCTAAGAGAGATTTGTGCTACGGCCTTGGAGCGTGATCCGCAACACCGCGGCACATTCATCGTCGATGCATGCCGAGAGGACGCGGAGCTGCGTGCTGAGGTCGAATCTCTCATTTCTGCACACACGGGCTCCGATTTCCTCGAATGCCCCGCGATTGACGCGTTGTCCGGCGTGGGCATGGGGCTCGTGCAGGAGACGGCGAGGCTCGGCCCGCTTCCCGGCGAGCGGATCGGTCGCTACCAACTCATGCAGCCCCTCGGTGAAGGGGGCATGGGGACGGTCTATCTGGCGGAGCAAACGTATCCCGTGCGCCGGCAGGTCGCCCTGAAGCTCATCAAAGTGGGGATGGACACGCGCGAGGTTCTGCACCGCTTCGAGACCGAGCGACAGGCCCTGGCGAGGATGAACCATCCCCATGTCGCGACGGTCTACGACGGCGGCGCCACCAAGCAGGGGCGCCCCTACTTCGTCATGGAGTACGTCCCCGGGACGCCCATTACGGACTACTGCAACGCCCATCGCGTAGCGACCAGGCAGCGCCTGCGGATTTTCACGCAGGTCTGCCAGGCCATTCAGCACGCCCATCAGAAGGGAATCATTCATCGCGACATCAAGCCCTCCAACGTCCTGGTGGTGGGCCACAACGGCGACGCGATTCCTAAGGTCATTGACTTCGGCATGGCCAAGGCCATCCACCAATTGCCCGCCGAGCAGTCCCTCTTCACCGAACAAGGTCGCTTCATTGGAACTCCCGCGTACATGAGCCCGGAACAGGCCCAGATGAGCCCGGACATCGACACGCGGACGGACATCTACTCGCTGGGCGTCCTTTTGTACGAGCTGCTCGCGGGTGCGCCGCCGTTTGACTCCAGGGCACTGCGCGAGGCGGGCTACCCCCGGCTGCAGCAGATCATCCGTGAAGTGGAGCCGCCCACCCCGAGCACGCGCTTCAGCACCTTCGCCGTTCGGGCGGTAGAGGAGGGCACGGATGTTTCGGGTCAACTCATCGCCGAGCAGCGCGGCACCGATCCGGCGGCGCTGGCCAGACTCCTCCGCGGGGACTTGGATTGGATCACCATGAAAGCCCTGGAGAAGGACCGGTCCCGCCGCTACGCGACGGCGGCCGATCTCGCCGCCGATATCGCCCGCTACCTGCGCGAGGAGCCGGTGTTGGCCGGGCCTCCGATCCTGACCTACCGCCTCGGAAAGTTCGTTCGCCGGCATCGATACGGCGTCATTGCCGCAGCGCTCCTCGCCCTCGCGATCGTGGCGGGTGCGCTTGGCACAAGTTGGCAGGCTTTCCGAGCGACGAAGCAGCGCGACCGGGCCATCGTTGCCGAAGCTCAGGCTCGGGATCACCTGCTCGAAGCCGAGGCCTCGCGGCAGGAATCCGAACTGGTCACCAGGTTCCTTTCCGACATGCTCATTGCCGTGGACCCCGGGCACCGTGGGAAGGACATCACCGTCAGAGAAGTGCTGGACGAAGCCGCGGGCGACGTGGCCGTCAAGTTCCGCGACGCTCCGCTCGTTGAGGCGCGGCTTAGGGACACGATTGGCATTGCCTACGCATCGCTGGGTCTGTATGACGACGCGGAGCCCCACCTCGTGGAGGCGGCCCGCATCGGACGACGTGTCCTCGGCGAGCAACATCGCGATACGCTGACGTGGACGAATGACCTGGCCAATTTGCTGGGGCGCCAGGGCAACTTCGAAGAGGCCGAACGCACGTCGCGCACCACCTGGGAGGTGCGCCGCCGTCTGCTGGGCGAGGAGCATCCCGAGACCCTGCAATCGATGCAGAATCTTGCCAGCCACCTGTATACGCGTGGCCAATGGCGGGAGGCCGAAGAGCTTCATCGCAAGACGTTGGACTGCATGCGTCGCCTGCGCGGCGCGGAACATCGCGATACCCTGCGGGCAATGTACAGCCTCGCCGCCGATCTCAGCGCTCAGGGCCATTCCAAGGCGGCGGGCGAGATGTTTCGCGAGTGTCTGGAAACCCAGCGCCGAGTTCTCGGTGACGAGGACCCCGAAACGCTCAAGTCGATGACAGGCGTGGCGACGGAGCTGCGCAATGAAGGAGACTTCGCGAAGGCGGCCAAGCTCCTGCAGTCGATCATCGAGATCCAAAGTCGCGTCCTGAGTCCGCAGCACCCCGAGACCGCCAAGTCCATGAACAATCTGGCTATCTGTTTTTTTGAGCTGGGTCGGGTGGAAGACTCTGAGCGAGTGAACGACAAGGCTCTGGATATCAAGCGTAAGCGACTCGGGCCGCAGCATCCTGAAACGCTATCTTCCCTTGACAACGTGGCAGGCTTCCTGGCATACCGTGGGGAGCTGAGTAACGCCGAAGAGTTGGCGCGACAAATCCTCACTCGGCGGCGTGAGGCACAGGGAGACCATCACCCTCAGGTCTTCGATGCCATGGACCGCTTGGCCTCCGTGCTCCTCAGGCAAGGGCGAACCGCCGAGGCGGTGGAGTTGTACGGTGAATCGCTCGCCGGGCGCCGTCGCGTGCTGGGCGACGGCCATCCGGAGACCCTCGGTTCACTGGCCAATCTCGCCAAGGCGCTGAGCGAGCAGCAGGAGTTTTCGGAGGCAAAAACGCTCTTCGATCAGGCCTTGGCTTTGCGCCGCGGGCGCGGCGATGATCGGCATCCCGCCACCGCCGCGATTCTGCACGACTACGGCCAGATGCTAGTGGCCATGGGGCGCCCCGCCGATGCCGAACCCTTGCTGCGAGAAGCGCTGGATATCCACACGGTGTGCTTCGCAGACCACTGGCGCACCACGCAAACCGCCGCCGCCCTCGATGCCTGCCTCAAGGCCATGCCGGCAACGCCGTAACGAAGGATCGGTTGGCCCTACCCCGATTAACTCGACTACGGCGAGCACCTTCCGCACTTGTCGCGGCAGAAGCCCTGCGTGTTGCACGTGCCCGTGGTGCACGTGCCGCCATCGCACTGGCCGTTGTTGTCGCAGGGGATGCCCGGACGGGTACCGCCCACGCACATGCCGCAGTGCTTGTTCGACGTACACAGCTCACCCGCACGCGGACCGGCCGAGCAGGTCTGCAGGCACAGATTG
>SBAX01000340.1 GCA_005240095.1 Phycisphaera mikurensis
CCCCGGCCCCACATGCCCCCCTTTTATACCACGTCCGGGGGCGCGGAAGCGAGTCGAATCGCGTTTTCCGGCGTTTGGGCCTGGTAGTCTTATCCGCCGCGGACGAGGCGCGCCGCTGGTTGCCCGACCGTCGCCCTCGCCATCACGATCGTCCCGGCGGTGCAGACGAGCAGTGCCATGACCACCAGCCCCCACGTGGTGACGGCGGGGATGCCCGCAGGCGGACCAGTGACGGCGATCACCGCGTGGGGTTGCGGCGTGCCAGCAACGGGCGAGGGGCAGACGGCGTAACTCATATCCCATTTGCCCGGCAGGTTGGTTCGAGGGTTGGAGAATGCGCGCAACGCACATCCCGGCGGCAATCCCGCGATGCGGTCACTCATATCCGTAGGTCCGGAGATGAGGGCCAGCGTCTGTGCATCGAGCGTCCACTGCGTAGCTACGCCGGCGGTATGTGAGTCGCTGCCCGCCGGGTAGGACGAGGCGAAAGCAAACAAGAAGGTCGTTAATGGATCTTTTCGCATCGCGAATCGTTCACTGCTCTGGTGTCCATCCAGCGGAGGCAGCACGGTGGATGTCCATCCTACGAAGTCTGCGGTCTTCCACACGACATTGCGCGTCGTTCCGTCGCCAAGGACAACGGTCCCGCCGTTAAGGCCGACGTCTTGGTCTCCTCCGCCGAATACATTCAGCCATCCCCAATACTTGGAGGGATACTTGCTGCAGCCGAGGTCCTGTCCGCCCAGCCCCAGCGCTCCCCCGGGCAGCGGAAGGGTTTGGAAATCGAAGGCACGCGTGTTGAGGTCGGTCTCCTGCCACACGACGGGTTGGGCGAACCCGAATCCATCCTCGACCCATCCAGTGATCAGGCGCGCACCGGGAGCGCAAAGCGCGGGCGATGTTCCATCGGGACAAGCCTCTATCCCCGTAGCCATGCCCTCCCGTTCCGGAATGCCGAAGTCGGGCAACAGGAATACGCCCCAGACGCCCGTTCCGTCGCGTTCCCAGTAGGTCGGTTTGCGGAAGCCGACGGCGTCGATCGTATCGCCGGCCAGGGACCAGACCAGCGGCGGCCGATCGTTAAGCACGTCCACTACGGCGCCCCCGGTCGCGCCCGCCGGCAGTGGCAGTGTCTCCGCGGCCCAACTGCCGCCGTTGTGTGTCCACACTGCGGGTTGATGCATCGGCTCCGCGGTCGTCCCGCCGACGCGGCACGTGCCTGCTGTGTTGCAAGCCACAGCGTTGGCCGAGCTAGTCCCGGCGCCGCCTTCCGGAAGCTGGGTCAAGGTACAGCCCGTGCCGTTGAGGTCACAACTCCACACCGCGGCGTGCTCGACCAGCGATGCGTCGGCGACTCGCCCCGATATGATGAGGTCATTCCCCGGACGTTCCGCGATGCCGCGGGGGATCGAGCCGACGAACGATCCTTCGGGCAGGACCTGGGCTCGATATGTCGTAGGCCCACATTGCCCGCCGAGGCAATCCGGCCCGCCGCAGTCCAAACCGTCGGGGGCGTCGCGCTTCATGCACACGCCCGCGTTGTCGCAGACGTCCGCATTGGTGCACTCGTCGACAACAGAGCTGCCGCAGGGAGTGCCCGGCGGCCGATTCGTGTGCGTGCATACGTTGCTGTTGCAGGAGTCGTTCGTGCAAGGGTTGTAGTCGTTGCAGTCGGCCGCCACGGTGCAGCAGCTGAGGATCCAGGTCCCCACACAAAAACCCGAGCTGCACGTCGCGTTGGTGATACAGATGTTCGGGGCGGTGCAGGGCTGATCCTCGTTGATCGGCTGCCGCAGGCACTGATTCTGACTGCACACGCCGTTGCTGCACGGACCTGAAAGGTGCGCGCAGTCCGGGTCCTGTTGACAGGGCTGGGCAAGCGCCTGGCGCACATCCAGGCTCCCTGCTGTCGCGACGAGAACCAGGAGCGAACCACCGCTTCGACGAGTCATGATGTTCCTCCCATACGGCGTACTCCGCCTATGCGGCGGTGCGCACACTTCCCTTCAACACGGTCTGACCCCGCGGACCCGGTCCTCCGCCCGCCGCCCTTCGGCCACCAGCGTGCCGGCGGTGAGCAACAACAACGTGAGCACAATCAGTCCCCACTGTGACACGGTCGGTATTTCGGGCGCGTCGGCGCTGACCGTGAACGAGAACACCGAGGGCCCGCCTTCGCTGTAGCCACCCGGGTTGTAGGCGGTCGCCCGCCAGTAGTACTGCCGGCCAGGTGCAAGCCGCCGCGGGGGGACACGGAACTCAGTCGTCGGGGACACGCCGAACACATCCGGAGTACCGAAGTCGGGGTCGTCATCGACCTCCACGAGGTACCCCGCGGCCCGCGCCGATGGCGTCCACACCAGTCCCGGAACGGTCGTATTGATCGTGACCCCGCTGGGCGGGAGCTGATGGAAAAACGCGCCCGGTTCCTGAATGACGGTGGTGAAGGAGTGCACGCCGGGAGCCGCCGGCGTGGCACCCGCCGCATTCACCGCGAACACGCGCCAAAAGTACGTCGTGTTGTGATTCAGGAATCCGGGCTGCAGTTGATCGTAGAACGTTTGCGTCAGCCCCGGCGCATCGATCAGCGGCGTGGCAAACGCCGGTTCATCATCCAGTTGAAAATGGTACGTGTTGACTTCGAATGAAGGCTGCCAGGTGAACGCGGTCGTGGGACTATGATCCACAATCCCATTGGCCGGTGTGAGCAGCCCAAACGGCGCGGGCGTCAGATTCCCCGTGGTAAACGAAAACCCCCCGGGCGGCGTGGACTGCGTCTCGCCCGCGCTGTTCACCGCCAGTACGCGCCAGTAGTACGTCGTGTTGCTCAGCAAAAGGCGCGGGGGCAGCAAGAACGGCGGACCCGAAGTGCCCGGCACAATGCCCGCCCCTCGATAGATGTAGGGTGCCTGAAATCCCGCTTCGTCGTCAATCTCAAGCGTAAAACTGGCCAGGTTGACCAGGTTGCTGTCCCAGTCAAACAGTGGCCGCCGCGGCATCTGCGGCGCGCCGTTGGGCGGGTCGTACAGCGGAAACGCCACGACCGCGTCTGCGAGACTCTCCGTCGTGAACAGGCGCGCCCCCGAGTCTGCGGTACGCGACTCCCAGGCATTGTGCGCCACTACCCACCACTGGTAGGTAGTGTTGAAATCCAGGACGCCGGATGGAACCGTATACGATGTTGAGCCCGCAATGGTCGCAGACAACACACTCGTGAACGTCTCCGTGCTGCGTATCCCGAGAGCATAGTGCGTGGTGTTGCTTGCGGCTGTCCAGGTCAACGTCGGCGTGCGAGAGGCGCCGGTTGTCCCGTCCAGATACAAGAGCATGTCGAACGACCCGATGTCTGTGAACACAGGTTCGAAGTCCCATCCCACAAAATCCAGGGCACGCAGATCGGCCTCGGTCAGGTACTCCGTGTACGTGGCCCCAAGATCGCTGAAATCAGCTTCGTCATCGAGCGTAGGATCCATAATGCCGATCCACGTGCTGGTGAGCTCGTCGTCCTTCCAGTGGCTGGCTTGCTGACCGTCGCCATCCGTTCGCCCCGTGGACATCCGTTCGCTGATCCAGCCCGGTAGGCAGATTTTGCAGGCGGTCCCCTGCTGTCCCGTGCCTCCCCGTCGTGCCTCGCTGCGGAACCCCGCTGTGGAAGTTGGACAGTCGGCGCTCCTGAAGCGCGCCATATCCAGACCCTCGATATCGTTGGGAAGGTAGTCGACGCCTGATGCGAATCCGAGTTGGTGACCGATCTCGTGCGTCGCCACGGCTTCAAAGTCGTGCTCGTCCACGTCGATACCATCGCTCGGATCAAAGTCGAAACTGAAGTTGGTGTTGAAGGTGATCGAACCGTGGAAGGAACTCGCGTCGCCGGAGGTATCGGTGGCGTCAATCCGCCGCAGACCAATCGCCCGCGCAGCCGCTTGCCTGTAAACAACACGGTTTTCATCGGTAACGTCGGTACCCGAGTAAATGACTGGGATCTCCTGCCCGGAGGGCAACGACGAAAGGATGGTGTCGTCAGGGTCGGCGTCATCCTGGAGGGCGTCCCGAACGTCGCGGTATTCGAACGCGAATAAATCGCTTGTCGCAGAGCCGAGGGTTGTCGCACTGGACATGGGTTCGAAATGGATGTTCAGCTGCACGGCAAAGCCGTCGTCGAAAAGCTCCACGTATCGTTGACAAACCCGCGTCAGCGCCGCATCTGCCGCGGGACCCCGGGTTCCCGAGATGGTGAGCTGGAAGACCAATCCCCCGCCTCCAGCCGTCGCCGTCGCACGGGAGACCGTGATCACGGTCGCGTTTGGGTCGGGTGGGCGATACTCGAAGATGCCCGTCGCCAATGGCAGCGCGCCTGCGCCGCTGAGATGCTCGACCCCGTTGGAGTCGCGCGTCCGAGCCTGACAGATCAGCTTCCAGGCCCGCTGGCTCCTGACCGTATGGATCTGCCCTTGGGCATCCACGACCCTCGCAAGGCCCAGATGGTCGATCTGCGAGTAGGCGTTTGGGCGAAACGAGTTCTGCCCCAGCGCTGCATTCGAGAACAACAGGGCCGTGGTTCCCGCCAACAGGCATGCCCGTTCCATCGCTCGATCTCCCACCCTTAGGTGCTAGGCGCACCCGACAGACCGCCGTCCGCCCACCCCCGCAGCGGACTCGGACCGGCCCTTGGATCGTGGTACAATGCTTCCTACCCGTCGCCCGATGGTGCACCCCCTCAGAAGGGAGCAGCACGGTTTCGGGGCCGCCGGCGCAGCAAAATCTGGAAGCACCTATGGAAGACGGGCGATCGCCCAGCCACCCCGCACCGCTCCCTACCGATACTCCGGTAGAGCGAGGTAGCCCCTCAGCTTGGCTCAGCGAGGTCTACGACCAGCTTCGGACCCTGGCCGACCAGTACCTCCGCGCGGAACGCCCCGGGCACACCCTGCAGGCCACCGCCCTGGTCCATGAGGCCTTCCTGCGGCTGACCCAACAGGACCCGGCGCGCTTCAACGATCGCGAGCACTTTTTTCGCACCGCAGCCGTGGCCATGCGGCGCATCCTGGTCAACCACGCCCGCGACCGCCGGGCCCTCAAACGGGGCGGTGATTCTCCCAGGGTCCCATTGGATTCCGCCGTGGCCATGCTCGAGGAGCGATCCCTCGACCTCATCGCCCTCGACGAGGCCCTTCAGAAGCTCGCCGAGCTGGACCCCTGCCAGGCCCAGGTCGTTGAGCTGCGGTTCTTCGGCGGGCTCGATGTCAACGACACGGCTGCGATCCTTGGCATATCCCCCCGGACGGTGGTGGCCGATTGGGGCCTCGCAAAAGCGTGGCTCCTGCGGGAAGTGACCAAGGGCGCCACTTCGGCGGCCCTGCCGCTCGACGCACCAGGCGCCAGTTCGCCGAAGGATCACAGAACCTGAAACTGCGCAAGTCACCGACGAATGGCCCTATTCTCTCAGGAAGGTAAAGGTGGCGTGCAACACCGAGTCAATGTGACCCTGTGCCACTGCTCTGTGAGCAGTGCGCCCGTTCCACAGGGCTGGCTACGCACCGCCCGCGGAGGAGAAACACCCCTTGGCTGACGAACGCTGGCAGCAGGTCAAGGAGATCTTCTCCGCCGCCCGGCAACGGCCTCCAGGAGAGCGCGCCGGCTTCCTCGGTCAGGCATGCGATGATGCGGCCTTGCGGGCAGAGGTCGAGTCACTCCTGCAATTCGCCGAACGGGCCTCCGATTTCCTTGAATCCGCCGAGCCCCCTCCCAGCCCGCAGCCCCACGCCGACCCCTGGATCGGTCCCTACCGCATCGTCCGCCTGATCGGGCGCGGAGGAATGGGCGTCGTCTACGAAGCCGAGCAACAAAGCCCCCGCCGACGTGTCGCCTTAAAGGTCGGGCGGACCGGGAGTCTGCCCGACGATCGCCGCGTGCGCTTGTTTCAAAGAGAAGTCGAAGCCCTTGCCCGCCTCGACCACCCCGGCATCGCCGCGGTCTTCGAATCCGGCTGTACCGACCGCGGCGAGCACTACTACGCCATGGAGCTGGTGCCCGGTATCCCTCTCGATGAGTTCGTGCGGGCCCGCAAGCCTGGCCAGCATGAGCGACTCATGCTCTTCCTGCAGATCTGCGATGCCGTCAAATACGCCCACCAGAAAGGCGTGATCCATCGCGACCTCAAACCTGCAAACATCCTCATTGTGGAGAGACAGGAATCCGCACGTGACATCGAGCCGGGGTCCCTATCCACATTGTCCGCCTTCGCCCCGCACGCCAAGGTGCTGGACTTTGGCCTGGCCAGAGTCACGGACAGCGATTTCAGTTTCGCTACCCTCGCAACGGACGCCGGCAAGATCCAGGGAACCCTGGCGTACATGTCCCCGGAGCAGACCGGTGGCGAATCCCACGCCGTTGACGTGCGCAGCGACGTCTATTCGCTCGGGGTGGTTCTCTACGAGCTGCTCACCGGGCGGCCCCCCTATGATGTGCGGAGCGCCGTTCTTCCTGAGGCGATGCGTATCGTTCGCGAGCAGCCCCCGCCGCGTCCCAGCAGCATCGTCCGCGCCCTGCGCGGCGACCTCGACACCATCATTCTCAAAGCGCTCGAAAAAGACCCCGATCGCCGCTACCAGAGCGTCGCCGCCCTGGCCGACGACCTGCGCCGGCACTTTGACAGCCAGCCGATCCTGGCCAGGCCGGCCAGCGCCGCCTACCAGCTCCGCAAGTTTGTCGTGCGTCACAAAACGGCCAGCGCCCTGACGGCCGTGGTCATCCTCTTTGGTTTCTCGCTTTCCGTGGTCACGGCCGTGCAGTCCCGACGCATCGCTCGCGAACGCGATCGCGCCCTCACCGCCCAGAGCAAGGAGGCCCAGGCCCGCCGTTCCGCGGAGGAAGTCGTCGAGTTCCTCGTCGGCCTCTTCGACAAAGGCGACCCTTCGACCGAAGGCATGGAAGAGCCCCGTGTGCGCGACCTGCTCGACGCCGCCGTCGAACGCGTGAACACCGAGCTGGCAGGCCAGCCCCTGGTGCAGGCTCGCCTGAAGACCGCCCTCGGACAGGTGTATACAAAGCTCTACGACTTCGACCGCGCCGAGGCCCTGCTGCTTGCGGCAATGCAAACCCGCCGGGCACAACTGGACGCAGGCGACCCTGAGCTGGCCGACGGCCTCACCGCCCTCGCCCAGCTCTACACCACGCAGAATCGCTACGACGAAGGATATGAACTCTTAAAGCAGGCCCGCGACATCCGCGTCGCTCAGTTCGGGCCGGCCCATCCGTCCACCATCGACGCTACAGCCAACATGGGC
This sequence comes from Phycisphaera mikurensis, assembly GCA_005240095.1. Lineage (GTDB taxonomy): Bacteria > Planctomycetota > Phycisphaerae > UBA1845 > UBA1845 > SBAX01. Next base: position 7,287 of record SBAX01000340.1, read on the forward strand.
GGAAACCGTTACTACGCCGGAGACTGGATCGCCGCCGCGAATCACTTTCGCGACGCCATTGAGCAGCGACGGTTGCTCACCGGCCCCGACGACCTCGCCCTGATCAACGACCAGGCCAACCTCGGCCTGACCCTGGTTCAGCTGCGCAAGCTCGATGAGGCCGAGTCACTCCTCCGTCAAGTGCTCGAGGCTCAAAAGCACCTGCTCGGCGATCACATCAAGACGGCACTCACCCTGGACCACCTCGCCCACCTGATGTTCAAACGAAAACAACCCGCCCAGGCCGAAGCCCTCGCCGAGGAGCGCGTGGCCATGCTCCGCCGCATCGTCCACGAGTCGCACCCCCAGCTTATCCACGCCCTGCACAACTACGCCTACCTGGTGGGCTTCAACCGCGGGCCGCAGCATTCCGTGCCGATCTATCGGGAGCTGCTGGCCAAAACCCGCGCCCGCTTCGGCGATCTGCACCGCGACGTGGCCGACGCCCTCCACCTGCTGGGATCGGATCTCTCCCGTCTCAAGGAATACGACGAGGCCGAGGCTGCCCTCGCCGACGCCCTGCGCATCCGCCGCGAGCTTTTCGGAAACGACAGCCTCCCCGTCGCCAACTCCAGCCACGCCCTCGGGGCCCTGTACCTGCGCACCGGCAACCTGGACAAGGCCGAACCCCTGCTCCTGGAGACCTACTCCAACCTGACCACGCACCACCCCGAGCAGAAGGATTTGCTGGCCCGAACCGTCGGCCTGCTCGCCAAGCTCTATGACCAGCAAGGTCACCCCGAAGAAGCCGCCACCTGGCGCGCCAAACACGGCGCAGAGATGACAGCCAACCAGAAACCCGACGACGATCGTGCCGAGGATTAGTCAGCCGCGAACAGGCGGTGACGCCGCATTACGACGACGGGTGGCACGGACAAGCTCGGCTTGTCCGTGCTTCTCCGGAATCTCTGTCAGCTGCAAACGAGGCGATGACGCCTTAGCATGACCGTACCGGCCGCGAGGATAAGCAACGCCATCGCCACGAGCCCCCAACTGGAAACTGCGGGGATGCCCTCGGGAAGGGAGATGAGAAAGTGCGCGTGCGGACCCGGAGCTCCACCGGCTACGGCACTACCCGGCACGTTCACTTCCTCCCAGTTACAGGATAAGGCGAATGCAAAAACTTGGTTTCCCGATGTGATGTCGCAAGTGCCCGTATAATTTCCCGGCGGTTGTGGCGAGGTAACGATGACCAGATCGTCTACAGCGTATGCTCGCCGAGCTACTCCACCTGTTTCAATAAGGGTTGGCCGCCCATCCGACGTGCCTGTGCAGGGGTTGTAAATGAACGGAGCAAGATTGGGCAGGCAATGTATTGTCTCGCTGTTCACGGCGCCCGGAAGCGTGGGCAACTCCGTGAGCTGCCACTCCTGTGGCGCTGGCTGCCACTCCCAGATCACCGCCTGGCGGTTGCCGGCCTGGTTCGTGGAGTATCCCGCAACCACTCCCACCTCGTTGATCGAGTGAGCGGCGCCCTGTGTTCCCGAAGTCAGCAGGGGTAACTCCACCGGAACCCCGAACTGTCCGACGTTCTTGGGGTCCGGCGACCAGACGACGGGACGCAGCTCGCCGGAAAGGTAGTTCAGCGTCCCGCTGATCCTGAGACCGAAATCCGCCTGGGCGCTCGCCGTGGCCACTCCTCTGGTGTAATTCGTTATGGGAAGGAGTGTGGGAGCATTGCTCGGAGCCTGCCACACGACCGGTTTTTGAACGCCGATGGAATCGGCGCACCAACCGACCGCGATGGAGCTGGCCTGTACCCTAACGACTGCGCCTGCCTCGCATTGTGCCGGCAACGCTAACGGCGAGACCGTCCACGTGAAGGCGAGCTCCCCCTTCTCCCAGAGGACCGGTTGCTCCTTGCCCGCAGGATCGGTCGCCGAACCGCCGACCACACACAGCCCCGAAACGGAGTCGCACGACACGTCGTTTCCCGTGGTGGCATTCCCTGGGAAAAGCTCGGGGAGCAGCTCCGGCTCCGCCGCGACGCCATCCCAGACGCCCGCACGGTCCAAGAGGAGCCCGGTCCGAAGATCCGCGAGAATCAGCGTGCGATCTACCTCCCCCCCTACCCCGTCATCCTTAATGTAGAGCGCCTTAGCCTTGGATTGCGTCGCGCCCTGCTCCGGAACCGGTTGGGCCGTGAACATCGGCGCGGCCCCGGCCGAGGAGATAAACGCAAACCACACACTCCAGATGCAACTGACGCGAACCAGGTCCATGGCAACTCTCCACCCGAGGCCCCTCCTTGTTCCTTGAGCCATCTGGTTTGAATCTGTCAGATACCCAGGCAAATCAGTAGATGCCGGTGTCAGCGCAGCTCCGAAAGCACCCCATAAGAGCCTCGAAGCCAAGCCTGACAGGCGCAGCCCGGCAAGAGTCCCTTGCCGGCACCGTCCGTGCGGGATTCACATTTCTCGCGCGTTGATCGTCGGTGAAGGTCTGGGTTTGGACGAACAAACTTGTCGGTGCTTGCTGTGCACCCTCTGAGATCTGAAATCCGAGATTGGCCAGACCCTCGCGTCGTCCGTCCCCGTCTAGTTTCTAGTCTCTAAAAAGTTTCCAGTTTCTAGTTTCTAGCCCGCCCCGCACAGCGCATCAGCCGCCCGCGGTCGGAATCGGAGATATCGCCAGCATCTGTCCACGTCCTGTCCAGCCGGCCCACGCACGCCACGAACTGCCCATGATCCGTAGCGTTCGCGGCACACGCCGCCACCGCATCCGCCCGCGTGCAGCCCTCGCCGTCGGCCGCATTCGCAATGCCCGTCTCGCACTTGTCGATCACGACGGTCTCGCCGTTGTCCGAAGCCGGGCAGCCGTCGCACGCATCGCCGATTTCGTCGCCGTCTGCATCGGCCTGAAGCGGATTCGGCACCTCAGGACAATTGTCGAACACATCCGCGACCGCATCGGAGTCGCGATCGGCCCTGAGGGCTAAACTGTGGCGTGCACCTGCGGCAATCGCGACGAAGCCTGCGTTCGGCGCGGGAATGTTGCATTGCCCATAGTCGTACGGCCAAGCACAGCCCCATGCCACGATGGAACTGTCGTTCTTGAGCCCTAAACTGTGGCGGTCGCCCCCAGCCACGGCGATGAACTCTGTGTTCGGTGAAGGTACATCCGTCTGGCCGCCGTCATTCTTTCCCCACGCTACAATAGAACCGTCGGCCTTGAGACCCAAGCTATGGAAGTGGCCGGCGGCGACGGCAACGAATCGATCGTTAGGTGTGGGAACGCTCGACAAGCCGTAGCCATAGTATCCCCAGGTCAAGATGGACCCGTCAGCCCTAAGACCCACGCTATGTAACTGACCGGCGGCGATTGCGATAAGTCCGCCACCCAGTTCCAGGGTATTCGACTGACCGTAGTCATCATCGCCCCAGCCGACAACCGTCCCATCAGCCTTCAGGCCTACGTTGTGCCGACCGCCCGCCGCTGCGCCCACGAAGTCTGCGTTGGGCGAAGGAGCATTGCACTGGCCGTAGCTGTTCTGGCTGTTACGACAGCCCCATGCTTCAACTGATCCGTCCCTTCTTAGCCCCAAACTGTGGAAATTCCCCGCGGCAATTGCCACAAAGTCGGCGTTCGGCAGTGGCACGCGTGTCTGGCCATCGTAACCGTTTCCCCACGCCGCGATAGCGCTGTCTGCTCGGAGAGCGAGACCGTGCTCTTGCCCTCCCGCGAGGGCAATGAAATCGATCGCAGACTCTGGCTTGTTGCATTGACCAAAGTTTGTCTCGTTGCCACAGCCCCACGCGACGATCAAGCCATCGGCCCTGAGGGCGAGGCCGTGGTACGATCCAGCGGCCACGCGCACAAAGTTCGCGTTGGGCTGAGGAACTGTTGTTTGACCGGCTCGAGAGTCCCCCCAGGCCACGATCGAACCGTCGGCTTTGAGACCCAAGCTAGATGAGCGACCCGCGGCAATACCGACGAATCCGGTATTCGGTGGCGGCACGTTCCCTTGGCCGTAGCCATTGGCCCCCCACGAGACTATTGATCCGTCGGCCTTCAGGCCCAGACTATGCACCGAGCCTGCGGCGATAGAGATGAAGCCGTCATTAGGGGCAGGAATGTTGCATTGTCCGTAGTCGTATGATCCACATCCCCACGCGGCGATAGTTCCGTCTCTCTTGAGGCCCAAGCTGTGGAAGTCGCCAGCAGCGATGGCAACGAAGTCTGCGTTCACCGCGGGCACGTCGGTCTGACCGGATTGGCCGCTTCCCCATGCTACGATCGAACCGTCATCTCTGAGAGCGAGACTATGGGCTGCGCCCCCGGCGATGCGAATGAAGTTGCCATTAGGAGTGGGAACGCGGGTTTGGGCATAGTTGTTGAATCCCCACGCCGTAATCGACCCATCGGCCCTCAGGGCCAAGCTGTGGCCGCCACCGGCAGCAACGGCAACGAAATCAGTGTTGGGCCACGGCGCGGTCGCTTGGCGCGATGCGTTGGCACCCCAGCCCACGATGGATCCGTCGGACTTAAGACCCAAACTGTGGCTCCCGCCTGCGGCGATCGAGACGAAGCCTCGCGACAGGTCCACGCCCATTACTTGGCTTCCCCAGCTGACTACCGTCCCGCTGGGGGCGACGCTCTGCGCAACGGCAAGCCGCGACATCGCTGATATGCCCACCGTCGCGATGACACAAGCTGAAGTTGCCAGGATTTGCGCGATCCGCAACATGGCCTCTCCCGGAAGCCTTAGACGCACGCGTGGAAGAACCGCGCGCCCATCCCTACCATTACAACACGCAACCGGCCGTTTCGGCGGAAGAAAAATGGGTTTTTTCTCGGGCAGTCCTGAGGGGAGCTGACGCAAACACACGGAGTGTCTTCTCATAATTGAGAATCTGTTTCTTTGGAACGGGGGAAAAGGCCTAGGCTTTTCGGCCATTTTTGGGCGCGCGACGTTTCGACCCTCACCCCAGCCCTCTCCCTGCCAGGGAGAGGGGGCAGCGTCCTTGATCCCTCGATCCCTTGTTCCCTCGCTCCCGGCCACTGGCCACTGGTCACCAGGCACCGATCACTCGTCCGGTTCTGGTTCCGGCTCCGGCTCAGGAAGCGGGTCGGCCGGGTCGAAGGGTTCTTCGGTTTCGGGCAGCGGGCCGAGCTCATCGCTGCGGGCCAGGGTCACGGTGACGCTGAACTCGGCCTCACCGCGCTTGATCTGCATGACCACGGACTGACCGGCCGGGAGCATGTACAAGGCCTGCATGAGGTGGCCGAAGTGGTGCAGCGGGCGCCCGTCGATGGTCAGGATCGTGTCGCCGACCTGCAAGCCGGCGCTTTTCATCGGCGAAGGATCCCCCACGTTGGCGATCACCACACTGTCCTTGGCGCGGGGATCGACGACCATGCCCAGCCATCCGCGATGGAAGGACTTGCCGGTCATCAGCTCATCGACGATGGCGTCGAGCCGATAGCGCGGCAGAGCAAAACCCACCCCGGAGTCGTACATCTCCACGCCGGCCAGCTCCCCCGGGCGCTGGGCCATGGGCACGCAGATGCCCAGCACCCGGCCATCAAGATCGCACAACGGCCCGCCATAGTTGGCCGGGCTGAGCTTGGCATCGGTCTGCAGGGCATTGCCGCGCATGCGATTGAGAGCGCTGATGATGCCCACATGAATGGAGGGCTCATCCGCGCCGAAACCCAGCCCCAGCGCGACGGCCGACTGGCCCACGCGAATGTCGGGCATCTGCGCCCACGTTGGCACGGTAAGGCCGATCGCATCGACTTTGAGCAGGGCGATCTTCCGCACCTGATCGCGGGCCACCAGATCGGCCGCCACCCGACGCCCGTCGGCCAGCGTCACCGTGATCAGCGCCGGCTCGCGCACGAAGTTGAAGCTGCTGGTGACGATGTAGCCGTCGGCCGAATAAACCAGCCCGGTGGTAGGCCCGTCAGCCACCACGAAGCGCGAGCCCACATCATCGCGGAATGGACTCTGCGAGCGCTTGGGCTTGGGCGGACCTTCCTCCTCCTCAATCGGCTGCGGCGCATCCTGAGCCGCGCCGCGCGCCGGCTGCGTGCCCCCCACCGTCTCGATCCGCACCAGTGAAGGGCGCAGCTTCCCCGCCACCTCGCGAAAACGATCCTGCATCGCCCGCAGAACCTCCGCGTCCTCCGCCGCAACGACTGGGCGCGAAAAGAACGCCACCGCAGAGGTCACCAACGCGCGCCGGATCAAGTTGAGGATCGGGTTGCATCGCCGCTTCCAGCATCGCTCCCTTCCGGTCGCGGCTCGGATTGTGCTCAAGGTGTCTTCTCCGGTTCGAGACGCACGCTGACGATCGTGCGCCCGCGGCGGATGACCAGATCGATCGGTTCTCCTGCAGTGAGACTCTTCAATCGCTCGTCGTACTCGCTCGCATCGCTGACCGACCTGCCGTTAACCGAGAGAATCAGGTCGTCAGGTCGAACGCCGGCGCGCTCCGCCGGCGACCCTTTGCGGATGCGCTCCACCATGGGCGGCAGTGAACGATACCCCGTACGAGTCAGGCGGATGCCGGGATCTACGGGTACGTTTTCGGTAGCCATCTGGGCCGCTAACGGTACGCTTAGGGGCCGCTTTCCGGTCGCTTCCAGAAAAAACTCGCACAAAACATCCCGCGGCATGGCGTAGTTAAAGTGCGTATGTGTAAGGTTGGAGGTCACCTCCCGCCCCACCATCCCCACGAATCGCCCCTCGATATCCACCACGGCGCTACCCGGCCCGCCGGGGTTGCTGGTCACGGCATCAAGAACAAGTACGTCGCCGCGATAAGGAAAGTCCTTGAAGGAACGCCGGGCATCGAGCCGGGTGCGGGCGGACACGATCCCGTGGGCGATGGAGACAGGCTCAGCACCTTCGGCGACTTTGAAGGGGTTGCCGGCGATGACCACCCAGTCGCCGGAGCGCACGCGCTTTTCCGCATCGGCCTCACCGCAAGCCAGATCGAAGTAGGGCAGCGGTCCCACAGCGGGTTGACCCTCTGCAGCAGCGCCGGGGGGGCGCAAGCGCAGCATGGCCAGTTGCCGATCGGCGTCGCGGCGGACGACTTCGGCGTCGTAGAGCGTGCCATCGGATGTCACCACACGAACGTGGCGGGCATCGATGAGCAGGGAAAAGACGGTGAGTACGAGCCCATCTTCAGAAACGATGACGCCGGTACCGTACCCGGCTTGCGCCCCGGCGGCGAGACCGTAGAGCTTGACCACGCGGGGCAATAAGGCCTCGATGGGCCCCTGGTAGGGACTTGCGAATGACGCTGCGGCCAGGAGCGTTGCCGCCAGCAGACCATGGCACGTTCGACCGATCGTCACGGCGAAAGCTCCCAGTCGGAAAGCAGGTCGCGGTAGCGCTTTTCACCTACGGTGATGTGGATTTCCTGAGACCACTTGAGTCCGCCGATGTCCTGGGGTGAGTCCAAGTCCATAACGAACTCTTTGCCGGTAGGGACATCGCGCACGCGCACGCGGGCAAGAAACCCGGTCTGCAAGTCGAACTCAAACCTTGCCAAACCGGTCTGGCAGACGTTCCATTCAAGGACCTCGAGGACGCGATCGTCCTTCGCCCTGGGATCGAGACGGTCCCCGCCGACGTGACGGACGCCCGACAGATCGATGGTCTCGACATTTTCGAGCAGCCAGCGGTGCATGACGAACGTGGCGGCTAGGGTCAACTTGACGTCGAGCGGGGGCTCGAGGGCTTCCAGGTCCCCTACCGCCTCGGTCACGGTACCCTCCGTCGCGACAAGCAGCGCTGCGACTGATCCGTCATCTCGCAGCCGCTGCACGCGCAGGGGACCATCACCGACCTGGCTGGCCGTGAAGCGCTGCGTGCCTGTAGCAGTCTCGCGACGTCCTCTCCAAGCCCAGCTCGGTGGTCGGCGGGGCATTCGCTCGCTCAGCACAGCCTTTTGGAAGCGTCGTAGTACTCTTTCGACCTCCCGCTGATTGACCTCCCGGTCGGGCTGAAAGGGGCGCTGAGACTTGGGAACGACAGCGTCGAGTCGCAGGACCACGTCGCGCGCCTGGCCGTCCCGCTCCACGACCAGGTGAATGGGCCAATCGGCGGGATAGGCGCCGAGCAGACCGAGATACTGATTCCCCGAGGCAATGGGGATGGCGTCGATACTCGTGAGCCTTTCACCGCGCTGAATGCCGGCGAGCGCGGCCGCGGATTCGGGAGCGATTCGGTCGAAGACCACATGCGGCCCCTCGGAAGCGACCGTGGCCTGGAGCGTCCCGTGCTGAGCCTTGAGCCCGGCGCGGAGGGCAGGCATGAATCGCTTGATCTGGTTCGACGAAATCGCGTAGCCGAAGCCGACGTTCAGGCGCCCGCGGCGATTCACGGAAATCCGCCCATTGATGCCGATGACCTCGCCCTCCCGATTGAAGAGCGGTCCGCCGGAGTTGCCGGGGTTGATCGCGGCATCGACCTGGAGGCAGTCGGAGTAGACGAGGTTCCTGCCGACACCGGCCTGATAACGATGCACGCCGGTGACCAGACCGGTGGTGACCGTAGGAGTGTAGTCCTCGCTGAGGGTGAAGGGATTGCCTATGGCAATGGCGGTGTCACCCACGCGTACGGCGTCGGAGTCGCCGAGGCTGGAAAAAGGAAAGGGGTGATCGCCGAGGAGTCGAAACATGGCCACGTCGCCGGTGGGATCAATGCCCAGCACTTCGAGCTCATAGAGCTTGCCGTCGCTGAGGCCGCCGAGCCCGCGGCGCGTCTCCAGCATCTCTGCCACGACGTGATAATTCGTCAGTCCATAGCCCTCCGCGTCGATAATGACGCCCGATCCCCCGCCTCGCTGGTGAGAATCGAACACGCATACTACGCTGGGCGCGACGCGTTCGATGACCTCGATGCGCCGCTGTTCGGCCCGGGCCACAAGATCGGCGGTCGACGCGGGGCCCGCGGCGATGGAGAGCAGACCAAGAACGATGCACAGCAAGACCATCAGCGCTCGCGCTCCGTGGCTGTCGAGGAACTCGGCCTGAGCAATCTTGCACCACCCCAGTCGGCGTGGTCGGAGACGTCCAGCCCCTGGCCGTAGTCAACGGTGAGCGTCAAGCTCTTGATGCCGGCGACGCCCACGCGAATGTCCCGCGGTTCATCGGTCCCGCGCACTTTGCCGCTATCGAATAGTTCGCGCCCGTCGCCAGATACTTTGAACACCACGCTCCCGAGCGGGCGGACGGCGTCATCGATGCCAATGGTGGCCACGAAGGTCTCATAGGCCCCCTCGATGTCGTAGGTCAACCGCGTCAGGCTATGCACACCCAGCCCCTTGTCGAAGACGCGCCCAGCGATAGAGAGCGGTCGTGCAGAAACACTGCGATCGGTCCGTATCGGCCAGGGTCGGTGAACGATCCCCTCCACATGCTGGCTCCCAGGTTTCAAGTCGCTTAGATACTGAACCCGTGGATTGCGGATGGACAGCTTGGCGACGTTGTCCAGGCTCAATTCGATCTGCGCGCCAAAAGACGCGCTGAGGCGGACGCTGCGTGTGTCAGCCTGCTCCAACTCGCCCGAGAAGCTGGAGCCGTCGGTCAACTCCAGAGTCAGGGAGTGAACCGGCGGCTTGCCCACGCCAGCCGCAAAAACGACCCCGTAGATTTTTTCGTTCTGGAAGGTCCGGAGGCGATCGCCGAAAACAAACGCGCCCTGCTGGGGGTCGAGAGCCTGCAATCGTCCCCGTAGAGCTTTCACCTCTTCGGGCCCGCGGGTGATGAGGACGTCCTGCCCGGGCAGCCGGGATTGGAGGGCTGCGTCGAAGAGTTCAGCAGACTTGGCATGTTCCTCGCCCTGCACAAGGCGGACGCCGGCCAGGGCACGAAAGGGCAAACGCAGGGAAGGCGCCACGGTGACGTCGGCTACCACAGCATCGCTTTCTCCGCTTGCAATCCCCCCGAAAAGTCGCCCGCCGTCCGCGAGGTGGAATACGACGTCGCCTTCCGGGCGCTGTCTCGACGGCGCGAAACGAACCGAGGAGAGATCGTCGAGCGAAAGCTCGATTTCGCCGGCGCCGGTGCTGAGTTGCAGTTCGGTAGAGGTGGCGCCCGTCCACTGGGCCTGTAGCGACGTCCCGTCGATGCGCAAAACCTGGATCGTCCGCGACTCGGCGTTTGCGAGAGCGGTGACTGCCACAGTTATTACCCAGAGGCGCATTGCGAGCACGGTGCTGACAACCCTACCGAACACGACACGTCGAAACACATTGACACGGCGCCGCCATTCTCCTACCCTACAACTTGTATTCTCCGGGTGCCAGTAGGGTCGTGCTCGAAACCGTGCCGTTACGAGCGATCGGAGAGGGAGGCACCGAATTCATCTCTGGAAAGGAAGCAGCAATCATGGCGACTCGGCGGAGGATTCGCGCGGCCCTGGTGGCTACGACGTTGATTCTTGTGCGTTCGCCTGCGTGGGGTCAGGAACCCGAGGATGAGGGCTTGTTGGGCGCGCAGGAGGCACTCCAGGATGAGTTCGCGGGGGTCCGACTGGCCCGTGGCGAAGAGGGCGAGCGGGCGATCTACGGCCGACCCATGACCGCGACGATGAGCGCGGAGAAAGCCGTCCATCAGTGGATGGAAAGGCACGCCGCGGTACTCGGAGCGCATCGCGGCGACCTTCGCATCGTGGATCAGCGCCCCATCGGAACCAGCAACAAGCGCGTTTTCGTCCTTCAGCAATACCTCGATGGCCTGCCGGTCGAGGATGGCATCGGCCGTGTCGTAGTGCGCGGCGGCGGGCGCGCCCAGGTGATCTATGCCGCCGCGAGAATCGCCAGACGCCCGGCAGCGGGCCTTCCGCCGGAACGCGTGTCGGCAGAAGCGGCTCTCGCGGTAGTTCGCCGAATGCCCGCATACGCGAAGCTCACCGAGTGGTCAGCGGCGCGGCGTGCCGTCTATGTGCCGCCCGGGGCGTTTCTCGACAACGTGCCGGTTCGCGTGTGGACGTTCCAGGGCTGGACGGCACGGCACGAAGACTTCGCGGCGTACAGTTTCTTCGTGGACGCTTCGACGGGAGAGTTGCGCGAAGCGCGTAGCGAAGTGTACCACGTCGATATCAGCGGACAGGTGCGGGGGAGCGCTTCTCCGGGTTTGCTGCCGGACATCGCCACCAACCTGCCGCAGAGCGTCGTTCTGACAGAGGCGGAAGTGCGAAGCAGCCTGGGCTCCGCTGCGGTGAGTGACGCCGAAGGGGAATTCACCTTGGCCAATGAGGGAACGAACGCGATACTGGTGGAGGCCGACCTTGCCGGCCCGTGGGTCGTGATACAGCCCTTTCTCGGCGATCCGCTGCACTTTGAGGAGAGCGTCGCTCCGCCGGGTCCGGTGGACGTTTTCTTCAACCCAACGCCTACGGAGTTCGCCACGGCGCAGGTGAACGGCTTCCTGCACGCCAATCTCACGCGAGTCTTCTACAAGTCACGACAACCGGCATTTACGGGATTGGACATGCCTCTCGACTGTTTCGTCAATCTGCCGGATACATGCAACGCCTTTTTCACTCCGGCAGGCTTGTCGATCAACTTCTTCGGCGCCGGATCGGGCTGCGTAAACACCGCGTACAGTACGGTGATCTCGCACGAGTTTGGCCATTTCATTGTGAACCGCCACGGTTTGCCTCAAGGCGCATTTGGCGAAGGCTATTCCGACAGCCTCGCCATGCTGCAGCATGATGACTACGTCGTGGGGCGCAACTTCTTCGTCAATGGAGCGCCGGTTCGGGACATCCTCGCAGCGAACAAGCAGTATCCCTGTTTCGGCGAGGTGCACGAGTGCGGGCAGGTTCTGGGCGGAGTCTGGTGGGACGTCAAGACTAATCTGCAGGCGTCGCTCGGGGCGGAGGAAGGACTGAACTATGCGCGGCAACTGCTGACCGACTGGACAGAGATCACCATCGGCGGACGTTTGCTTAACAGTGCGCATCCCCTGACGGCGGTGGAGGTACTCACGGTCGATGACAACGACGGCGACCTGCTCAATGGCACGCCGAACTCGGCGACGATCTGCGAGGCCTTCGTGGCCCACAACATCCCCTGCCCAGGCGGTTGTGAGGACATCAGTCGTTTGCGGCTGACATGCCGCGATGGGACGTTCGACGTTCGGGCCACGGTGGTGAGCAGCCTTCCGGCGGGTACCGAGCTCACCCTGCTCATCGACTCGATTGCCCCGCAGACCGCCACTGCCAACCGCTTCGGCCGGGCGTCCTCGACATTTTCTAATGTTTCGGAGGGCGCCCACGAGGTGTGCGTGCAGGACTGCCCGGAAGTCTGCGGGGTGGTGACCTGCTCGCCGTAGCCGGACGGCGACCGGGAAAAGGTCGGGCCCGGATGCTTCCATTGCGCCGCCTCGATTCGCCTGTAGGGCGAATTGACTTAGACTATGGGCATGTTGCTTTCTCGATGGCTGGTTCCCTCGCTGTCCCGGAAAATCAGCCTGTTCTTCGGGGGCGCGGTGTTGCTGACGATCGTCGCCACACTGCTGTTCCCGTGGCTGCACATGAACGCGCTGCACGAGCAGTCGATGCTGTGGCAGGCGCGGCGCGTGGCGGCAGCGGCCTTCCTGACGGTGGATTTGCGGCGCCCGGATTGGGATTCGGCCAATGAGGAATTGGAACGGCACTGGCCTCGACTGGGCCGGGAGCTGGGCCTCAGCGAGAGCCCCCGCCCGATGTTTGTGCGGCTTGGCCAGGAGGGACCGGGCTTCCAGCGCGACGCCGTCGAGAGGCTCTCACACAACGCAGGCCAGCGGTACTACTGGCGAATCCAGGACGACGGCCGGTTGTTTCGGTTCGCCCTGGCGGTTCGAGGCATCGACATCGATCCTCATCCCGATGCCCTGCTGGGCATCGTGGATATGATGCTGACGATCCCGCGACAGGCGAGCCTGTGGAACTCGACGGTCACGGTGCTGGCGGGGGCGAGCGGCGCGGTGCTTGCCATTCTGGCGTTCTACATGATCGCCCAGCGGCTCGTGCTGAGCCCGGTAGCGGCGCTGCGCCGCGCGGCCGAGCAAGTTGCCCGGGGCGATCTGAGCGTGCGCGCCGGCTTGAAAACGGGCGATGAGTTTCAGGACCTTTCGGAGACCTTCGACAATATGCTGGCGACGCTCAACGCGGCGCAGGAGGAGCAACGCAGGATCAATCGATCCTTGGACGTCAAGCTCGGGGAACTGGCGGAGACAAACGTGGCCCTCTACGAGTCCAACCGCCTGAAGAGCGAGTTCCTGGCGAACGTTTCCCACGAGCTGCGCACACCGCTGGTTTCGATCATCGGATTCGCGGAGCTCCTGCGGGATGCGTCGGGGCATTCGGAGACGGACCCGAAGCGGATCGGGCGGTATTCGGAGAATATCCTCACGAGCGGCCGGAGCCTGCTCGACCTCATCAACGACCTCCTCGATGTGGCCAAGATCGAGGCCGGGCAACTGGAACTGCACGTGTCGGAGTTCTCGATCGCGGAGTTGTGCTCCGACCTGATCGACTTCGTACGGCCGCTGGCCGACAAGCGCAACCAGGCACTGGAAGCGCGGATCGCCGCCGACCTGCCGCGCTGCCGGAGCGACTCCGGACGGATCAAACAGATTCTGTACAACCTGCTGAGCAATGCCATCAAGTTCACGCCGCCAGGTGGACGCATCGGCCTGGACCTTGCGCAGGACGGCGGCCAGCGGGTGCGGCTGGCGGTTTGGGACACCGGCCCCGGCATTCCTGCCAACCAGCGGGAGGCCATCTTCGAGAAGTTTCGGCAACTGGACTCGTCCACCACGCGAGAGCATGCGGGCACTGGCCTGGGGTTGGCCATCACTCGGGATCTCGTAGAAATGCTCGGAGGACGAATCGAGCTGCACAGCGATCCCGGTCGCGGGGCGACTTTCGTGGTCACCCTTCCCATCTGCACGGAGAGAGCGGTGCCGCGGCCAAGAATCGCCCTGAATGCCTAAGCCGACCGCGCCACGCTGCTTCTGGCTCCTCCGCTAAAGCCTTTGGTCCGGTAAGCCGACAGACGGGCACGGCGTCCCTGCGCGCGGAGAGGGTAGCGTGCGCCGCGGCCGTCGCGGGGCGAATGCATGCGCGTGCATTTCATCGGCGAGGAAGACGACGGAATCAGCGTGTCGTCGCACCA
>SBAX01000306.1 GCA_005240095.1 Phycisphaera mikurensis
GATCGAACCCTTGGCGCTTGACAGACCCGGCTTCATAGAAAGGGCGCTCTAATACGGCGCCGATCACAACCCGACGCGCGCAACATCACCGGCGATATCCCGCTCGAGCTTCTCCGTTTTGTTTCTCGCATTCACCCAAGGCATTGCCCTGGCTGTGTTAGCCTGCCTGTCAGGGCCCCCTAACCCTCAAAATCGGGTGAGTGGTCGAGCGGCTGGACTACTTGCGCTTGGCGGCCGAGCGCAGCACCTGGGCGAGGCGTTCACACACGAATTCGCGGAAGGTCTTGGCGTTAAGCTGCTTCAGGCGAAGCATCGGCCCGGCCACGAGCTGCCCGTCGATGTCCGGGGCATAGCGCACTTCATGGAAGGCGATGGCGTCGTTGGTCACCGTGCCCTGAAGCTGCATGCGGTGCTCGCCCACGCCGAACTCGAACTTGATCTCCCGACCGCCTTCCAGCAGGTTCGAGGCGTCCATCTGCATGGCGATGCCCGCCGCGGAGTATTTTTCCACCAGCTCGACGAAAATGGGGATGAGTTCGCCCACCAGCATTTCGCGCAGGGCAACGACGGGGTCGGATCCGGCTCGCGATCCGCCGATGGCGCCCTTGTCGCGCTCGGAGAGCGAGGCGATGAGGCCATCCAGCTCGCGCTCCGCAGTGCGCGGCTGCGGCTGCGGGGCGCGGGTGCGCGCCACGAGCTCGCGATACGACCCGGATGTATTGGCCTTGGCCAACGATAAACTCCCCTGTCGGCTCCGCGGCGCAGGAATCGCGCCGGCTTAAAGCCAGACGTCCATTTTGCTTCGGAAATCCCTCCCTGCCCCTTTAAGCTGCCGCGCGACGCCGAGGGGCCAAGGGGAAGTCCGATAGCCCTTCCCGCTGAATTGACACGGCCAAGGCGGCGGTTATATGATCCGCACGCCGCATCGAAGTTCGAATCGCTCGGGAGCAAATCCTGGCGGGGTGTCGTGCGACGGCTAAAGAGGCCCTGTGGGGGTCCTTTCCGGCTTCGTTGCCATCGCGATCTGGAGCCTTTTGCGTGCCGACATTGCACGTGTTGCAGGGTCCGGACAAGGGCAGGACCTATCAAACGCCCGACGAGCCGGCCGTCATCGGACGTTCCTCCGATCAAATCCACCTTTCCGACCATAGTGCGTCCCGGCGGCATGCCGAAATCCGGCCCCAGAACGGCTCCTGGCTTCTTGTCGATCTCAACAGCTCGAACGGAACCTATCTTAACGGCCAGCGCGTCGTCGCCCCGACCCCCCTCAAACACGGCGATCAGATCAAGGTCGGCAGCAGCCTCCTCGTCTTCACCGGCCAGGAACACGTCGAGTCCTTCAGCGGACCGGGAATGATCCGCGACATGGTCGATTTCGACCTCTCCGCCTCCAAGGGAGAGTCCTCGATCCTCTCCGCCGTAGACGCCTCCGAAGACAGCGTCATCCTCCAGCCGCCGGAGACCGCCGACGCCGTAGTGGCCTGGAACGTGGTCTACAAGATCGCCGAAACCATCGGCGCCATTGAGTCCGTCGATGGCTTCCTGGAGCGCGTCGCGGACATCCTCTTCGAGCACCTCATCGTGGATCACCTCGTGCTGCTGGTGGGCGATGGCGACAGCGACAAGCTCACCCCACAGGTCGTGCGCTACCGCAGCCGCGATCGCGCCCGGCGACCCAAGATCGCCACCTCGCGGACGATCATCAATCACGTGCTCAAGACCAAGGACGGCGTGCTCTGCGCCAACGCCCTGACCGACGATCGCTTCAGCGGGGAAAACAAGCAGGACAGCATCCACCGCCTCGGCCTGCGGAGCATCATCTGCGTGCCGATCATCGCCCGCGACAAGATCCACGGCGTGTTCCATCTGGACTGCTCCATGTCGCATCACACGTACACGCAGGAGCAACTGCGCCTGGCAGTCGCCATCGGGCGTCTGGCGGGCATGGCCATCGAAAACCAGCGCCTGCTCGAGTCGCGCGTGCAGAACGAGCGTCTCGCCGCCGCGGGCGAGGCCGTCGCCTACCTGTCGCATCACATCCGCAACATCCTGCAGGGCATGCAGGGCGGGGCGGAGGTCGTCGAGCTGGGCATGAAGCGGGGCGCCATCGAGGCCGTCAACTCCGGCTGGGCCCTGGTCCGCCGCAACCTCGACCGCATCTACATCCTCGCCCTCAACATGCTTACCTTCAGCAAGGACCGCCAGCCCAAGATCGAGACCGCCCAGCTCAACCGCATCGTGGAGGACGTGATCGCCCTCGTGCAGGGCCGGGCCGACGAGCATGGGGTGATGATCCTCACCGATCTCGAAGAAATGCCCGCCATCCCCCTCGACCCCGACGGCATGCACCAGGTCGCCCACAACATCGTGCTCAACGCCATCGAGGCCGCTCCGCCGGAGGGCGGGCGGGTCAACATCGCCACCCGCTATTTCCCCAAGGAAGCCCGCGCTCTGCTGTCCATCGGCGACAACGGGCCGGGCATTCCCCCCGAAGAGCGCGACCGCATCTTCGACGCCTTTCATTCTTCCAAGGGCCAGGGCGGCACCGGCTTAGGGCTCGCCGCGGCCAAGAAGATCGTCACCGAAATGAACGGCGTCATCGAAGTGGAGAGCACCCTCGGCGAAGGCACCACCTTCAACGTCAAACTCCCCGGCGTCCACATCCGCCTCGCCGACTCCGACAAAACCCACGGCCCGGGACGATAGCACGCAGTGTGCCACTGAGCAGTGGTTCGTGCAGTGTGCCGCTGCGCTGTGAGCAGTGACCTCGTGCGCCCCGGCGGAGCCACTGGCGTGCACTGTGCCACTGCTCTGTGAGCAGTGGCCGGGGCCCCGGCGGGGCCGAGGGCTGTAGCCACTGGCACTTTCCTAGCCCCCGGTAGGGGGCGCAACATGCTAGCCCACGGCGCGAGCCGTGGGACAACGCAGCGCCATAGCATAGGAGCCCCCGCGAGGGGGCGACACATCGTGGCCCACCGGCGTGAGCCGAGCACATCGTTCAAACGGGTCGCCACCGATTGTCTATTCTTGATGGTCGATTGATCCGAGCCGCGAGCGGAAGCGAGCGGATCGTGTCGCTGCCGCTCCACGGTCGGATTACGCGCAGCATCGCCCCCTGTGAGTGTGCTCTGAGAGCGTCGTCGGGTGCCACTACTCTGTGAGCAGTGGTGCAGGCTGAAGGCCTGCGCGGTAGTAACCGGTGGCAAGCGCAGCGCCGCCACCGGAAGAGTCCCCAATCGCCGAGAACGACCCTGCAAGGGTCGCATATCTTGGTAGCTCGAACGCCACGCCGTGTTTTCTGTATGAGTGTCGGCGGGTGCCACCGCTCTGTGGGCAGTGGTCTCCTGCGGCCCCGGCGGGGCCGAGGGCTGTAGCCACTGGTGAAGCGCAGCGCAACCCGTGGAAAGCAAAGGACAGACATTGTCCGCCCCGGCAGGGGCGGGGGAATCGCGCGAACCTCTACGGCACAGCCCACAGTCTCTGAAACGCTGCGAAATCCCAAAGATCGACCTGCCCATCGGCGTTGAAATCAAACGCCGCACAGCCGACGCCGCTTCCCCTCTCCCCCCGGGAGAGGGGCAGGGGTGAGGGCCCGTATGCCAGCGCCGTGGCTCCGCTTGACGCCTTTCGCGTCGCAGCGTCGGCAGCGGTTTCCCCTTCGTCGCTTCGTCGCTCCGTCGCTGCGTCGCTCGCCGTTACCGGTCCCGTCATGCAATCCGCCCACGCCGCAAAGTCGGCAAGGTCCACAACCTGGTCGCAGTCATAGTCCCCGATCCCGAACTCATACGCCCCCATATCCACCCGCCCGCACAACACCCGCGGGTGCCCGTCCAGATCGGTCTCGCCCGGCTGCGGCACAAACTCCGGATCGCCGCTATTTATGCACGGCGAACCGGCTTGCAAACGCAAGTCTCCGAAATCGTCGTTGGCTCCTTCATTGACATTCAGTGTGTACGGATTGTCACCCCACCCGTCACCGCCGTCCGAAGGGTTCTGCACGAATAATGGATCGAAATCAATGTTCCCGCCTCCGTCGATTGCGCCGATGGGAACGCCTCCTTGAATATCGCTGGAGCGTATAGTAGGACCCGTGTCGCCTTCGATCACGACCATCTCTACGGGAACATTGCCCGAAACAATGCAGTTGGTCAGCGTGAGACCACTGCCAGTCGTTAACGCTCCGCCATAGTCTCGGTCGACGCTCGTGTTCCCGAAAAACGTGCAACCAATGACCACGGCACTGCCACCCGATATGCCGATCCCGCCACCCTCGTCGCCCCAATTACCAACCAAGGCGCAGTTTGCCACAGTCAGATCACTCTCGTAACTTGTGATGGCCCCGCCCAAGAAGGCCCGGTTTGCGTGGAAGATAGAGTTTTTCACTATCGTCCCGTTGTAGAAGATGTTGCCTATCGCGCCACCACTCGTAGCTCTGTTTCCAACAAAAGCGCAGCCGTCTACCGTCGGGCCCACACTCCCGCGGGCCGACTCACTGCTGTGGAAACCTCGGGTTGCCCCCGCAAGAAACGGATCTCCATTATAGATGGCACCGCCATGATTGCCGCCCACGTTCTCGCGAAAGACACACCCTATCACGACCGGGCTGCAGCCCAAGAAGTTGCAGATCGCCCCCCCTTGGTTTCCCCAGTTTCTGCTGAATGTACAATTCGCGAGTCTCGGACTGCTACGCGATTCATTGGTTATCGCGCCTCCCTCGATTGCCTTGAAGTTATCCGTAAACGCGCAGTTGGTCACTGTTGGGCTGCTATTCGCGGTGTTGTATAGCGCGCTGCCGGTATTGCTGCTGAAGGTACAAGACGCGAGGGACGGACTGCTGCTGAAGTTGTAGATCCCACCGCCGCGGGCGGGATAGGTATGCAAGGCGAAGGTGCAGCCCGTGATGCTTGGACTCGAATAGTTGTTGAAAATCCCGCCCCCGTACGAGGCTGTGTTGTCGATGAACGCGCAGTTGGTAATTACGGGGTTGCTGTAGTCGTTGCTCATGCCACCACCGAGGTACGCCTCGTTCGCGGTGAACGTGCAGTTGGTCACGGTCGGGTTGCTGTGGTCGGTACCCATGCCGCCGCCAACCCAGGTATCTAAAGACGCGTCGTAGCTTCCTGTTCCTCCCGTGATGGTGAAGCCGTAGAGGATGGTGTCCGGGCCTTCGCCTGACGCGGAGGTGACGACGCTGCCGCCGATGCCGGTGGCGTCGATGGTGGTGACTTCGGGACCGCCGGAGCTGCGGAGGGTGATGGCTTTGCCAAGGAAGTTGATGGTTTCGTGGTAGGTGCCGGGGGCGACGACGCATTCGTCGCCGTCAGCGGCCGCGTCGATGCAGGCCTGGATCGTTGGATGGTCGGCGGGTACGTGCAGCGTAGCGCCCAGGGACGACGCGGGGAAGACAATGGAAAGCCCGGCCAGAACGACACACGCCCGACCTGCGACCCGCCGCATCGCTGCGCTCCAACGAAAGGAGCACTCTACGCGAATTGGCGCCCGGATTCAAGGTGGTCACTTTGGGTAGCTGTTCAAACTGAGCGGTTTCCGGCGCGAGGCCCAAGGGCCGAAATAGACAAGCCCAGGGCATTGCCCTGGGAAAACGCGAGCGTGACGCGGACAAGCTCTGAAAGAGCGGGATAGAGTCGTCCGCGCGCCAGAGCAGGCATGGGTTGAGACGAGCGTCGCCCAGCGCGCCCTTACAGGGCTTGACTGTCTGTCGGTTGCAAGGACCCCAGGGCGTCGCCCTGGGCTGGCCTAATGTCGGCCCTTCAGGCCTCCCGGCGAAAACTGCTCTAATCGAAAATCGCCAATCGCCAATCGCGAATCGACAGACAATCCCCGATCAACACCGCTCCCTGCCGGTCGCGGCTCTGACCGTCGTTCCCTTCTTCCATTTTTGACGTTTTGACTTTTTGATGTTTTGACGTTTTTCCGCATCGACAATCGACAATCGACAATCGAAAATGATCAATTCCCTCATCGCGGGGAGATCTTGCGATTGAGCGACTTGAACAATGGGGCGCGGAGCTCGTCGGGATCGGCCGTAGCCGGGGGGACTTTGGCATCAGGCTGAGTGCCAGGCGTGCCCTTGGCGTCGGCGCGATGCCGCTGCATGAGGGCCACGAGGTATTTCACGCCCAAGCTCTGCGTCCGCCCGGCGATGGACATGGCCTCCTGAAAATCACCCGCGGCCGCGGCATAGTCGGCCAGGGCCAGATACGAATCCCCGCGGATGGTGAAGGCATCGGCATTGCCGGGCTCGGCGCGGATGACTTCACTGGCATCAGCGATGGCCTCGCGATGCTTGCCCGCCGCGTAGTTCGCCAGAGCCCGACCCAACCGCGCCACCATCAATTGAGGCGAATTCGATAAGACCTCATCGAAGTACCCGATCGCCTCGGCCGGTCGCCCAAGCTGAATCAGCGCCAGCCCGCTGAGCGCCTTGAGCCAGATGGTCGGCCCCTCCAGCGTGGCGATCTTCGCCAGATCTTCGATGCTTCGCTCGCCGCGTTCCAGCAGCAGATAAGCAAGCCCCCGCCAGAAATACCCATGCGGAAGTTGCGCACGAATGGCCAGCAGAGCCTCTCCGTCCGCGACGACCTTCTCATAGTCGCCAAGCTGCCCGGCCAGGACGGCGTGCAGTTGACGGGCCTCGAAATCATCCGGCTTCACTTCCAGATAGGCATCAAGCAGTTGCACCGCCCCGGCCAGATCGTTGGCCTGCCAGCGATTCACGGCCTCACTGAGGTGCGCCGCCGATTCGTCCTCGGAGACGGGATTGGGCCAGTTCGCCGGCGCTACCGCGCGATAGAAGGCATCGGCCAACTCTCGCGTGAGCGACGCGGTGGTTCCCACGCCGGGCGAGTTCGAGTCCTCGGTGAGCCCGCCGAGCAGGTTGCTCGCCGGGGACGAGCCGGCCATTTCCTTCACCGCACCCGCAGCCCGCAGGGGTACTTGCAGTTCCAGCGGCAACTGGCTGATCACGCCCGACTGAGCGAGCAGGTCCTTGAGAACACCTGACTGATCGAGGAAGTCGAGGACCGCGGCTTCGGTTTCTTTCGCCTCGGCCACGGCCTGGGTCTTCTCCTGCACCGTGCGCTTGGTGGTGAAGAGCGCCCAACTCAGTAGCAGGGCGATGACCACCGCCGTCGTCGCCAGCGATGCAAACTTGTGCCGGGCGATGGAGCGCGCCGAGCGCCCCACGAGCCCCATGCGCCGCGCCGATATCGGCTGGCTGGTCAGGAAGCAGCGCAGATCATCGCGCAGGGCCGCGGCATTGCGATAGCGCCGATCCCGGCTTCGCTCGATGGCTTTGAGGCAGATCGTTTCCAGGTCTACGGGGATCGCCGGGTTGATCGCCCGAGGGGCGGCCGCCTCCGAGCTGAGGATGCGGCTGATCACCCGCTCCCGCGTTTCGCCCGGAAAAGGCGGATTGAGGGTGAGCCATTCGTACATCGTGGCCCCCAGCGAATAGATGTCCGCCCGCGGGTCGACGTGATCGGGATCGCCGCTGATCTGCTCCGGCGACATGTACAGCGGCGAGCCGATGACCTCGCCCGTCATGGTCACGCCGGGCTGCTCCGCCAGACGGGCGAGCCCGAAATCCGAAATCCGCAGCCGCCCGTCGCTGCCCAGCAGCAGGTTGTGCGGCTTGATGTCGCGATGGATGACGCCGCGCTGGTGGGCGTAGTCCAGAGCGTCGGCCACCTCCGCCATGTGCGCGGCGATGCGATGGAACTGCTCCCACGAGTTCGGCGCGGTCAAAGTGACGCCGGATGCTTTCGGCGTGGGCGGTGCCGTCGGCGCGGCGGCGACATCGCTGCTTCCCGGGCGCGGCAACGAAACGGTCTCCGCCAGGTCCACCGTCGACGCATGCGGCGCTTGCACATCGCGAAGTTCGCTGATGATCTGGTTGAGGCTCATGCCGTCCACCAGCTCCATCGCGTAGTAGTACACTCCATCGGCCTCGCCTTGAGCGAAGATGGGTACGATGTGCGTGTGATGGAGCTTGGCCGCGGCCTGCGCCTCGCGCTGAAATCGCAGCACGGCCTTGGGCGTGGCGCTCACGTGCCGGGCGAGGACCTTCAATGCCACGGTGCGCTGCAGGGATACCTGCCACGCCTCGTAGACCGTGCCCATCCCACCGCGCCCGATCTCGCGTCGAAGCTCGAAGTCTCCCAGCACGGTTGCGACAGGGGCGTCCGCCTGCGCGGTGACCCTGGCCGACGCAGCGGCGGAAGATCCGGGATGGTTCGCTTTCGGCTGCAAGGTGTTGCGTTCGCTTGTGTAGCGGTCTGCCTATCGGGCAGACCGCCGCCCCAGATTCCCCGCCGACGCCGCTTGCTTCCCCACCGTATAGACGGCTCCGCCGGTCCGGAGTTTGCAGAAATACACAACTTTGCGCGGCGGATTCAACTCATCCGCCCGGCCCGGCCGCTGCGTCGTGACTGTCGTTACGTCCGGCACGCCGCTTCCGATTGCTTGCGCCTAAGTGCCTGACGCCACAATAGGTTATGCGCGGTTAGCCTACCGCGCTGACGGCTCCAAAAACAGGGGGACAACACCTAGTCCAAAATGAGTATACACCTGGAAGGAGCTTTGGGTGAAACTGTCGCCATGCGCAGGCATAAAGCCCCTCAGAAAGGCGAGCCGCGGGCTTCAGCCCGCGCGGACGCTCGAATGCCACGTTCCGGTCGTCTTGTTGGGTTCTAAAGCATGATCGAGCAACGTCGCCAACCGTCATGGCGGGCCGTAGGCCTCATCGTGGTCCTGGCCCTGGGGCTGCGCCTGGCCTGCGCCTGGCAGACCCGCCAGGTCCCCACAGCCCGCTACCTCGTCGGCGACGCCCTCGGCTACTACCAGTGGGCCCAGCGCATCGCCGCGGGCGACTGGGTCGGCGCCCAAGGCTTCTATCAGGCGCCCCTCTACCCCTATCTTCTGGCAATCGCCTTCAAGATTTTCGGGGAGGGCGTGTGGACCATCCGTGTGCTCCAGGCCGTGTGGGGCGCGGCGGCGTGCGGGTGTCTTGCTCTGGGTACGTCGTGGCTCTTCCACCGCCGCGCCGGCCTCGTGGCCGGGTGGGTGCTCGCCCTTTACGCCCCCGCGATCTACTTCGATGGCATCGTGCAGAAGGCCTCGCTCACCGGCCTGCTGGTCTGCGCCCTGATTGCCGCAATCGCTTGGCAGGTTTCCCCTCTCCCCTCGGGAGAGGGGTTAGGGGTTAGGGCCCTGCTTGCCCGCCGATGGCTGTCACTCGCGGTTGTCGGGCTGCTCATTGGGCTTCTAAGCATCACCCGCGAGAACGCGCTGATCTGGGTTCCGGTGCTGGCCATCTGGGCGTGGAGATTGCCAATTGCCAATTGCCGATTGCCAAATGAATCAAGCCGCATCGCGCGCCTTCAGGCGGTTGGTTTCCTCGTCATCGGCTTGGCGATCGTTCTGTTTCCTGTCGCCTTGCGCAACCGTGTGGTCAGCGGCGAGTGGTCGGTATCCACCTTCCAGGCCGGGCCCAACTTCTACATCGGCAATCATCGCGGCGCCGACGGGCGCTACCAGCCGCTGGTCCGCGGCCATGAAACGCCCGCCTTCGAGCAGGCCGACGCCAAAATGCTCGCCGAGCGCGACATCGGCCATCCGCTGACCCAGCGCCAGGTCTCCCGGTACTGGCTTGAGCGCGCCTGGAAGGAAATCCGCGCCGACTGGACCGCGTGGCTGAGGCTCATGGGTCTCAAACTGTTGTTCCTCGTCAACCACTACGAGATCGCCGACGCGGAGAGCTTCTACGTCTACCGCGATTCCTCCATGCTGCTTTCCGTTCTCGGACGGCTCTGCCACTTCGGGACCCTGCTGCCCTTCGCCGTCGTGGGCCTGATCGCAACATGGAACCGGCGCGCAGCGCTCTGGGTTCTTCACGCCATGATCGCGACGATGATCCTGGCCATCGCCGCATTCTTCGTGCTGGGTCGATACCGCTTCCCCATCGCCATTCTGCTCATCCCCTTCGCCGCGGCCGGGCTGGTGGCCTTCTATGACAGCAGGTACGCAGAAGCCCCGGGCGCGGTCCGGACGCAGCGAGTGGGTCTCGCGGCGCTCATCGTCGGGCTCATCTTTGCGGTACTGGGAAATAGCCCGGTGCAGAGCGAGCGCCGCCTCAACGCCCTGGCGTGGATGAACGCCGGCGTGGCCCTGGCCCAGGCCGGCGAGCTGACGGCCGCGGAGCCGTACTTTCGCGAGGCCCTCTTCCAGCACCCCGACTCCCCCGAGGCCCACAACAACCTCGCCCAACTCCTCGCCCTGCGCGGGGAGTTCTCCGAAGCCATCGAGCACTACCGGCAGGTCCTCTCCCTGCACCCCAACCTGCCCGGCGTCCACTTCAACCTCGCCGTAGCCCTGGAACGCGCCGGGCGCCCCGACGAAGCCCTCCCCGAATACGAGCGCGCCCTCCAGCTCGACCCGTCCGATGCCGAAGCCCGCGCCGCCATCACCCGCCTGCGCGGCCAGACGCCATAGAATCGCACTACATTATCAGCACGCCGACAGGCTTCGCCGCGGCGCAGGGGGCTGCTTTGCGGCTACAGGCGGGCGGAGCTGCACGAAGTCGGCGGAGGGTTCCGCAATGACCGTGATGAGCACGGACTTGAAGGCCGGGGTTCGGGACTCAGGGTCGGCCACGGCGGGCACGAGCACGTTGGCCTCGGGATAGTACATGGCCGCGTTGCCAGGGCGGATAGCCGTCTCGCGGACAATGGCCCCGCGAAACTCGCCCGCGCTGCTGCGCACCGTGACCCGCCCGTCGATCGTCAAACCCAGGCGTGAAATGTCCTCGGCGCTCATGAGAATCACGTCGCGCCGCTCCTGACCGCGATAGATGTCCTCATCCTCGTAGACCACGGTGTTGAACTGCCCCTCGCTGCGAAGGGTCATCAGGCGCAGCTCGCCGTCGCCCAGCGACAGAGTAGGGTTCGAGACCGCGTAAAACTTCGCCCGCCCGCTCGGCGTGCTGAACTTCGGCGAGTGCAACGTCCGCCCGCCCACGTGAAACTCCTGCCGCGTGGCGTCGATCGAGGCGATCTTTTCGTAGCCCGGCACCACCGCACCGATCATCCGCCGCACGTTGCGGTGCTCGCGAAGCGATGCCCAATCGATGGGCCCGCCGCCGAGCACGCCCTCCGCCAGACGCGCGATGGTCTCCACCTCGCTTCGCGGCCCCTCGTACCGTCGCGGGCCGCCCTCGCTTAAGCGCACGAAGTTGAACATCGACTCCTGCGTGGTGGCCTGGGCCTCCTCGTCGCGCACCAGCATGGGCAGGATCAGAGTATCCTTCGCCCGCCCCCAGGCATGCCCGGTGTTGAGCGACGTGCTCATGTACACGATCGAATCGAGCCGCCCGATCGCGCTGCTCGCCCACTTAGCATCTGGATTGGCCCCGAAGAGGTTGCCGCCCAGGCACCATCCCGCCCGAAGTCGCCCCTGAGCCATCGCCTCCACGCAGGACAGCGTGTCCATCCCCTTGGACTTCGGCAGCTTCACGCCATAGTGGCTTTCAAGACGGTTGAACACCGCCTCGCGCAGCGCGGGCGTTACGCCGACCGAGCCGATGCCCTGCACATTGCTGTGCCCGCGGATGGGCAGCAGCCCGGCCCCCGGCTTACCCACCATCCCCCGCATCAGCGCCAGGTTGACGATCGCCCGCACGTTGTCCACACCGTGCCGGTGGTGCGTCACGCCCATGGTCCATCCGAAGATCGTGCGCTGCGACGCCGCATACATCTCGGCCATCCGCTCGATCACCGCCCGCTCCACGCCGGAGTCGCGCACGACGTCGTCCCACGCCATGGCGCTGAGCAACTCGCCCACCGCGGGCCAGCCCTCCGTGCAGCCTTCGATGAAGCCCCGCTCGATCTGCCCGCGTTCGAGCAGCCGCTTGGCCACACCGCAAAGCAGGGCGATGTCCCCGCCGATGTGTGGCTGCACGTACAAGCTCGCGATGGGCGATCCGAACAGCAGGCTCCGCAGGTCCGAGGGCACGCTGAAGTTGACCAGGCCCGTCTCCCGCAGCGGATTGACCACGATCACTTCGCCGCCGCGACGTCGCAGCTTCATCAATGCCCGCATCAGCCGCGGATGATTGGAAGCCGGGTTGCCGCCGATGAGCACGAACAGGTCGCAGTGCTCCAGGTCTTCGAGCACCACCGTCGCCGTGCCCGAGCCCAGCGATCCGCTCAGCCCCACGCCACTGGCCTGATGGCAGTAGTAGCTGCAGTTGTTGACGTTGTTGGTGCCGTACAGCCGGGCGAATAGCTGCAGCAGAAAGCCGGCCTCGTTGGACGACCGTCCGCTGACGTAGAAGAAGTTTTCATCCGGCGGCGTACGCTTCAGCGTGGCGATGCACCGCTCCATCGCCTCATCCCAGCTAATCGCACGATAGTGTGAGTCGTCGGGACCGGCGTACACCGGCTCCACGAGCCGGCCCATGGCCTCCAGCTCCCGCGGCGAGAAGCGGCGCAGCTCATCGAATCCGTAGGTGGAGAAAAACTCGGGAGCGATCCGCCCGCGCATGTCGGCGCTCATCGCCTGGATGGACTTCTTGCAGACTTCGGGAAACCGCCCGGCCTCATCCACCATGCCCCCGGCCTGTCCGCC
>SBAX01000092.1 GCA_005240095.1 Phycisphaera mikurensis
ATTCCAGCATGGTGGTATCCCGCCAAACCGCAAGGCGACCGGCTGCCGCCGGTGATCGTCTATCCGCACGGCGGCCCCGAGAGCCAGACGCGGCCGAACTTCAGTGCCATCTTCCAGTTCTTCCTCGCCCGCGGTTATGCTATCCTGGCACCGAACGTGCGCGGCTCGACCGGCTACGGTACGGCGTTCATGAACCTCGACAACACGACGAAACGCATGGACAGCGTCGCCGATCTGGCCCACGCGGCGTACTGGCTGCGCGACCAGAAGAAGGGCGACCCGAAGCGGCTGGCGGTCTACGGCGGCAGTTACGGCGGCTTCATGGTGCTGGCCCAGGTCACGCACTACCCCGACCTGTGGGCGGCCGGCATCAACATCGTCGGCATCTGTAACTTCGTCACCTTCCTGGAAAAGACCGGCGCCTACCGCCGCGCCCATCGCGAGCAGGAATATGGCAACCTGCGCGAGCACCGTGAGTTCCTGGAGAAGATCAGCCCGCTGAATCATGTGGACAAGATCAAGTGCCCCATGATGGTGATCCACGGCGCCAACGATCCGCGTGTCCCGGTCGAGGAGGCGGAACAAATCGTGGCCGCGCTCAAGAAGCGGAATATCCCGGTCGAATATCTCCGCTATGAAGATGAAGGGCACGGCCTGGCGAAGCTGAAGAACCGGCTGGATGCATACCCGAAGATGGCGGATTTCCTGGATCGGTATCTAAAATAGCCGAAACAGAGGTGCGACGATGTCTGATCACCAACTGCCCACGCCCCAGGACGACCGCGACCGCAAGTTGCTGGCCGACATTGAGGAGGTCGGCTGGTCGGTGCTGGCGATCTGGGAAAGCAAGAATAATCCCGGCTTCGCCTACTCCCTCGGCATCTATTACACGCTCGACCATCCCGAGATCATCATCATGGGGCTGCCGCCGAAGGTGGCCCACGCGCTCATCAACACCATCGGCGACACCGTCCGCGCGGGACAAACCTTCGAGCCCGGCCAGAAGTATGACGATATCGCCGACGGCTTTCCCGTCGCGTTCGTCGCCATGGATCAGAAGTATTACCGCGAATACCTGGGTTACGGCCGCTGGTTCTATCACGGTTCCAACTTTCCCGTCTTGCAGTGCGTCTGGCCGGACAAGGAAGGCATCTTCCCGTGGGAGCCGGGCTACGATTCGCGCTACTTCGATGTGCAGCGGGTGCTCGGCGGACGCGCGTCTTGAGCAAGTTTTCAAGGTGAATTCCGCGATATCCCCGTTCTCTTGTTCGTGTTCCCTCGGGCTCCGAGTACGGGTCACGCCGTGAACACCTCGGGAAGCCCCGCCCACCGCTCAAACAAACCCCTGCAAGAACCGAATCGCGTCCTCCTTCTGCTGAAAGAGGGCATCAATCACATCCCCAGTGTTGTACCGGACGTGTATCTCGTATTTCGACGCCGGAGCCGCACAGCCCTCGCCATCCGAATAGTTCTGAAGGTACGCGATTGCCTCTGCGGCCGTTGCAATCTGCTGCGGCTTGCCATGTAGAACGGCGACCGTGATCCCCTGGACTCCGCGCGACAACGAGGCGTTCAAAGCAGCCAGGAATTGGACCATAGGGGCACTGGAACTGGAAGCATCTTTGGCCCTACCCTTGGGTAGGTTGAGCAGGGTCCGTTTGATGCGAGCGATCTTAACCTCGGGAAGGGCCTGAAACGCGCGCACTTTCAGGCGAAACGCGTCTTCTTCGGTGTCCTCGTCGAAGGCCGCGTCGAGGCCAGCCGTGGCGAAGGCTTGCAGGATATGGTCGTAGGGGATGTAGGCCGCGGTGAAGCCGCACGATCGAAGTTGATCGAGCGA
Organism: Phycisphaera mikurensis; assembly: GCA_005240095.1. Classification (GTDB taxonomy): domain Bacteria; phylum Planctomycetota; class Phycisphaerae; order UBA1845; family UBA1845; genus SBAX01. The sequence goes on from SBAX01000092.1 coordinate 1,841, forward strand.
TCCCTTCGTGAACACGCCCGCCAGCACAATCCCGAGGAAGGGACGCAAGTGACTGTAGGTTTCGGCCAGAGCCAGAACGGCACCCTGAATCTCCTGGGCCTTGTTCCGGGAGTGTTTGGTGTAACGCCGCCACGCCGTTTCGATGAACGCAGCCGGCAGGCCCCGCGTTGCTTCGGTGCCGCCGCGTTCCAGTACGTAGTCCAGGTCGTGGACGTTGCCATGCCGGTCCTGCCACGTCACTTTCTTGCCGGGCCGCGCGGCGCGCTTCTGTTGGTAATCGAGGTAAAGGCCATGCTGGTCGGCCACTTGCTGGAGTGCCTCCCGGATCGACTCCTGGAGGAGGTTTCCGATGAGCTGTCCCCACTTGTGAGCGAACGATTCTGCCATGCTGTCATCCTTGGACCCATAGTCGACCCTCGCAGAGGGGGACACGGTGTTTACGGTTCTTCCATTTCACGTTGCGATCGCGCGTTTTTTCAAAGAAGAAGGACTCGAAGCCGGCGGCCTTCGCTAGGGCCCCCGTCCAGTCAGGAACGGGGACGTGAATGCCGTAAGGCGCCGAATCGCCGATCACGAAGCACACGCGGGAAGGCTGCCTGCACACGCGGCGCAGCGCGCGCCAGACGCGCGCGAGGTCCTGAAAGTAACAGGCGACCATGAGGTGGTAGGTTTTCCGGCCGCCCTTTTCCTGCCGGATGCGGGCCAGTTGCTGGCAAACTTCCGTGAGGTTCGGTCGAATGGGATCCAGCTCAGGACCAGCCAGCACACTGTCCAGGTTCAGCGTGCTTTCGGGAACATGCTGAGAACAGGAGCGGACCAACCGGTGCCGCACTGTGCTTTGCAAGTCTCCCCAGCCGTTGATCTCGCGCAAGAAGCACATCTCCAGGCGGGTCGCGTCAGCGTAGTCATAGTTATTGGCGTACGGCGGCGACGTGATGACCAGATTGGCGAACTCATCCGAGACGCCCGCACACGTACGCGCGTCGGCCTCTACTAGGACTGCGGGTGGTCCCGTCAC
>SBAX01000265.1 GCA_005240095.1 Phycisphaera mikurensis
ACCCTCACCCCGACCCTCTCCCTTGAAAGGGAGAGGAAGTTATGAAACCGGTTCTAACGCGTATCCGATCGGTCCGCACGGACCGAGAGGCGGAAGCTAGCCGATAGTGCGCGCGAGGGCAAGCGACAGGTGAGTTTTGGGCGGTAGCGTGGTACCATGCCTCGGTTGCGTCGGGTTGCAACCCTTTGGAGGAGAACCGCGCATGGCACGTCGAAGCAGAGTTATTGCGATCGCCTGGAACCTGTTTTTTCCGATCGTGGCGTTGGCCGGGTCGGGGGGTTTTCGACCTGATCCCGTGGCGGTGAAGCGCTATGGGACGGGGTATCGCTATCCGCAGGCCGGTTGGTGGGTGGTGCACATCGAGGGCGAGCCGTACGAGCGCGGGGTCCAGCACGGGCGGCTGCTGGCGTCGGAGATCGCGGGGCACGTTCGATGCTTCGCTCAGATGTACAGCAGCGAAGCCCCGCAGGATTCGTGGAAGCTGCTGAAGATGCTGGGCGAGTCGCTCTTCCTGGCGAAGTTCGACCGCGAGTATCTGGAGGAAATGCGGGGCATCGCCGACGGGGCGTCGGCGGAGGGGGCGAAGTTTGATGGGCGACCGCTGGACCTCTCGGACATCGCCACGCTGAACCTGTGGCCGGAGATCATGACCCTGCCGTGGGCCAACGAGGCGTTGCCCAAGGGGCTTGAGGGGCTGAAGTTTCCGGATGCTCCGGCCAAACCAATGCTGCCGCCCAAGCCGGGCCATTGCTCGGCGTTCGCGGCCAATGGGCCGGCGACGGCCGACGGCAAGATCGTCTTCGGGCACATCACGATGTTCTCTCTGTATCCTTCGACGTTCTACAACATCTGGCTGGATGTGCAGCCGGCCAAAGGCCATCGCGTGTCCATGCAGACGTTCCCCGGGGGCATCCACAGCGGGATGGACTATTACATGAACTCCGCGGGAATCCTGTGCAGCGAAACGACTCTGGACCAGACGCGGCTGAACGCGGCCGGGTCGCCGCTGTCCAGTCGCATTCGCAAAGCGTTGCAATACGCCGATTCGATCGATGGCGTGGTCGCAATCCTCAAAGAGTCCAACAACGGGCTGTACACCAACGAGTGGCTGCTGGCGGATACCAAGACCAACGAAATCGCCATGTTCGAGCTGGGCACGCATACCAGCAAGCTCTACCGCAGCAGCAAAGGCGAATGGTTCGGCGGCACGGAGGGGTTCTATTGGGGGTGCAACAATACGAAGGACTTGCAGGTGCGCCTGGAGACCATCGCGGCGACGAACGATCGCCCCGCGAACATGGTGTGGAACCCCAGCGATCGGGACGCGGCCTGGATCAAGCTGTATCGCAAGCACAAGGGCAAGATGGGCGTGGACTTCGCGAAGGAGGCGTTTACCACTTCGCCGATCTGCGCCTCCGCTTCGGTAGATGCCAAGTTCACGACGACGGACCTGGCCAAAGACATGAAGAGCTGGGTGATCTTCGGTCCCCCGCGCGGAGAGACGTGGACGCCGAGGGATGACGAAAAACGCGATTATCCGGGCATCGAACCCCTGGTCAGCAATCCCTGGGCGATCATTCACGGCGAGGCCCCGCCGGAAGCGGAGCTCGTCGCGGAGGCCGTGGATCTGGACGAAGACAAGGCCACGTTCGGCGGCGATGACGATGAAGAGAGGCGGCGCAGTCATGAGGAGACGCCGCCCAACAAGCTTGTCTGGCGGGGGACCATTCTGCCGAAGTCCGACGGCGACATCTGGCTGGCGGCGGCGTTTGCGGATTATCACCGCACGGTGGCGCGGGAACACGGCATGCTGGCAACCTCCGAGGGAGGCTGCCTTTGCGACCGCGACTTGAGCAAGCTGGCCATCAGTCTCTATGCGAAGAGGGCTCAATACCTCAGCGGCGCGGCCGTGATTGGTGACACGCCGCTCGCCAGCATCCGCTCCGACGACGCCTCGCGAGAGTGGTATCGCATCGCGTCCGGCAAAGGGGTGCTGGTCCTCAATGAACTACGGCGCATGCTGGGCGATGAGAAGTTCGTCGAGATGATGGACAACTTCGGCCTTGCGTATGCGGGCCTGCCGGTGTCGTGGAGTGACTTTAAGATCGCGGCCTGCAAAGCGACGACCGAGGACCTGGGCGGATTCTTTGACTACTGGGTCAAGGGCACCGGCCTGCCGAAGTTGGCGCTTTCCAACGTCAAGGCAAATGGTGTAGGCGAAGAGGGGCGACAGCGGATCGAAGGGGTGCTCGCGGCCACAGGCGGACCGCTACCCGCGAAAGTGGAGATCACGGTCGAAAACGCCGGGGACGAGATCACCGAGGTCGTGGCGATTGATCCGGCGACGGGCGCGTTTTTCGTCGAGACGGAGACGGCGCCCGAGCGTCTGATCTTCGACAAGTATGCCCGGGTGGCGCGAGCCAATGGGGGGCGGTTCGATGTGGTTTCGTTCATGCACGATATTGAACAGACGATCATCGTCTATGGCACTGCAGACGATGCGGATGGGAATCGCGACGCCGCCGAGGTCCTGCAGGAGCGGCTGAGGATGGCCCACTCCAATATCGCCTTGCCCATTGTGGCCGACGCGCAGGCGACGGAGGAACAATTGAAGAACCACCATGTTCTGTTGATCGGCCGGCCGAGTACGAACGGAATCGCGCAGCGCTTCCGTGAGGCATTTCCCATCCGTTTCGGCGAGCAGTCGTTCGACGTCGATGGCGACGTTCACGCCCATCCCAAGTCGGCGGTCATTGCGGCGGGGACAAACCCGCTGAACGCGCGATACTCGGTGGTGGTGATTGGCGGACTGCGGGCGCTGTCTACCTATCAGGCTGCCTCCAAGCTGGGTTTCGATGATTTCGGCGCGGAGGTGAAGGTGCTTCCGCATGGGCAGCGGGCCAGGAGGATGGTCGTTCCGCCGCCGGAGCTGATCCACGACTTCGAGGCGGGGGAGCGGGTATCGAAGGCGGGAACGAACTGACAGCCGATATACCCTCACCCCAACCTTCTCCCTGCGAGGGAGAGGGGGTCAGCTTCGCTATCCCACGAGTTTGCCGACGGTTTTGGCGAGGGGCTTGAGGCCCGTGCGGCCCGCCTTGCTCATCAGGTTGAACAGCGTGTTCATCGTCCCGCAGAATTCGAGGATGTCGGTGAATCGCTTCTGATAGACTTCCGCCTCCTTGCGGGCCTCGGCCGAGAGCCGCCCGCGCTCCTCGGAGATGATGGTCAGGCAGCGCTGGAGCGTCTCGACGATGGGTTCGACTTCACGACGCCGGCGTTCGCGGATGATGGTGTCGAACATCTGCCAGACGTCGTGCTCGGCCTCGAAGTATTCCTTGCGGTCGTTGCGACGATGCACGCGGTGGATCAGGCCCCAGTTCACCAGCTGGCGGAGGTTGATGCTGGCACTACCGCGGGACACGGCGAGTTCCTCCATCACGTCATCCGTGCAGGCCGGCTGCGAGGAAACGAAAAGCATGGCGTGAATCTCCGCCATGGTGCGGGAGATGCCCCAACTGGCGGCCATCTCCCCCCAGCGGCGGATAAAGAGGCTCCGGGCGGCGTCGATTCGTCCTTCGGCCATGGGCGATCCTTTCAAAAGCTTCTGAAAGATTATAACCAGATGCTTTTCAGCGGACAAGTCTCTTTTTCAAAAAAGCAGGCTGACCGCCCCCGGCACCGGATTGCCCGCAAGGCACAGGCGCACCCCGGCAATGGTCGATAAAGGCCATGTCATGAATGCGGAGCGGGTGGTTTCGATTGTCGTACCGACCTTCAACCGGCAGGAGCGGTTGCGGCGATGTCTCGGTCGAATCCTAGAGAACGTACACCTTCGCCATGAGCTGGTGATCGTGGACGGCGGTTCCACCGATGGTACGCGGGCGTGGCTTGCCGGGCGGTCGGACTTGCGGGTGATCCTGGAGGAGCGGCGAGAGGGAGCGGTTGCGGCGTTTGACAGGGGATTCCGCGCGGCGACGGGCCACTACGTCATGTGGCTCAACGACGACGCCTATCCGCTGCCGGGCGCGGTGGAGAACGCGGTGGCGATGATCGAGCGGCCCGACCTTTCCGACGTGGGAATGGTGGCCTTCTACCATAACTGGCACAGCGAGCGCAACGTGCTCGACCGCGTAATGCACCAGGGAATAAGCTACGAGTTGTGTCATGTTCGCGGATACCCGTACGCGAACTTTGGTCTGCTTCGCCGGGGACTGCTGGAGAAAATCGGCTTTCTGGATCGCCGCTTCTACTTTTTTGGGTTCGATCCGGACCTTTCGCTGCGCATTCAATTATGGGAGGGCCTGAAGGTCCTCGGCTGCCGGTCGGCGCTCATCCACCACGACGAAGATCATGATGAGCGGAAACTGTGCGACCTGCCGGTGGGCCAGGAGGATAACGAAAAGTTGTTCTCCAAGTGGAACCTGCCGGCACCGGGGACCTATCCCGATCCGGTCCCCGCATACCTGGAGCTGATTCGACGCCGGAAGCTCTAAAACGAGTCCACGCCTGGAGGGACAGCGGGTGAAGGGACTTGAACCCTCGACATTCACGTTGGCAACGTGCTCGTCGCCACCACCTAACACTTGCTCTGACAACGACTTAGCGATCTCGGAGACACCCCCCGACAGCAAAAACGACAGCGCGCAGAACGCCAGTGTCGAGCTCGCCTCGATCACGGCGGCATGGCCGAGTCTTCCCGAAACGATTCGCGCTCGCATCCTGGGGATCGTCGAGGGAGCCACGGCGGCGGGATCGGGGAGCTGATCAGTGGACTGGCAGAGCCCCGACATTCCGGAGAACTTCCGAAAGCTCTACGAAAGGGGCCGGAAAGGGAGTGCGAAGTCAGCGATCCGGGCCTTCTGTGCGATGTGCGTGGGGTGGGAGCCCGGTGAAGTCGAACGCTGCACGGCGACCGGTTGCCCGCTCTACACGCTCCGCAATCGGGCGGCACAAGCCCGGACCGAATCCGCCGATCGGGAGAAACGACGCCAAAGGGCGCTGGCGCGAGGTGGAGCACCGCCCCAACCTGGGGCCGAAGGCCGTGGCGGCGCCCACGTTCAGGCCCCGATTTTGAACGCAGCAGAAGGGTCGGCTATCCCCCCACACGAGCCCTCGGCTGTGCAGCGGGAAGGTGCGGTTTCCAGGAGCTAGGCTGTGCGTGAATCGAAAGTTGCCACGCGCCGAATCGAACGAGAACCTGCCGGCCGTCTATTCCCGTCCCAGGAGCCAGTCAACGGTCACGCCCAGGGCGTCAGCCAGTTCGAGGAGCGAGTCCGCGCTCGGCTTCTGCCGATCGGTTTCCCACTGATAAACCTGGGAAGCGGAAAAGGCGGCCTTCTTCGCCAGCGCGTCGCGCGTCAAGCCTAGCTTCTGTCTTCGTTCTTGTATCTTTTCGCCTATCATGCTTCGCCTGTCATGCTTCTACGGTACACCCAGAATGATAGCGGGCGTCATACGCTTTCTTCGCTGCGCGCCGAAAAAACCGACGATCTCTTGCCTCTCGCGCGGCCGAGCTTCGAGAGTTGGTAGAGGTAGCTTCCGACGGCATCTGAGCCCGTGATTTTTTGGCGCGGCGTCGCGGTGTTCTTCATTTGCCACCGTACTCGAAGCACTTCCACGCGGGGCCGTGCGTCCATCGGCGGGTCCATGCACGATCGCCAGATTCGCCTCGTCACGCGCGCGCGCGTGAGGGGCTCATCCGCTGATGAGTAACCTCCACCTTATGGGGTACCCCAAATTGAGGTAACCCCGAAGATTGTCAGGTCGTCGAGGCAACCATCTGACGCCTGCCGTGGGGGCTTCGATGGAATCAGCGAAGCTAGCTTTCAAGGGCTGCCGGCCTAGCGTCTTTCTTCGCGCATTTCGTGGCGTCCCTTCGCTACCCCACGAACTCAATGCGGTCCAGGACGCCAACATGCTCGACGCTGCGTGTGTTTACGCCGCTGGCGGTTGGTGCCCTCCCACGCGGGCGCGCCCGGCAGGAGAATTCGGCGTCGATTCCGGTCTGACCGACCTAACAAGGCGGTCGTCGAGATTAGCTTCCCCGTGCCCCCGACGGAACCGCGGCCGGCTTACGCACGCGCGTAGAGGAAACTGGGATTCGACCGTCCCCATCGTCCCCATTGCTCCCGCCGACGCCCTGAGGGCTACGTAACCGCCGCTCCGGAGGAGAATCTCTCGCGTGTAGCTTGCGTCGGTTTGGCGGCTCGGTCTGGATGGCGGCGAAGGTAGCTCCCGTCCACCTCGTGAGGGGCTGATTCTCGGTGCGATTCTTCGTCGTTCGTGTTTTGGCCATCGGACACCGGGCATCTTCACGCCGGACGGTGCGGCTGTGAGCGGCCCCACGCGGGGGGCGACCAGCAGATCAAAGACATTCGCCGCGCCTTCGGCGAACAGTTTCAATCCACGCCCCCACGCGGGGGGCGACGCCGATTCATGATGGAGATTGCCACTTGTACGGGCAGTTTCAATCCACGCCCCCACGCGGGGGGCGACGCTGACGAAGATTTTCAATCTGGTGGTGGAGGATGTTTCAATCCACGCCCCCACGCGGGGGGCGACTCCGTGGCGAATGCGGCTTTCGATCTGGCTCGAATGGTTTCAATCCACGCCCCCACGCGGGGGGCGACGCGTGCTGTGCCCGCCGACGTGCGACACGATGCACGGTTTCAATCCACGCCCCCACGCGGGGGGCGACATGCCACACACATGACGCAGAAGCGGCGCGACTTCTGGTTTCAATCCACGCCCCCACGCGGGGGGCGACAGAGCCGCGTAACGCGTGGCCGACGATGTTGGGGTCAGTTTCAATCCACGCCCCCACGCGGGGGGCGACCGCGGGCAAGTTTGAGGCACCAATGGGTATATCAACAAATCACCGTCGAACGTCCGCTTCGGCTCAACTTCCAAGCCTCACCCGAACGTATCGAGCGACTCCGCGATGCCGCCGCCTTCGTGAAGCTCGCCGAATCAAAAAAGCGAAAGGACAAAGCCGCCCAAGACGACATCGAGGCCGGTCGCGAGCTTCAGGAAACCGTCATCCGCACGCTTGGCACCCTCGACGCGGACCGGGTCTACAATAACCGCCCCGATTTCGAGGCCGACCTACTCGCAGCGTTTGAGGCCGAAGGCGTGCGGATACCCGCACCGCTCAAAAAAGCAATTCTCGCTGCCCTCTCCGAGCGAGATGACACCGCCGACATCTGTCGCGACTCTGACGGCAACCCCGAACCCGACTCGGAGCTACGCGACTACGAAAACGTTCCGCTTAAGGAAGACATCCGCGAATACTTCGACCGCGAGGTCCGACCCCACGTACCCGACGCATGGATTAACGAAACCGTCCGCGACGAAAGCGACGGTCACGTCGGAAGGGTTGGCTACGAAATCCCCTTCAACCGGCACTTCTACCAGTACACGCCGCCCCGCCCGCTCGAAGAAATCGAGGCCGACATCGCAGGCCTCGAAAAGGACATTGTCACGATGCTTCGGGAGGTCGTCGGATGACTGAGAATTGGGCAGAGAACATCGCATCGCAGGTCGGTTGCACCGCAGAACAAGTCCGTCAAGTCGTCACCACCGCACTTCGACTCCTTCACGAGGCTGCCCACTTCGACAAGACGTGCAACCGGGACATCCTTGAGAGCCGGTTCCAGTTTGGCGAAGACGCGTGTTTTCACCTTGGAGGGATTCTCTACGAGTGGGAAGACGATGAGAATCCAATCATAGTCGAGACCTTACAGCGGTTCTTGGGATATGAGATGGAGGCCATTAACGCCAAGTGGCTCGAAGAAACCAAGGGGCGAGAGGTCCGCTACCGATGACCGCAGCACTTACCCCCGAAATGAAAAGGCTGCGGTTTCATCCGTACGCGGCGAATCGCGAATCCGCCGTTCGCTGGCTTGGCCCCATTCCAAAGCACTGGAGGATTCGACGACTCAAGCACGTCGCCTCCCTACGCACCAGCAACGTCAACAAAAAGTCAGAGGCCAACGAACAGCCTGTCCGACTCTGCAACTACGTTGACGTTTACCATCGCGACTACATCACCGCCGACATTCCATTCATGGAAGCCACGGCTTCGCCCGAGGAGATTCGTCGCTTTCACCTCCAACAGGGCGACGTACTCATCACCAAGGATTCCGAGGAATGGAACGACATCGCTGTCCCGGCTTACGTTCACGAACAACTTGACGGCGTCGTGTGCGGTTATCATCTTGCTCAGGTTCGCCCCTTCCCCGAGCACACTCACGGCGAGTACTTGTTCCGTGCCTTCGCCGCCCACGCCGTCCGCGACCAGTTCCGAATCGCAGCCAACGGCATCACCCGTTTCGGCCTCTCCCGATACGCAATAGCAACGGCCTTATTCCCCGTTCCACCCATCGAAGAGCAAGAAGCAATTGCCCGGTTCCTTCGTCGCGAGACGGCCCGCATCGACGAACTTGTCGCCAAGAAAGAACGGCTCATCGAACTGCTTCGGGAGAAGCGAGCCGCTCTCATCGGCCACGCCGTCACGAAGGGCCTCAACCCCACCGCGCCGATGAAAGATTCCGGCGTTGAGTGGCTCGGAGAAATGCCGGAGCATTGGCGACTAAAGAAAGTCAAGTACCTCACTCGAATCTTACGAGGGAAATTTACGCACCGACCGCGAAACGACCCTCGAATGTACGACGGACCATACCCATTCGTTCAAACTGGTGTCTTGGCTCGGGGTTCAAGTGGAATCGATTCAGCCGTTTTTGTGTAAGACTTCCGGCCATGGGATTCACGCCGCCATCATCTGATCCAGCCGGGCC
>SBAX01000255.1 GCA_005240095.1 Phycisphaera mikurensis
GACGAAGCGCCGGCCCGTGCCGTCGCCTGCATGAGTCAGACCCACCGGCGAAGACAGGGTCCCGGGACCAGCCGTGGCGGCCGCCCCGGCCACCACCTCCAGCGCAATGGTGAGCATGACGCAGGTATCCGTCGTTTCATCACAACTGTCGGGGGAAGGACACGGATTTCCGCTGGAAACACAACCACCGAGGTCGGGGACGCAGGACTCCATCCCGTCACAAAAGAGGCCATTGTCGGCGCAGTTCACATCGTCCGCCGTGAACACGCAGTTCGGTGCGGCGCAAGTGTCCGTGGTGCAGGAAACGCCGTCATCGCAATCCGAGTCGATAACGCACGGTCCACAAGAGTCCATGGCCTCATCGCACGTCGTAGCGGGCGGGGCGCATGGATTGCCGGGGGACTGACATCCCGTGTATGCGTCGCACACCTCTACGCCATCGCAGAATAGACCATCACTACAGCTTGCGCGATCGGTTGTGAAAACGCAGCACCCGCTGACACACGCGTCGTGAAGAGTACACGCCAGTCCATCGTCGCAATCAGAATCCGTTGCACACCCCAACACGGTGTACATGGTCCCGGCGTTACGTCGCAGGATTGCAGCGCCGCTGGTGACGATATAGTCCGCGGCATTGTTCGTACTGAGGTCCCCAGATGGGCCGTCAAAGCGAAGCGAGCGATTGCACGTCGTGGGCAGCGGCCCGGGGAATGGAGGGTTGAAGTTGCCGTCGGCATCATTGTCCAAGGAGCCAGCGCCGCTGCCCGTGTACACGGCCCCGCCCCAGCTCAGCCGCCAGAGAACGGTCGCTCCATCGGCCGATTCGAACGTCAGGCTGCCGGCCGAGAGATAGGAAACCGGAATCAACGCGCTCATGGTGAAGTCACACACGGCCGCCGGACTGGTGTGGGCGGCGAACGCGGGGGAGCAGATCAGCACGGTGGAGCCGCCGTTCGACACCGCCACCGGATTGCCCGGCGCGACAAGCAGTATGGGGTTATCACCGTTGGCGTCCCAGGCGCGAATTCGCGATTCTTGCAGCTGATCCTGGAGGGGGACTCGCATTCGAAGCTGAATAGCCTGGGCAGTCTTGTCCCCGTTTACCCCGCCGATCACCTGATCGATCTGCATCAGATGGAAGGTGCCGAAAGCGGGAGCGACGAACGAAGTACCGACCAACCAACCGACCCATCGCGGATGAAGCAACCATTTCCGTCTCATTTGCAGCTCTCCCCGGCAAACCGGCTTTTTCGTCGCAAACGAGGTCGGAACACTCACTTCGCGGCGCCGGTCTCCCCGAGCATGATCCACGAGGAGCAACGGAAAATATTGTAGAAAATGCAGTGCGTTGTATGGGATTAGCGCCCACGGACGCAGGCACGGTATCGGCCCGGTGTGAATCCCGTCATCCGCTTGAAAATGTGGCAAAAATGGGCCTGATCATAAAAGCCGCTGGCCAGCGCGATTTGCGCCAGTGTGGCATCCGAATCTGACAGCAGAGCAGAGGCGCGGTCCACCTGCAAGGAGCGGACATAGCTCCCGATGGTCACGCCGACATGCCGCCGAAACGCCCGGGCCAGATGGACGGGGTGCACGCCGACTTGTCCGGCGATCTCCGCGAGGCTGATCTGTTTTGTGACGCATTCCTGCAACAATGCTTCGGCACAGGCTAACCAGCGCGGTCGGCGCGGGAGGCCGGTTTTGTCCCGGCGATTCCGGTCCAGCGTCGTGATCAGTTCGTAGGTCAGGCCGACAATCGCCAGCCGAGAGGCTCGATCACCGAGATGCAATTCGCGATTGATCCTTCGACCGATCTTCACGCCAGTTTCCAAGCCGACCATCCCGGGCTCGTCCAAGGCACTGGTTACCTCGCGCAGTTCGGCGAGACGACTTGGTTTGAAGTCAATGCACAGCCATTCGGACCCTTGCGGTCCCGCGCGATGTTGATGAAGTCGCTGGGTCGAAGCCACGTACACGGCGTCCGTCGTGAGCGTGCAAACGGCGTTGCCGACCGTGTCCCACATCAGGCCGCTGAGTTGTAGGGAGATCTGGGGCAGCTCGTGAACGTGCGGAGCGACTCTTTCTTCCGCCGCGAACACCGAATGTCTCACCACCAGTCCCTCGACCTCGGTCTTGGCGATGACGCGTCCCACCGATCCTCCATAGCCGATTAGGCGGGGTTTCCTTGCGGCTTCAGGAATGCCCTTCGTCGCGCCGCGGGGAACTTCGCGGTGAGTTTCCGCACTCCCCCACGTCACAGCTCCTTCCGGCCCAGGCCGCAACTTACCATGTTGGTGGATGTCCCGTCAAATGCGTGGCCGTGCGAGAGGAGACCTCGGCTATTTGGCTGGCCTTGCGGCGTCAAGGATTCTCGGACGGTGCGGGACGCGGCCAAAACCAGCGGCCTTGGGGCCGTTAGCTGGTCCTCAGGGATGCACGCCTTCCGCAATGCCTGTCGGATGTGCACGGTCCCGGGGCTTGTGTTGACGTTTCCTTGGATTAGAATAAGAATTTCTATTCTGTTTATTTCTTTTTCGGAAGTGTCGACGTGTCTGGGGATGGCATGGATCGTCGAAAAGGACTTCGAAAACCACGTACTTCCAAAGCGGCGCCGGCAGTGCGGTGGGTGCGGCCTGCCCGGCAGCAGCGCAGTCAGGATACGCTGGACCGGCTCCTGGGTGCGGCGGAGGAGTTGCTGGAACACCGCCATTTCGAGCAACTCACGGTGCAGGAGTTGGTCCGGCGGGCGAAGTCGTCCGTGGGGGCGTTCTACGCTCGCTTTGCGGACAAGGAATCGCTGCTGGCAGCGATGTACGACCGCCATCAGCAGGAGGCCCTGGCCACCGTGGCGGTCATGCTGGATCCTGCCCGCTGGCAGGGCGTGTCCACCGTGGCGCTGGTCAAGACCCTGGTGGGATTCGTCTGCAAGCTCTATCGCCGCAAGCGAGGCCTGATGCGGGCCCTCGTCCTTCACGGCCATGCCCATCCCGACTGGCGATACGCCGATCCGCGGTTCCGCGACGCCAATGCCGTGGGGCGGGTCGGCGAGCTGTTCGCGGCGCGGAGCGCAGAGATCGCCCATTCCGATCCCCGGCTCGCCGGGTCGCTGGGTTTTCTGATGGTGATGGCGACCCTTCGCGAGAAGATTCTGTTCGGAGAGAGCACGGCCAGCGCGGTGCGGGTGGACGATCGGCGGCTGGAAACGGAATTGGTTCGCGCCTACCTGGCCTACCTGGGAGTGAAGAAGCGCCCAGGAGCGACTCTGTGATTCACTCGGCTACGTTCGTGGTGACCTGCATAGCCGCGGCAGCAGACGCCGAGGTGCAGACGGCGTCGCTGCGTTTTTTCCTGCCGGTGACCGTAGCGTACCTGACCGCCTGCGGAGGCTGGCTGATGCTGAGCCGATTTGCTATCGCCCCGCGGGCTCCCGGGCCGTTTCCAACGACCAATCGCCCGTGGCTCGATCTCGCAGTGGCCGTCGCGACAGCCGTCGGCATCTTTGCCCTCGGCGCCCTCTACAACAACAAGCTTCTGGTGCCCGCCGGTTCGGCGTGGGTCCGACACGTCACCTGGGCCGTCAACAATCTGATCATTTTCTCCCCCATCGGGATTGCCTTGGCGCTGCGGCGTCAGGGCCCGTGCACAATTCTTCTTCCCACGGACCACATTGCGCGTCGGCTGCTGGTCGGCGGGGCATTAGGCGTGCTGGCGACCGCCGTGTATCTGGGCCTGCGCGGCGAAATCAGTCAGCTCGATGACGTCATCGCAGGAATCATCCAGGCGGAGAACCTGACCAATCTTCTGCCCGTTTTCCTGGAAGGCGTGGCGCTGGCGTTCGTCTTCGTGCGTTCTCGCTGGGTGGTGGGGGCGTGGCCGTCGCTGATGATCGCGGGCATGCTCTTTGCCGCTGCGCACGTTCCGCGGCAACTCAACGAAGGCCGAGGCCCTGGGGAGATGGTCGCGTTCTTCGTCCTCAACACGCTGTTGCCCGCGGCCATTCTTGCCACGGTGGTCAGGAGCCGCGATGTGATCTGGCTGGGCGTCGTTCACTACATCATGGACATCGCCATCCGCGCCTTCGACTAGGAGAAGAGGACCCTAAAGCCACCCCAATGGCTCAATCGCTGAAGGATCCAGTTGAGTTGTTTGACAGGCCGCCGGAGCGTCTCTACCGTAGCCCCGGCATGACCGAGACGCTCCTCAAGACGCCGCTCTACGACATTCATGTGGAGATGGGAGCGCGCATGGTGGAGTTCGCGGGCTGGCTGATGCCGGTGCAGTTCGCGGGCATCGTCGAGGAGCATAACCACACGCGAACGGCGTGCAGCGTGTTCGACGTGTCCCACATGGGCCGCCTGCGGATCATGGGCGATGGCGTCGAAGAATTCCTCAATCGCATCTACACGCGGAACCTGACCGGGGCGGAGCCGGGGCGCTCGTTCTATTCGCATATCTGCCGCGAGGATGGAGGCATCCTCGACGACGTGATCGTGTCGCGCTTCGCAGGCCACTGGGGCATCGTGTGCAACGCCTCCAACCGGGCGAAGATCATCGCCTGGTTGCAGAACCACGCGGCGGGCAAGAACATCAACATCGTGGACGAAACCCTGGCGACCGCCATGATCGCCTGCCAGGGGCCGCGGACGCTGGAGCTGGCCAAGGAGCTGACCGGCAACGACCTGAGCGGTTTGAAGCGCTACCACTTTACGGTCCGCGACATCGGGCCCTTGCAGGCGGTCACCTATCGCAGCGGCTACACCGGCGAGGATGGGTTGGAAGTCGTGCTTCCCGCGGTGCTGGTCAAGGCGCTCATTCCGCGACTGTTCGGCACGAAGGAGAGCCCGCACCCGGTCATCAAACCCGCCGGGCTGGGGGCCCGCGACACCCTGCGGATGGAGGCGGCCATGCCCCTCTATGGGCACGAACTGACCGAAGACGTGGATTCGCTGACCGCAGGCCAGGCCTGGTGCGTGGACCTGTCCAAGGATTTCATCGGGGCGGATAGCCTGCGACGCTTGAACGAGCGCGGGCTGGCGCGTAAGCTCGTGGGCCTGGAGCTGGAAGGGCGGCGGATCGCCCGCCAGCACTTTGGCGTCTTTCGTGACGGCCGGGCGGTCGGCCAGGTCACGAGCGGCACCCTCAGTCCGACACTGGGTAAGAGCATTGCGATGGCGTTTGTTTCGGCCGAGTGTTCGGCCGAGGGCACGGAATTGCATGTCGAAATCAGCGGCAAGCAGGTCCCGGCCAAGGTCGTCAAACTCCCGTTTTACAAACGACCGCGATGAGGTTACATCACCGGCAGTAGGTGAACGCCCGAGACGAGAGATTCTAGTTTCTAGTGTCTAGTTTCTGTTTCTTGTATGAAAGTTCCTTCCGATCGCAAGTACAGCGAAACGCACGAGTGGTCCCTGCTCGACGAAAACGTCGTCACCATGGGGATCACTCAGTACGCCGCGGATGAGCTGACCGACATCACCTATGTGGACCTGCCCGAGGTGGGGTCCAAGGTGAATGTCGGGGACGCCGTCGGCGAGGTCGAATCCGTCAAGGCCACCTCCGAGATCTTCTCTGCCGTCAGCGGCACAGTCGTTGCGGTGAACACCGCGCTGTCTGATCATCCCGAGCTGGTCAACGACGACGCCTTCGAAGAGGGCTGGATGATCAAGATCAAGACGGAGGCGGTTGACCCCCTCAAGGCCCTCATGGGCGCCAAGGAATACGCCTCCTTCGTGCGCAATCTCGGCTAAGCACGGCCACTCAGGCCGGGACTCGGGCGCATTTCAATCGCTCCTCGATGTGCGGTGCCCGATTATGGGGCTGTTGCGGGCCGTTTTTTCCAAGCCTTCGGTTCGATAGAATACGCTTCGTCATTTTTTTCGGGTCGTCGTGTTTTCGCCGGCACTTCTGGATGGCGGACGAGGAGGGATTGTCATGAAAAGGACCCTGCGGTTTTTGCTGCTTACGTTACTGTTCACATGGACAGACTCTGCCACCGCGGCGAGCGATACGGCGTTTACGTATCAGGGCCAATTGAAGGCCGCGGGCGTACCGGTCAACCAGCCGGCGGACGTGTCGTTCGTCCTCTATGACGCGGACGTGGAAGGCAACCGGCTCACCAAAGCGATGGAGTTCCACGATGTCGAGGTCGTCAACGGGTTGTTTACCGTAGACCTCGACTTCGGGCCCGAGCCTTTCAAGTTGGGCGTAGCCTTGTGGCTGGAGGTCTTAGTGGCGGTGCCTGCGGGTAGCGGTGACGTGCAGACCCTCGTGCCGCGACAGTCCATCACCACGGCGCCCTTCGCCATCGTGGCGCGAAACAGTTCCGGCGGGAGTCTGCAGCTGCCCTTCTCGGGCAAGGTCTCGACCAACGCCGCAGGCTTTTCCGTGGAGAACAACGGAATCGGCACGGCGATCTCGGCGACGACTGCCGGTGGCGGCTTGGCCATTCTGGCGACGGCGGTAGGACCCGGCGGAAGCGCGGGTCTCTTCCAGGCGGGAGATGCGAACAACGCCGGCCCGGCCTTGGACGTCTTCCACTTCGGGACCGGCGCGGGCGTGAACGTCCTTCACCTGGGCAGCGGCAGTTGCCTGGCGGCCTCCGCCGCGGGGACCGGTCGCGCCGCGTTCCTGGAAATCAGTGGGGACGCCAACCC
>SBAX01000327.1 GCA_005240095.1 Phycisphaera mikurensis
ACCCGC
The DNA here is from genome assembly GCA_005240095.1 of Phycisphaera mikurensis. GTDB lineage: Bacteria > Planctomycetota > Phycisphaerae > UBA1845 > UBA1845 > SBAX01. The sequence goes on from SBAX01000327.1 coordinate 7, forward strand.
CCCAGAACCAGCCTCCGAAGAGCCCGCCATCCCACCGGCTGTAGCGCTGGGCACGGCGCGTCCCGTTCACCACAATCACGATCAACAGGAGCAGCATCAACAGCCCGCCCCATCCGATCGGCCTCATGGAGGACGACGATCGGTGTCGAAAGTCAGGAATCCCCGTCAACTGTACATTCGCATCGTCGGCCACTTTGTTCGCGACCGCTACCGTTCCCTGAAAGATGCCGTCAGAGTAGCGCCCTTTCTTGAACTCGGGGGCGATGACATTCCGCGACAGCGATCCGCACCACGAGTCCGGCAGCACGGGCTCCAGCCCATAGCCCACGTGAATCCGTAACTCTCGCTCCTGCACGGCGATGCCGATCAGCGCCCCGTTGTCCTTGCCTCGCTTCCCAAGCTTCCACAACTCCGCGTGGCGATGAACGAAGCCGAAGAAATCCTCCCCTTCGACCGTCGCAACCGTCAGCACCTTGACTTGAGCCGTGGTCTTCTGCTCCAACTCTCGCAGCCAGCCATCGAGCCGCTGCTTCGTGACCGCGTCGACAATCCCCGCCTGATCCACGACGTACGTGCCCGGATCGCGCACCGTGACCGCCGCCACCGCCGCGCCGCCCATCCCCTGCCACACCAGCGCGACGACCAGCAACCCGGGATACGAGTACCTTGTCACTCCGTTCCCTCGCCAAGTGTGCTGCGATCCGTTCGCCGCGGTGGCAGGCCGCAAGAAGCGCCGGACCACGCAGGCTGAAAGCCTGCGCTGAAGTAACCGGGGCCAAGCGCAGCGCCGCCCCCGGACCACGTCCCGTCAAATATCGCGACCCTGAAAGGGTCGCAGAAACGCCGCAAACCACTGGTAGCGGTGCGCCCGGGTGCCCCATCCATCGCGCAGCGATGGGCGGGGTCACCATGATCGAACGCCCGAACGCTACGCATGCACCAACCCGCCAACCGCCTCAACATCATGATACAGTTTTTCGAATTCCTCCCACCCCGGTTGCACCGATCGGTCCAGGGCCGTCCGCAGCCCTTCCAATCGCCGACCGGCAATCTTCTCTACCGCAGTCACGACGTCCTCAGTAGGCATGAACTCCTTCTGCCCGCGCAGCCACCTCACTCCGCGAAGCGTACGCATGAGCGCCGACGCCGCGTCCCGCTCCAGCGAGGGCATCAGCCGCTGCCGGCCCGCCGTAGCCAGCAGGCCCTGCCGCAGCCCGATCAGCAGGCGCTTCACCTCCCGCTCGCACTGCAGACGCACGTCCGCCTCCACAAAGGCCAGCTCGCTGAAAGGATCGGCCCCCACCACCGTCGCGTGTCGCTGGGCGATCTCGATGAACTCCAGCGGAAACGTGTCCAGCGAAGTGCCAATGTGCTCGGGAGTCATCGTGAGCGGTGCCGCAAAGCCGAGCCTGCCCAGGCTCTGCCCGCGGTCCGCGAGTCGCCGCAGAAGCGCCGGCTCGAGCCCATCGACCACCAGGACGCTGTCCGCCGAATCGTTCCGGGGGTTGAAACTCCCATCCAGCACTGCGCCGTACAAAGTCAGCGATCGCAGCCTCGCCCCGATCACCTCGCGCAAGATCGCGACATACGACTCGACCGGCCCGCGCATCACCGCAGCGACCCGCTCCAAGGCCGGCGTCGCGCCCCCGCCCGAATCCGCTGATCCGTTCATAGCGCAACGTCCTGGAAGAGTGTTTCTGAAATCTCAAATCTCAAATCTGAAATCCGTCTCGCCACGCCAGCCACCGCCACCGGTCACCGGCGCCTCCCCCCTTCACTAAGGGGGGACTAAGGGGGGTTGGCCGCCACCGCTTCCGCACCCCGCAGAGCCCGCATCACATTCTCCCCGAGAACCTTGCGAACCTGCTCCTCGCCGTAGCCGCGACGAAGCATCTCCTGCGTAAGGTGCGGAAAACACGACACGTCCTCCAGCCCCTCCGGTGTGATGCTGATCCCGTCGAAATCGGAGCCCAGGCCCACGTGATCAATCCCCGCCACCTTGGCGATGTGGTCGATGTGATCGACGACCGTCGCGACATTACCGCGCGGCATGGGGTTTTCCTTGTGCCATTTCTCCATCGCGGAAGTGATCTCCGCCTCCGCGGCGTTCTCGGCCCGCAGCTTACGAAGCACGTCGAACATGTTCATGGCCACGCGGGCCCCCTCCGGATGAATGAATCCCGAGAAGAAATTGACCATCACCACCCCGTCGTTGTCCCGGATCTTCAAAAGAACCTCGTCCGGAATGTTGCGCGGATGGGCAGCCAGAGCGAATGCCGAGGAATGCGAAGCGATCACCGGAGCGCGACTGATCCGCAGGACATCGTGCATCGTCTCCACCGACACGTGGGAGATGTCCACCAGCATGCCCAGCCGGTTCATCTCCTGCACGACCTGCTCGCCGAACTCCGTCAACCCTCCATGGCGCGGGGCGTCCGTGGCCGAGTCCGCCCACTGCGTCGTATCCGTATGGGTGAGCGTCAGGTAGCGGGCCCCCAGGCCGTAGAACACCCGCAGCACGCCCAGCGAGTTCTCCAGAGTATGTCCGCCCTCTATGCCAATCAGCGAGGCGACCTTGCCCCGGGCGCGGATGGCGACCACGTCGGCGGCGCTGTAAGCCTGCTCCAGCACATCGGGATACTGGCGGATCATCCGTTGAACGATGTCGATCTGCTCGAGCGCCGTCCGCGTCGCCCCGCCCTTTTTCTCCAGATCAGGCGGCACCCACACCGACCAGAACTGCGCTCCCACCCCCCCGCTCACCAGCCGCGGCAGGTCGGTATGCAACTGCGGCTGCGGCTTGGATATGTCCAGAACGGCGAATGACGAGCGACCCTTCTCGCGAATCTTCCACGGCAGGTCGTTGTGCCCGTCCACCACCAGCGCCGAACGGTGAAGCCGCAGCGCCGCCTCACTAACCGCCGCCCGCTCCCCCACCGCCCCCGCTTCGCCGGTCTCCTGCGCTACCGCTTGTACCTCACCGAGCACCAACACCGCCAGAATAACGACGCGGGTTACCAGCGTGACCAAACGGATTCCAGGCTGAAAGCCTGCGCTACAGTAGCCAGGGGGTGAGCGCAGCGAACGAGAGCGGTCCGCCACCGGTAGAGCGAGCCGGAAGCGAGCGTCAGGACCGCGAGCCCGCCCGCAAGGTGCGAGCACGACGCGAGCACCCGAAGGGAGCGCAGCGCCGCCCCCGGAACTGAGCCCAAACGGTCGCACCACGCGGGCAGTTGTCCATCGCCCCTTGGTCATTGGTAATTGGTAATTCGTAATTGGCTCACGCCGGCTGCGCCGCCAGATATCCCGGCTCGCGCAGGCCGCGCACCATCAGCACGATCGCTCCCACGGCAATGATGCCGGCGAGCACCCAGCCCACCGCAGTCATGCCCGCGAGCCCGAACACCAGCCCGATCAGACCCAGCGTCACCATCACCAGCACCACGTTGGCCAGCAGCTTGGGCCGATACACCAGCGGCACGGCGATGCCGATCGTGCTGTACGTGCCCGAGATCACGCCGATGAGCAGGGCCACGCTGAATCCGTGCACGCCCTTGCCGCCGAACACGTACAGAATAAACACCACCACGAACACGGTCAGCGACGTCAGGATCGTCCGCGACAGCGTCTGATTCAGGCTCTCGTTGATCAGGTTGGCCGACAGGCTGCCTGTGCGCCCACGATTCTCGCGTACGCGATCGAAGACCACGATCGTGTCGTTGAGGCTGTAGCCGATGACCGTCAGCACCGCCGCCACCATCGCCAGGTCTATCTTGAAGTCATCGAACAACACCGCCTTGGCAATGGCTGTGTCGAACACGTAGTGGCTAAACGCCACCAGGCCTAAGGTGATGGCCACGTCGTGAACCAGCGCCACCAGCACCGCGAAGCCGAAGTCGCGATTCCCGAAGCGCATCCAGATGTAGATCGCAATCGCCGCCATCGCCAAAACCATGGCGAACAGCGCCCGGTTCTGCGTCTGACCCGCCACCTGCGGCGCGAATTGCACCACTTTGCTGAAGGATTTTTCGCTGCCCAGCCCCGCGTGGACCAGTTCCAACTGCGGCTTGGCCACCGAGTCCGTCCACAGGGTGAGGTCCTCGTCGTAATTCACCGATTCATCCACCGAGCAGACTGCGAATTCCTTGAACGCCGGCCCGCCCTCACCGGCAGTGGGAGTCCCCAGCGGAAACACCGCCCAGTCCCGGGCCCGGAATTGCTCGAACTCCGGCTGCAAGCCGACTTCGCGAAGCCGCCGCTCAAGCTCCGCAGCCGGGATGGGCTTCTCGCTGGCGTCCACCTGCACCTTCACCGCCACGCCGCCGCGATAGGGGCGCACGTCGAAGCTCGCCTCCCCGCCGATTACGTCCGACAGGTACGTGTCCTCGGCCTCGATCACGAAGAAGCGGTCGCGATTCACTTCCTCATCGAACGCGGCCTCAAAGCGGATGGCCCGTTGAATCACCAGGCGATCGCCCATCGCCGCCAGGATCGCGCTCTGTACCAGCGCCCGATTCGTCTCCACCGTGACCACCTCGTAGGAAAGTGCCGTGGCCTTGCCCTCCAACTCTCCCACGCTCTGCACCCGCGCGTTTCGCAAGCGATCCACGGCCTTGCGTGCCTGCTCCGCCGCATCCGCCACCGCCAGCTTGAACGTCTCCAGCGTCAGCGCCCCGGGCTTGGTGTCGAAGGTCGCCGACGTGCCCGTCGTCGTGATGCCGTCGCGCTCCAGCGAAGGCTCCAGGGGCTTGCGGGCCAGCGCCGCGAGCTGATCCCCGGAGAGCTTGTCCGAACTCATGACGAACTGACCCGGCGTCTCCCCTTCCGACACCTTCGCCGCCAGCAGGTAATCCGCCGCGCTGAGCAACCACCCGGCCGCGGAGGTCTGCCCGGTGGATTGCACCGCCTCGCGAACCTGATCGTCCGTCATGGTCACCCCCGGCTTCAGGTCAAGCTGAATGCTCGTGCCCCCCAGGAACTCGATGTCGTACAGCTTGTCCGGATGCGCGAAGCTCGTGTACAGGAACAGCGCCACGCTCGCCGTCACCGCCACGCCGGAGATCGGCAGGAAGTAACGCCGCAGTCCCACCCAGTCGATCTTGGGCACGCCGATCAGCCGCGCCATCCGGAAGTCATCCAGCCAGCCCTTCGCCACCAGCGTATTGAACGCCAACCGCGTGCAGAACAGCGCCGTGAACATGCTCGTGGCCAAGCCCAGCCCGAGCGTAATGGCGAAGCCCTTCACTTCTTCGCTGCCCACGAACCCCAGAATGATGCAGGTCAGCAGCGTGGTCAGGTTGGAGTCGAAAATCGCCGAGAACGCCTTGTCATAGCCGAGGTTCAGGGCCTTCTTGAAGACAATCCCCCGTGCCCGCTCCTCGCGGATGCGCTCGAAGATCAGCACGTTGGCGTCGATAGCCATACCGACAGTGAGAATCAGACCCGCGATGCCCGGCAGCGTGAACGTCGCCTGCATCATGGCCATGATCGCCAGCGTAATCAGCAGGTTCATTGCCAACGCGATGTTGGCAATGCCGCCACCGGCGAAGCCGTAGTACAGGAGCACGAATGCCGCCACCAGCGCCCCACCGATGACGCTGGCCCGCAGGCCGTTGCGACGGTTCGTTTCGCCCAGGCTCGGACCCACTGTCTGCTCAGACAGCGGCGTCTCCTTGAGCCGCGCCGGCAGCGACCCGGCGTCCAGCGTGCTCACCAGGTATTGCACCTGCTCGGGCCGGAATCCCCCGCTCCCGCCACTGATCAGGCAGCGATCCGTAATCCGGCTCTTGATGTTGGCGTACGAAACTCCCGCGTTGTCCAGCACGATGCACAGTTGCCGCCCGATATTCGGTCCGGTCAGCTCGCCGAACATCCGCCCTCCGCGTGCGTCCAGCGTGAAGGAGACCACGTTGTGCCCGGTCATGGGGTCGCGATCGGCGTACGCATTCTTGAGCGACCACGATCGGCTGCCCTTCCCGCCACCGTGCAGCATTGCATACTCGGGACCGTTGTGCGCCAGCACGTAGTACCGCCCGGCGTATTCCTCAATGATGGGCTGACCCGGCAGGCTCTTCTTGGCGTTGAACTCATCAAGGTTCGCCGAATCGGTGAACTTCAGCACGTCCTCGATCAGCAGCCACCGGAACTGATCACCCGTCTTGGGCTTGGGCCCGAGCTTGGCCAACTGGTCCGTATACCGCTTGATCGGCTGCTTGAGCTGCGGATTCGGGTCCGTCGTGTTCTCCGGCGAGCTCGGGTCGCGATCCGCCAGAATCCGGAACTCCAGCACACCCGCACCGCGCAGCCGCCGCTTCAGATCCGAAGGATCCTCCAGGTCCGCCTTGTTG
>SBAX01000152.1 GCA_005240095.1 Phycisphaera mikurensis
AGGCCGAGACCAGGCGAGAGGTGAGCAGGTGAACAGTGGAGTTCACCTGTCCCCTGCTCATGTCTCCACTTTCATTCAGTGGGGTGCCGGTCCCCGCGCGGTGCAGGCTTTGCTCTTGGGCGGGAAGGCCCGGGCGACGCTGTACGGCCGGCACCACGTGTCCGTGGAGGACATCCGCGCCTTAGCTCATCCCGTGCTGCGACACCGCATCGTGACCAACTTCTCTGCGGAGGCGGAGGGGTACACTCCCGACCGCCTGATCGACGAGCTGCTGACTCACGTGAAACCCTACACCACGCACCTGGATCACGATGAACGCGTCCGCAAAGTACTTTCATCCTGAGGTCCTCAGCAAGATCTCCCATCTCGAGCTGCGCGCCCGCCACGTGGTGGAGGGTTTCGTCAGCGGGATGCATAAGAGCCCCTACAAGGGCTACAGCGTGGAGTTCGCCCAGCACCGGCACTACGCCCCCGGCGACGACATTCGCCATCTCGACTGGCGGGTCTATGCCAAGGCCGATCGCTTCTTCATCAAGGAGTATGAAGAAGAGACCAACATGCGCGTGCACCTGCTGCTGGACTGCTCCGCGTCGATGGGATATCCGGAGCACCCGGGCACGGGGCGGATGACCAAGTGGGACTATGCCGCCACCGTGGCGGCATCGCTTGCTCACCTGCTGGTGTACCAGCAGGACGCCGTCGGCCTGACCCTGTTCGACAGTGAGGTTCGCAAACAGCTTCCGGTCTCAACAAGCCGTGCATTCTTGAGCGATCTTTCGAAGACCATCGAGACCAGCCGTCCCCAGGCGAAGACGGACGTGAAGATGCTTTTCCCGCAGCTCGCCGGGCGCATTCCGCGGCGCGGCATGGTGGTGATCCTCTCCGACTTGCTCACTGATGTGGACGACGTCATCCACGGCCTGCAGCGCTTCCGCTACGGCCGGCACGATGTGCTCGTACTGCACGTGCTCGATCATGATGAGCTGGAGTTCCCCTTTTCCGACCGCACCCTCTTTGAGGGCATGGAGACCATCGCCGAGGTGCTGACCGATCCGCAATCCCTGCGGCACAGCTACCTCAAGAACCTCGAAGCGTTCCTGACCCGCGTCCGCCGGGCCTGTCTGGATCATCGCGTGGACTATGCCTTGATCAGCACGGCCGACAACTTGGATATCGCCCTGACGACCTTCCTTGCGACACGGATGCATAGGCAAAGGGCGAAGGCATGAGCCCGAGTTACGGGTTACCAATTACCAGTTACCCGGTGCTAGGTGCTTTCGTCACGCCGTCGCTTGCCGTTGCGGGGGCGGCCGCAGTGTCGCTGCCCATCATCATTCACTTGCTCGCTCGGCGGCGGTTCAAGCGGATTCGCTGGGCGGCGATGGACTTCCTGATTGACGCCGAGCGGCGCAATCGCCGGCGCGTGCGGATGGAGGAGTGGATCCTGCTGGCCCTGCGGTGTCTGGCGGTAGCGCTTCTGGGGCTGCTGGTGGCCCGTCCTTTCGTAACTCCGTCGGGGCTGGCTGCGGCCTGGGGCGGGTCGCGGCGCGTCGAACGCGTCTTCGTCATCGACGACTCCTTCAGCATGTCCTACGAGACGCCCACCGGCACGCCCTTCGAGCGGGCCAAGACCGGCGTGCAGCGGCTGGTGGACACCATTCGCCGGGAGACCCCCGACGACACCGTCACGGTGATCCGCATTTCGTCCCCTTCCAAGCCGGTTGAGTCGGGGGCGTCCCTGGATCAGGTCGGCGCGGACGAGCTGCTGGCCCGGATTGAAGGGCTCACCGCATCGCAGCGATCTATGCAGCTTGCGAGCGTTTTCGAAGGAATCGCCGAATTCCTTCAGGGCGACGCCGGCATCGTCAATGCGGCCGTCTACGTGCTCAGCGATTTCCAGCGCAAGGATTGGGCGCCGCAGGAGGCGCCGGCTTCAGCCGGCACCGACTCTACGCGGACGCAGACCAAAGGTTCCCTGACGGGGCCGTTGGCAGAATGGGCCGCACAAGACCGTGCCCTTCGGATGGTGCTGGTGAGCGTTGGCGAGGCGGACGCGTCCAACTTTGCGGTCACGCAACTGTCCATGCCGGCCGGACAACCGGTGGCCGGCGCCGAGGCCCGCGTCCGCGCATCTGTGGGCAATTTCTCCGATCGCGCTGCGGAAGGCATCGAACTGCGAATGGCGGTCGGGGGGCGGGCACAGCCCTCCAAGACACTCGCTGCACTGGGCGAGCGGCAGGTAGTGAGTGTTGACCTGGACGCAGACTTTCCCCGCCCCGGCGACGAGTCCGTCCGCGTCGAGATCCCGCGGGATGCCTTGGCCGTAGACGACGTGCGCTACGCGGCCGCGGACGTGGTCAGCGCCATCCGCATCCTGGTGGTGAACGGCGAACCGGCCGCCGACGCGTACGACGATGAAGTGGCCTTGCTCGCCACCGCTCTTCACCCCGAGGGAGAAGTCTTCAGCGGTCACGAGGTCGTGGTGGTGGACGAGGCGGGCCTGGAGGAAGTGAACCTGCCCGGGTTTCAGGTCGTTGTACTGGCGAACGTCTTTCGCCTGCCCGAAACGGTAAGCGAGCGCGTCGAGCGGTTCGTGCGGCAGGGCGGCGGACTGCTGATCTTCCTGGGCGATCAGGTGGACGCCGAATCCTACAACGTCGGCTTGTACCGCGGCGGCGAAGGAATCCTCCCCGCGGAGCTGGGAGAGATTGTGCGGGCTCCCGACGCTGCTCATCTGGTGATTGCCGATCGGTTGCACCCTGCCTTGCAGGCGGTGGGGCGCGAGGATGACCCGCTTGGGCTCGGGCAGATCGGTTTTCAGGAATACTTTGCCACGCAGCTCGCCGAGCCGGGCCCGGCAGGCTCGGGCAATCGCGCCGCGGTGATCGCGCGGTTCGATGATGCGGAGGCTTATCCCGCGATCATCGAAGGTGCAAGCGGCATGGGACGGGTAATCCTAGTGACCACGTCTGCGGATAAGGAGTGGCATCAATGGCCTGATCATCCCACGTTCCTGCCGGTGGTCACGGAGCTGGTGCGTCACGTAGGCCGGGGAACGGATGCCGGTGAGGACCTCGCCGTCGGGTCTTCCATCGAGATCTCCATTGATCCGGCGGTCTATGAGAGCGACGTCATCGTTCGACCGCCGGGTTATCCCAACGAACCGGAGGCGACGATGACGGCGGCGCCGTCGGAAGACGGGCGCGGGCTGATCGCAAAGTGGGAGTCCACCGATTCGCCGGGGCTGTATCAGTTCGTACTGCGACGGCGCGAGGGCGGCGAGGTGACGCGCAGCACGGCCGTCAACGTCGATTCGCGGGAAAGCGATCTGTCGACGGCTTCCGAGACGGAGCTTCGCCGCACGTTGGGCGGCATACCCTTCGAATACGTGCAGGGATTGGAGCGCCTTGGCGAGGCGGCGGGGGAAACCCGCGTGGAGCTGTGGAAACCCATCCTCTTCGGCGTGGCGATGGTGTTGATGATGGAGCAGCTCCTGGCTTGGGTGTGGGGAAGAAGACGGTGAAGTAATTGGTAAGTGGTAACTGGTAATTCGGCGAGTAGCCCATGATCCCGTTGTTTCCGGCATTCTGTTCGGCCGTCGTAGGCGCCGCGTCTCGCGAGAACGAGACGTTTGTGACCGAGCTGCGCGCCATGCCGGAGGGGTGGTGGGCGCTGAGTGGGTTGGTGCTGCTGGGTCTGATGCTGTGGGCCATCGTGTGGATGTACCGCCGCGAGGGGCGGTTGGGGGCGACCATGCGGGTGCGCATGTTTCTGGCGACCTTGCGTTGCCTGGTTCTTATCGCCCTGGCCGTCATCCTGCTTGATCCGGTGCGTATTCGCATCATCCGCCGCTGGATCGACTCGTACGCCGTGGTGCTGGTCGATGATTCGTCGAGCATGGACCTGTCCGACCGCTATCGCGACCCCGCCACGGCCGATCGCGTGCGAAGCGTTCTGGGCACCGAATCCCTCGGCGGGGTACGCCGGTGTGATGTCGTCGAACGACTGCTGACCGAGACTGATCGCCGCTTGCTTCGCGAACTCCAGAAGACCAATCGCGTAAAGCTCTACACCTTCGGCGAGGACGCCCGCCTGCTGGCTACCCTGCCTGCCGCCCGCGAGACGGCGGAACTCGCCAAGCCATCGCCAACGTCCACGACCGTCGCGCTTTCGCGGGTCGAGGACCTGCCTCTTGAGTTTCCGGCTCTGGGCAACGCGACGAACGTAGAGCGGGCCGTGCGCCGCAGCGTGGAGTCTCTGGGCAGCTCCCCCGTGGCGGGGGTCATCCTCCTGACCGACGGCGCCGCCAACCAGGGGGCGGACAGCGAGCAGATCGCCGCCTATGCCCGGGACCGTCGCATCCCCCTGCATGCCGTCGGCATCGGCGACCCCTCGCCGCCGCGCAACGTCCGCGTGACGGAAATGCTCGCCCCGGACAATGCGTTTCAGCAGGATCCCTTCGCGATCACCGCCAATCTCTCCGCCGAGGGTGTCGAGGGTGAGACGGTGCGCGTCAATCTCATCGAGCGCGGCGCCGACGACCCCGGCGAAGGGCGCGTCGTGGACACCAAAGACGTCCTCGTGCGAGCGGGCGGCGTGATCGGGGCAGTCGCCTTCCAGCGCCGCCAGGAGAGAGTCGGCCGGTACACCTATGCGGTGGACGTCCCGGCCATCGAGGATGAATCCGTCGTCGAGGACAACACGCGGCAGGCGACGGTCAACATCATCGACTCCCGCACGCACGTGCTTCTCGTCGCGGGCTCACCGAGTTGGGACTATCGCTACGTCACCACGCTTCTGCAGCGAGACGACACCATCGACGTGGCCTGCTGGCTGCAATCCGCTGACGTCAGCGCTGTGCGGGACGGCGACACCATCATCGATCATCTGCCCACCACCGCCGAGGAGCTCTTTGAGTACGACGTCGTGCTGCTGCTCGATCCGGACAAGAGCGAGTTCGACGAGAACTGGGCCCGGCTCGCGGACACGCTGGTGAGCGAGCATGGCGGAGGGCTGCTCTTCGCCGCCGCACGGGCGCACACTCCGGGGTTCATGCACGAGCGTTCGCTCAAGCCGTTGCACGACCTGCTGCCGGTGACCTTCGATCCCGAAGCCGACCTTGTGCTCAACCAGGTGGGGCACTATCAACTGACCCCCTCGTCGCTGGAGCTTCCCCCGCCGGCGCTGGCCCATCCCATCCTCCGCCTGGCCGACGACCCCGTGGCCACCAAGATGGAATGGCAGGGCATCGGCGACGTATACTGGCACTACCCCGTGCTGCGGGAGAAGCCCGTGGCCACGGTGCTGATGCGGCACGGCAATCCGCGCATGCGTAACGCTTTCGGTGGGCATGTGCTGAGCGCGGTGCAGTTTGTCGGGGCCGGACGTACCGGCTTTCTGGCGTTCGACAGCACCTGGCGGTGGCGACGTTTCGGCGAGGACGTTTACGACCGCTTCTGGGTGCAGATGGTCCGCTTTCTTGCCGAGGGCAAGCTGCTGGGAGGCAGCAAGCGGGCCACTTTGCTGGTCGAGAACGAGCACCCCACACTCGGCGAGGCCGTCAACGTCTCCGCCAGATTGCTCGATAGCCGCTACGAACCGCTGTCCGACAACGAGGTGACCGCCCAGTATCGCGTCGAGGATCAGCGCGTCGATTTCCCCTTGACCGCCCGCCGCGATCGCCCGGGATGGTTCGAGGGGCGCTTCGTGCCCGATCGCGTGGGAACCTACCGCATCCGGCTTGTGCTTCCGGGGGGCACGAGCGAGCCGATCGAAGTCAGTCGTGATGTGATCGTCAGCCGTCCCAACCTGGAGATCATCCAGCCGCAGATGAACAAGGCGAACCTGGTGACCCTTGCTGAACAGTCCCTCGGAGGGCGCTATTGGGAGGTGGATGAGGCTCGGGAGCTTCCTGCGGCGATTCCCGACCTGCACGAGGAGATTCCGATTCGCTCCCGCCCGACTACGCTGTGGGATAATGGCAAGATGCTCGCGGTGCTGATCGGGTTGCTGTGCGTGGAGTGGGCGGTGAGAAAATGGAACCGGCTGTTGTGACGACGGCTGATGATGCTTGACCGACCATGACGACGACGACCATCCATCCTGAACGTCCCGCCCTGGACGAGGGGCTTGCGGCGCGGTTGCGCTCGCTCGCGTCGCGGGTTCGCGGCTTTGTGCTGCTGGAGGGCGCCGCCTGGGTGGTGTGGTTTGTAATTGCGGCCGTCGCATTGCAATCGTTGGTTGACTATGGCACGCGCGGGCTGCGGCTGAGCATTCGCGCTGCCCTGCTGGCGGCCATCGCGTGCGCCACGGCGTGGTTGCTGTGGCGGCGGATCATCGGGCCGTGGCGCTTGCGCGTAACTTTGGCGGATGCAGCCAGTCTGGTCGAACGGAAGTTCCCTGAGCTTTCCTCGGTCCTCGTTTCGGCCGTGCGGTTTTCCGACGGCAACGGGCGCGTGTGGGCCTCCGATTCACCGGGGTTGATGGCCAGCGTGGTGCGATCGGCGGCGGCGCAAGTCGGGGAAATCGACTTCAACGCCGCCGTGGATGCGCATCGGGCACGCATCTCGAGGCGGGCCCTCGGGGGGGCCGCTGCTGTCTGTGCCATCCTGCTCGTATTCGCGCCGACGGCGGTGCGTGTGGCCCTGGCCCGTAACGTGCTGCTGCGGAACGTCGACTGGCCGCGACGGACCCGGCTGATCGTTGAACTGCCGCATGGCGAGCTGGTCGGCGCCCGAGGTGATGACCTGGTCATCCAGGCCCATGCCCAGGGCGTGCAGCCGCGGGAAGTGGAGGTGTCCTACACCACCGCCTCGGGCGAGTACGGGCGGGAGACCATGTCCACGGTAGGCGGCGAAGGGGCCTATCGGTATCGCTACACCTTCAAGAGCGCTCAGGAGGATTTCACCTTCCATCTGGAAGGCGGCGACGCGGTAACCGAGGAGTTCCGTGCCCGCCTGATTGATCGCCCCCGCGTGGAGCAGTCGCAGGTGCACATTGCGCCCCCGGCCTATACCGGCCTCAGTGCGTCTACCCTCGCCGAAACCGAGCGGACGGCGCAGATCCTTCCGGGAAGCGAAGTGCGCTTTACCGTTCACACCAACAAGCCTGTCGCTCGGGCCGATCTGATGGGCGGCGGCAAAGTGCTGGCCTCGTCCGCAATCGACGGCAACCAAGTGACGGCAACCGTCACTCCGCTGGAAACGCAAACGTACCACTTCGCTCTGGTGGATGAGTTCGGTTTGGAGGATCGTCAGCCGGCGCGGTTCGCCATGCGGGTGGTCAAGGACGAGCCGCCGCGAGTGCGGATGAAGCTGCCCGGCGTGGGGGAGATGATCACCCCGGAAGCGGTCCTGCCCATCGAGCTGGAGTTCGCCGACACCTACGGTCTGGCCACGGCCGAGCTCGAGTTTCAGGTGACGCGAGATGACACTCGGCAGGGAGTGATTCCCATTGAAGGCTTTGCCCCGCACTCCACTGCGCTCTCCACCACGGTGAACTGGGCGGTGGTCAGCGAGGGAGTCACGCCCGGCGATCGAATTACCCTGCGAGCCCGCGCCGCCGACTTCGACGACGTGTCCGGCCCGAATGTGACGGTGGCCCCGGAAATGACCATGCGGGTGGTGACCCGCGACGAGCTGCTGGCCGAACTCGCCCGCCGGGAGCAGGAATTCCGCATGGACTTCGAGCGGTTGATCGATGCGCAAGAACAGCTTCGCGGCCGCCTGCTTACGCTTATAGGACTATCCGCGTCGGAGGCGGCCACGGCGGAAACGGCGGCCGAGGCGGCCAATCTGGAGCGCCGGCAACGCAGCATCTCGGGGTCTGTCAATGTTGTTCGCCAACAGGTGGAGCAGGTCCTGACCGAGCTGCGTATAAATCAGTTGGCGACTCAGGCCGCCGAGGAACGCTTGGGCGCGGGGATCGCGGAGCCGCTCGGGCGGCTGGTGAAGCGGGGTTTTCCGGCCGCGGCCGATGGTATTCATCGGTGGGCGATTGACCCGGCTGGTGAGGCGGCGGAGCTGGACCCGCAGCAGGTGGCCCTGCTCACCCAAATGCGCGCTATTCTGGCGAATATGCTACAATGGGAGGGCTACCAGGAAGCTGTAAACATGCTCCGCGACATCCTGCGCCTCCAGCAGGAGCTCCGGACGGAGACGAAGGACGCAGCGGGCAAGCAAGGGGCCGGGGTGTTCGATGATGAGTAAGCGGCACGAAAGCGGCTCGGTTGCGCCCCCAAAGCGTACCCAAAGCGTCCGTCTGGCGGCGGTCTTGGCGCTCGGCTGGCTTACGGCGAGCGTCATGCAGGCATCCCCCACCCCTGATGCAAACCCAGGTGAGATTCGTCCGCTGGCTTCGAAGGAGGAAATGATCCGGGACCGATTTCAGCGGTTTCAGGATCGCGTGTTCCGATTGCGCGAGCAGCTCTCGCAGACGGAGCCGGAGAACGCCGCCCGGCTGGGTAAGGCGTTGACGCAGGCGGGCGAGCTCGCTCTTGCGGAGAAGCTGGACGAGATCATTCGCATGCTCACGGAGTCCTCGGCGCTGGATGAGGCCGTGGATGCGCAGGGCCAGTGGCTGGAAGACGCCGATCGATTGCTGAGCATCCTCCTGGAGCAGGACAGCAACAACGAAGAACGCAAGCAGGAACTGGAGCGCCTCCAGGCATATCGCGAAAAGCTGGAGCAGATTCTCGCGCAGCAGAAGTCCCTTCGTGCGGAGACGGGGCAGACCAGCGCCGCGGCGCGGCTTGCCCAGCAGATCGATCAGGCCTTGCGGCGACTGGATGCTCTCCAGGCGCGGCAGCAGCAGCTTTCCAAGGCTACGGCCGCGTCGCCAAATCAGGCATCCCAGCAGGCAGGCGATCAGCAGACGCTTTCCCAGGACACTCAGCAACTCGCCGAGGACATCGCCAAACTCAGTGAGCCTTCCTCGCAGGAGTCGAAGGATTCCGCGCAGGTGGAGAGCGCCAAGGGGCAGATGCAAGCCGCCTCGCAGTCGACGCAGCAAGGGGCGCAGTCGATGTCCCAGGCCGGGCAGCAGATGAGTCAGTCGAACTCGTCCGGGGCCCAATCGCAGCAGCAGGAAGCGGAAAAGGCTTTGCAGGAGGCGAAAGAGAAACTGGAGGCGGCCAAGCAGGCGTTGGGCGAGCAGCAGCGCACTCCGGGCCAGATGGGCGGAGAGCAGAAGGCCCTCGCCCAGCAGACGCGTGGCCTGTCGGACCAGATGAAGCAGGATGCTGCTCAGAGCGGGCAATCCGGCGGAAAGAAGTCCGGTGGGAAGAGCGGGCAAAGCGGCCAGAAGAGTCCGCCGGGCCAGCAGAATCTGGATCAGGCGGAGCAGGAGATGGGCGGGGCGGCCGAGTCCCTTGAGGAAGAGAAGCCGCAGGAGGCCACTCCCAAGCAGGACAAAGCCATTGCCGAATTGGAGCAGGCCCAGCAGGAGCTGGAACAGGCGCTGGAACAGCTCCGCAAGGAGCAGCGCGAGGAGACGCTACGCGACTTGGAAGCCCGCTTCCGCGAGATGCTCAGCAAGCAGCGGCCGATTAACGATTCGACGCTGGCGCTGGATCAACTCGGGCGCGAGCGTTTCGGGCGTGCGGAGGAGTTGCAGCTTGCGGATCTTTCCGCGGCGCAGCGGGCGCTGGCCGAGCAGGCAGCAACCTGCCTGCACATTCTCGATGAAGAAGGTACGACCATCGCCTTCCCGCGGGTTGTGGAGCAGTTGGCTGAGGACATGACCGCGTCCGCGGATCGCCTGGCCGGGCTGGACGTGGGGGCGATCACCCAGACCATTCAGCAGGAAATCGTCGATACGCTCGAGCAGCTTCTCGAAGCGGTCAAGAAGATGCAGCAGGAAAACGAGCAGCAGGCGGGCCAGCCCAATAGCGGCAACAAGGAGCCTCCGCTGCTTCCACCGTCGGCGGAACTGAAGCTCCTGCGGGCCAGTCAGCTTCGGGTGAATACGCGAACCACCGCGATCACCGAAAGCGCCGCCAAGGGCGAGGAGGCCCCGCAGGCCGCGGCCGAGGCGCTACGCAAGCTTGCGGCACGGCAGGTGGAGTGCGCGGAAATCGCCAAGCAGATGAGGGATAAGGCGCGGTAGGAAAACGCAGAAACGCAGAAAAACAGAAACGCAGAAACGAAGCGACGAAGGGAACGCCGAAACGCCGAAAATCGCTGTATAGAAAGCGACGAAGCGACGAAGCGACGGAGGGAAAGACGGAGGGACGGAGGAGGAGGGGAAGCTACGGAGCGACGGAGGGAGAGAGTCGGTCGGAAAATAGCGGAGAAGTGGTGATGTTGAACAGGCGCGTTGCCGAATTCATGATCGGGATGGTCCTGGCGGGGCTGGGGCCGGGGATGGCCCAGGCCAAGGACGCCCCGGTGGAACGGTTTCTCGTTTCCCTGGACACTATGGGCCATATTCCGGGCGAGGCGAAAGCGCTGCTGCGGGAGCGGTGGTCCACCTGCCAGGACTGCGACGCCAATGAGTTTCTGACTCAGGCGCTGGCGATGGTCTCGACCGATTTTCGCGACGCCTTGGACGCCTATGACGCGGACGAATACGAACGCTGTGCGGCGCAGATGGCCCGACTTACAGAAGACGCCGATCCGTTTGTGGCCGTCCATGCCGCGGTGTACGAGATCAAGTCTCTGGTGGAGCTGGAGCAATTCGTTGAGGCCGCGGAGCGCATCGCCAAGTTGAATGCCGACGCCGGCCGTCTGGCCATGCACTCCTACTTTGCGGCGGAGATCGAGTTCCTGCGAGGCTTCTGTCTGCTGGCCGATCTGCAATACGAGGCGGCCGAGGAAGTGCTCACCCGTTTCGTTGCGGAAAACGCCGATGCCCCCGCGCGGCTGGTGATCGCGGCCAAGCAGATGCTCGTGGAGCTGGCCAATCGCGAGCCGGAAAAGATGGGTGAGGTTGCGGACCTGATGGATTATTCAGGGCGAAGACTCAAGAGCGCTGATGGCGGTGAGGTCGTGCAGACTCGACAGCAGCGGATCATCGAGCTGCTCGATCGGCTCATCAAAGAGGCCGAGGAGCAGG
>SBAX01000121.1 GCA_005240095.1 Phycisphaera mikurensis
AGCGAACGCCCCCGACGTGCAGGCGTTGTGCACGCTGGTCGAAAAACCATGCAGCGACAACCCCTTGCTCATCAGATGCACGTAGAGGAACGCCTGCATGGAATAGAAGTACGGCGCCAGCAGGTCGTACACCCGCGGCGGCCCGGTGGTCGCCGGGGGCGGAGGACTGGAGAGAAGCTCGAACAGCCGCCGCACCGTGGCCTCCACGCCCGGTGCCTCGAAAACCTGGATGACTCCCAGGTCGTTTCGATCCGGATCGTGGCTCAGCTTGGCGTCGGCCAGGGCCAATTGAACCGCCAGCATGCCGTAGGCCAGGTCGCGATACCCGGGGCACTCCTGCTCGTTGAGGAACTCGTAGAAACGCCCCAAGCCCGACACTTCGCTGTCGGCACGCATGGACACGACCGGCAGGTCGATGGTCCGCCCCACATCTACGGCCAGCGTGCGCGGCGGGGCTTGGCATCGCCCGGCCCGCAGCGCCGCCCAGTACTCCGCCGCCCCCACGCCAAGGCGGCCGATGGGACCAACGCCCGTGATCACTACAGGACGAACCGTTTCACTCATCCGCAACCCCTGGGCTCAGAGAACGGCCCCCTCAGAGCAGGCTTCCCGACTCCCTCCGTGAACTCCACAGACCGGAATTCTCATCAGATGGATCTTACGGCGGTTCCTCTCGCAAGAGCGCCCAAAATCCCGCTCGCTCGAAATGGCGGTCGCTCGACAACGCATCGGTCATCTTCTGGCGGCGCATGACGGCAAAAGAAACGCAGTCCGTCAGACCCCATTGCTTGTCACTGTGGAGGTGGTAGAGAGCGAGGCCCTCGTCCATCAGCGCCGTCGAAGCCGGAAGCACGGCAATGCCGGGATGCGAGCGTATCAGCTCGAGGGTCTCGACCGCAAGCGCGCGAAGCGCCGGAGCCGAAAGTCCGTCAGCAAGTTCGAACAGCACGTATTCCGTGGTGAGCGGCCGGCCCCGAACACAGCGCTCCCAAGCGCGAGCTCGTTCGTGATTAACGTCGTCGCTTAACACGCGGGCGAACAGAAACGACGCGTCCACGAACGTCGTGTTCATCTGCGAGGCGCACCCTTGACGTAATGGTCATGTTGCTCGGAGAAATCGGGCGGAAGCCCGCCAGGCCGTGTGAGCTTTCCGAGCTCAGCCAGCAGTTCTCGCGCCTGTTCGTCACCAAAGTAAACCCGCACGGGCGTGTCTGCTGGGATGTTCGTCGGCACGGGCTCGTCGAGCACCACGCGCTTCCCGTCGTAATGTCCATTGATGATCGTCATGGATCCGGACTCCGTTTGATTCCAGATTGTAGGGCCCGGAGCCAACGATGGGAAGCGCAAGCTGTGCCGCGCCCGCCTTGCTGCCTACGCGGCCGCCAGGATCGTGCTGCTGTTGTATCCGCCGAAACCCGCGGAGTTATTCAGCACGCAGCGCACGCGGGCCGACCGCGGGGCGCCTTGGATCGCATCCTGGGCGCACGGCTCGAGCACCTTATCGAGATGCCAGGTGGGAATCAATGTTTGGTGCCGAAGGGATAGCACACAGCACGCCGCCTCCACGGCCGCCGCCGCTCCCATGGTGTGTCCGGTAAGCGCCTTGATCGAACTGAACGGCACGCCCTTTGGAAAGAGGCGGTTCATGACCGCCACCTCGATGGCATCATTCTGCGGCGTCCCCGTCCCATGGGCACATACGTAGTCGAGATCATCCACCGTAAGGCCGGCGTCGCGAAGCGCTTCCATCGTGGAGCGACCCAGGCCATCGCCCTCCGGATGCGGCCGCGTGGGATGGTAGTTCTCGCAGGCCACGGCCGCCCCGATCAGCCTCGCCAGAACCGTCGCCCCGCGAGCTCGCGCAGCAGACTCGCGCTCGAGGACGAACATGACGCTGCCCTCGCCCACCAGCAGGCCGTCGCGGCGTTGATCGAAGGGCCGGCAAACATCTGCGGCCATTACACGCAGACGCATGAAGCCGATGAACGCCAAGCGGCTGAAGCCATCCGCCCCGCCTGCAAGGGCGATATCGCACCGCCCATCCAGCAGTTGTCGCCGCGCCGCGGTCAGCGCCATGTTGCCCGCCGCACATGCCCCATACAAATCGACCACCTGCCCGGCAGGGCCCGCGTGATCGGTGGCAGGGCCAAGCGCAGCGCCGCCATGCGTCTCGGCGCCTGCCAGTCCCACACTTTCCGCAACCTGCCGCGAGATCGAGCCTGGCATCCCACCCGCGATTTCGTGCATGTGCTCGGGCGTCAGCCAATTGTCTGCCGGTTCGGTGAGGCGGTCCTCAATAAACTCCGTCTCCCCCATGGTCGTGCCGACCAGCACCGACAGGCGAGCCTGATTCAAGTCCGAAGGTGAAAGCCTGGCCGAGCCGAGCGCCTCCCGCGCCGCCGCGACTGCAAGCCGCGAAGCCCGGCCCCGGATGCCCCCGGCTTGGACCGGTGTGCGTACCTCGCAGGCAACCTTTCGCGACAGCTCGCTGGTATCCAGACAGTTTATGGGCGCAGCGCCGGACTTGCCGGTACGCAGCGCCTCCCAGAAGGCCTTTTCCCCGCAGCCAATGGGCGAGAGAATGCCCATCCCGGTAATGACGATGTCCTCAGGCATGAACGGCGGCGATTGCTGCTACGCGGCGGCGATCTTCTCCCGCATCATCTCAAAGATGTCCCCCAGGCACGAAACGCGACGGATGATGTCTTCGGGCAGTTCCTGTCGAATGATGGACTCGATCGTCGCGACCATGTGGACCGCGTCGAGCGAATCCAGCCCTACCTCCGGCAGCGGCTTGGTCAGATCGATCTGCTCCACCGGCACACGCAGCGTATCCGAGAGCCATTGCAGAATCTCTTGCCGAGCGAAATAGTACCGATCCATAAACTACCTCCCCAACCGATTGGTTCTCGATGCCGGCACTGCCTCATCCGCCGGTCGCTGGGCCTCACCATGCCCCGGCATGCCCGCCGTGCTCGATCGAGCGCGGCGCACGGCCGCCAGGGGATACTCAATGTTTCGCGTCATCCACTCCGTGACCCGCGTCCGCCATTCTGCGTATCCGTCGGCGCGACGCTCGGCACGGACCAACAGCTCCACGCGATCACATTCCCGCACGCTGGCCCAGACCGCGTCCTGCACGCTTCGATCCAGTCCCTCCATGTCGCGCTCGAACTGCTCCACGTCATTGATCGACCGGGCCTTCAGCGCAAAACACATGCCCAGGTGAAAATGGGGCTGCCAGTCCGCGGGCATGGCCCGGGCGAACCTCCGCGCGACTTCCAGGCGGTCCGGATTGACGAAAACCGACGCGAGCCCGGCCCCCGCCGCCACATCCGCAGCGTACTCGCCCAACTTCGCGGCGTGGGCGATGAACGTCTGCGGCTCGTCCATGAACAGAAACCAGAACGCCCGCCCAACGCCCTGATACGCCGCGTTGCGGGCATAGCCCGGCAACACATCCAGCACGGACAAGCAAGGCTTGTCCGTGCCACCCTTCAGGTAATCGAAGAAGGCGTGCTTGAACCCGTACCCATCGAAGCACAGATAGCGGTGCAGGGGATCGAGTCCCTCGACGATGCGCTGCAGGCGCAGCGGGCTGTGGTTGCGGATCCCCGACCAAAACCCCAGGCCCACGTAATACAGGTAGCGGAACTCCGGTCGAGGCTTGACGATCTCGCGCTCGAATTGCCCCGCGTCGTAGCGCATCAGCCGCCGCGCCGTCCAGCCCATTGCCGCCCCTTCTTCGGCGAACGGCCGGTAGCGCGGCGACAGCTTCGCACAGTATCGCTGCCACGCTCGCCACGAAGGACCCACCAGCATGGCGTTGAAGCCCCCCGCAAAACTCCCCAGAATGTGGTCCACCCTGCTTGCATCAACCGGCGACTTGACCAGAAGCCCCAGCCTGGAAACCGTCATCTTGGAAGCGCGGATGGTCAGCGGAAGAAGCGCCAGTCGCCACCAGCCGGTCGCGGCCAATCCCGCGACCGTCAGCGCGCAGCCCAACGCAATGAACCACCACGATGCCATCGACGCTACCCTAAATCGTCCAACAACCCGGCCCTGGGACCTCCAGCAGCCTTGAAGGGAGATGTACGCTGCCGTCCCCTTAACGATACAAGCCGAAACCACTCTCGTTGGTCACGCACGAAGGACCCACGACCGATTTCGCGCTGGACCGCCCCCATCCGGGAGGCTTGCCTCCTAATGACCGGCGATTATAACCGCCGCGCCCCTACGCAGGAAGAGAAAACCACCGGCTACTGCCCCCGAATGGCGATTCTGGGACCCCGACGGTCCACAAAACACGGTTGCAGCC
>SBAX01000198.1 GCA_005240095.1 Phycisphaera mikurensis
ACTTCGAGGAGGCCGTCGGCGCAAAGCCGCGAGATGGGCTCCGCGAACATGTCCAGGGGGTTTGCGCCGACCCTAGCGGTGAAGTCCGCCACATTCAGCCCTTCGGTCAGGCGAAGCTGCATCATGACCATTTCCAGAACGAGCTTGTCGCGGTCAAGGAGCTCAGACTCGGCCTCGGCGTGACCCTGGGCATCGATCCGGCGGATATAGGCATTGATGTCGCGCAGGTTCTTGTAGCGGCGACCGTCGATGCATCCCGCCGCCGAGGGCCCCACGCCGATGTACGGATGATTTCGCCAGTACATGAGATTGTGCCTGCACTGGCACCCTGGGCGGGCGAAATTGCTGATTTCGTAATGCGCGTAGCCGGCCTGGGCGAGCGTATCGATGGCCAGAAGGTACATCTCCGCCTCCAGCCCTTCGTCGCACGGGACGACGCGGGCCGCCTGGCGCTGGGCTGTCAGGGGCGTGCCCGGTTCGTAGGTCAGGCCGTAACATGCGATGTGGTCAGGGCCCAGCTCGATCGCGCGGTGCAGCGAATGATTCCATGTTTCGGGAGTCTGCCCCGGAATCCCGAAGATCAAGTCGAGATTCACTTCCTTCACGCCACCCTCCCGCAGCGTACGCACGGAGGGCGCAATGTCGCCTGGAGAGTGGAGACGCTCCAGGGCAGCCAGCTCGGCGGGAAGGAAAGACTGGGCGCCCATCGAAACGCGGTTGACGCCCCGCCCAACTAGCAGGCTCGCTTTTTCTTTGCTGACCGTCGCCGGATTCGCCTCGACGGTGAACTCCTGCACAACGGTCATGTCCACAAGACTGATTGTCGCGGTGAGCAGCGAATCGAGGGTGGCCGTGGACAGGATGGTCGGTGTTCCACCGCCCATGAAAATCGTGGGAATCGTACGCGTCATGCGCGCAAGCCGGGTATCCAGCTCCCGCACAATGGCTGCAACCAGCGGCGCCGTTTCGCGCCCGGCTACCGGGACAGAGTAGAAATCGCAGTATCCGCACTTCGTTTCGCAGTACGGAACGTGGATGTACAGCCCGGCGGGCTCGTCGGTCGCAAAAAGATGATCGTCACTCGGCATTCTGCCTCCATGTTAGCAGCCAAGGTCGGGATTCGCACACGCAGGCATTCCTCCATCCACGCTGTGCGCCCAAACGCGACGCGGGCGCGGGTTGTACAAAGATGTCGGACCCCGAAAACGTCGCACGCCGCCTGCAGGTTCGGCCGACTGCGAAGGATGACATAGGCCCTAAAAGAATCTCAAGAATCGCCCTTGTCTTCCGGGGTTGGTTTGCTAGTCTTCCAAGCACACGCAGGGCGAAGCTGACGCGCGGATCGCCCGGCGATTGGACCATGCCGAGTTGGAGGGTTGGGGGAGCGTCCCAAGGAACAGACTAAAGGCAGTCATCCACGTTGCCTGTTGGGCAGCACTGGCGGGGTGTTCGCTCCCTCGTCGAGGAAACCCGGCCGGAAACAGTTTCCGGCCGCCAGTGGATTTCATTGAAACGGACTTGAAAGGAGAGAGGTTGTGATGGTCAGGACGATAGGTTCGCAGAAGAGGCGATGGTTGCGAGGGCTTCCTCTGGGGGCGCTGCTTCTCGGTGCGGCAGTCGCCACCGTTGGCTTGGGCGGTCGGGCGATTGGCGTAGTCGTAACGACACCCATCGCCAAGACCCCGGACACTACGACGGATGGCACCGTGGATCCCGCACGACCCCCGGTACCCATCCGTCCGGGATGTTGCCTGCCGGTGTTGCCCCAAGCCCCGGAAGTCGTCTGTCGCGCTGACATGACTGCGACGGAGTGCCAGGCGGCGGGCGGACGGCTCGTTCGCTCCTGCCTCTACTGCGGCCTCTCGCTGGTCCCCGAAAGCAACGAAACGCAGGCAGCGGAGTAGGCCGGCCGCCACTCAAGAGTGACATGCACCGGGCCGGGTAGCCGATGGCTTTCCCGGCCCTTCTCATTCCTTGAAGCGTGGCTAAGTCCCGGCCGATTGCCGATAGTGATGATGCGTCGGGGTCGCCGCCGAGGGCTGCGAGTTATGCGATTCGGCCTGCTTACCAGCGTGGATACGCGTCACCGGTTTTTTGCTAATGCCCTGCACGCCCGCTTCGATGTGGCGGCCGTCGGTTACGAACGTACGGGATACGATCCGAGCGCAACGGACCGTCACGATCTAACAGATCATGAGGTGACGATGGTTCGCCATCATTTCAAGGAACGCGCTCGTCAGGAACAGCGCTATTTCGGTCATGATTGCGGAGCGATCCAAGGGGATCGCCACACCGCCGTGCGCGAGATCGAGCCGGGAGGTCTGAACACGCCGTCGGTAATGGAGTTCCTGCGCGCTTGCCGAGTCGATACCCTGGTTGTCTACGGAACCAACCTGATCAGACTACCGATCCTCGATAGCTGGTCGGGACGCATCATCAACCTGCATCTGGGATTGTCGCCCTATTATCGGGGAACGGCGACGAACTTCTATCCGCTGCTCAATGAGGAACCGGAATATGTCGGGGCAACCATTCACTTGATCGACGCGGGGATCGACAGCGGGCCGATCCTGGCTCACGCCCGGCCTCAGATAGTCTCCGGAGACGCGCCGCACACCATCGGATGTAAGGCCATCCTCGCCGGAATCGAGGCCATGATCGCGGTGCTGCATGCCTCCGAGAGCGGGCACGTTGCCACGACTCCGCAGTGGAAGCCGGATCGTGCGCGTCTCTACTTGCGAAGGGACTATCATCCGCGGCAAGTCGTCGAGCTTTATCGCAAACTGGAGGACGGGCTCATCGATCGCTATCTGGCTCGCGCTGCAGCGGGATGCATCGCCAACCCGCGGTTGATCACACCACCCGAAGCTCAGCGATCGGCGCGTCGCTCGAATGCCTCACCCTGTAGTTGTGAATCGATCTGAACGATTCGTGGGCGGCTCAAGCCCAGCTCGCCCAGGGCTGTGACCGTATCGTCGGCATGCGCGCGACCGACGTCGCGCACCACCCAGATGCAGGCGCCTTCGGCGAGTCGTTCCAGAAGTTTCGATGCGAAATAGGCCGCCTCATCCGCCGAGTTGGGAGTAATGAATGCCACGTCGAGCGGACCCAAGGTGGGGCGAATTGCGTCCTTCAGGTGGCGCTCAACCACTCGGCGGGCGTCGAGGTTGTGCCCGCCGACCCAGACGCGACTCTCGGGAGCCAGTGACCATGGGCTCAAGCACGGTTGCTCGGGTATGCCCTCGAGTGAACTCATGCGCAGCGCCGGGCGGCGGTTGAGAAGCTCGGACCCAACCGCTACTACACCGATTTTGGGGGACCGTCGGTATAGGTCTCGATCCCCAGGGCCCCCATGCGGCGGTAGAGCCGGCTTCGAGAAATCCGCAGCAATCGTGCGGCGGAGGCACGCTGCCCCCCGGCACGTTGAAGGGCATCCAGTATTTCGCGTCGCTCGGTATTCGCCAGAATGTCGTCGAGCGATCCGTTGCCGCTCGAAAGCAGCATCGTTGATCCATGTTCACCCGCCACCTCAGCGGGAATCGATGCGCTGGAAGTTTGTCTGCCTTCCGTGGTAGTCGGTGTCATGTTCTCATCCTCGGATCGAGACCATCGGTTGCCGGAATTGGTGCTTGAGGTTTGCCGGGTCATTTCGATGCGCCCCTCTGCGCCCGCCGCGATGACACGCTACGACCTCGCGATCGCCAAACGCCGATTAAACAATGGCGTCACGACGCCGGTAGGCACTGCACCGGGAGGCAAACCGCGCGAAAGCCCCTCCTGCACTGCGCCGACAATGGCGGGATGCACCTGCCGTCCCAGTCTGCATCCAGCCCAACGTGCAGTAGTATAGTTTGGCCGAAAGTTCCGATCAACGCGGCAATCGTCAGGCTGCGTAAGCGAGCCAACACCAGTTCCAATCTCGCCAATTCGTAGTACCGCGGCGGCCAAGGGGCGGCAGGGATGGTGGCCGACGAAGGTCCTGACCCCAGGTACGAGATAACATCCTTGTCAGGCACGCCAGAAGGAGTGGACGCGTTCCACCTCCGCCTTGCTGCCGATGACCAGCGAGGTTCGTTCGTGGAGTGAGGTGGGAACCTTGTCGAGGATCCGCTGCTTTCCGTCGGTGGCCGCCCCGCCGGCCTGTTCGGCGATGAGGGCCAGCGGGTTGGCCTCGTACAGCAACCGCAGCTTGCCCTTGGGGGCTTTTTGCGTGGGCGGATAGAGGAACACACCTCCGGTAAGCAAGGTGCGGTGAAAATCCGCCACCAGGGAGCCGATGTAGCGCAGGCCATATCCGCCGGCCTGCTCAGTCTTGGCCCAGTCCAAGTACTCCTGGACGCCCTTGGGGAACTGCGGGCGATAGGCCTCGTTGACACTGTAGGTCTTCCCCTGGGCGGGCATCTTGATGTGCTCGCGGATGAGACGAAAGGCGCCGATCGCCGGATCCAGGGTAAACATATGCACGCCCTGGCCCGTGGTATACGCCATGACCGTGCTGCTGCTGTAGATGACGTAGCCCGCGGCAATCTGCCGATTCCCGGGCTGCAGTATGTGATCCATCACCTTGTTGGCCCCCGCCCCGTCGCGGCGCTGGAGGATGGAGAAGATCGTTCCAATGGACACGTTCACATCGATGTTGCTGGAGCCGTCGAGGGGATCGAAGAGCACGATGTACTTGGCCCGCTCGTCGGGCTCCTTCAGGATGCGCGGCTCGTCATCTTCTTCGCTGACCATGATGCCCACGTTGTCTCGGTAACCCAGACAGGTGGCGATGGTCTCGTTGGCAATGAGATCGAGTTTCTGAACGATCTCGCCCTGCACGTTGGTCTTCCCGGTCTCGCCGAGGATGTCCACCAGGCCGGCGCGGCGGACGTGGGCGGAAATGATGCGGGTGGCGAGGGTGATGGCGGACAGCAGCCAACTGAACTCGCCGCTGGCGGCGGGATGAGCGCGCTGCGTCTCGAGAATGTGCTGTTCGAGCGTCTGGATCCTTGGTGGCATAGCCGTGTCCTCTTGACGAACCCTCCTCCGCCCCGGCCCGGAAATACGGTAGCAAACCGCGATCCAAAAGCAATCGTCGAGGCGAACTCGCCCGGCACCGGACCTACGAGCGCGTCCGCCGGATGAACTCTTCGGAGAGGCGGCGGGTGATCGGGCCGACGCGCCCGTTGCCCACAGGCAAATCGTCGATTGTGGTGATAGCAAGGACTTCTGATGCCGTGCCGGACATGAAAACCTCATCGGCGCTGCGTAGCGATGGGACGTCGATCGGCTCCTCACGTACTTCGATCGCCAGTGAGGCCACCAGATCGAGCAGATAACCCTGCGTCACGCCGTGCAGAATGGACTGCGTTCGCGGGGGAATACGGATGATCCCGCCCTGGATCACGAAGAGGTTGGCCGACGTACACTCGCGGACTTCCCCGGCGGCGGTGACGAAGATGGCGTCGTAGCAGCCGCGGCGGATGGCCTCATTCTTGGCCAGCACGTTGGGCAGCAAGGTGACGGCCTTGATGTAGCAGTTCGCCCAGCGAGTATCCACCGTGGTGATCACTTGCACGCCGGTTCGGCGAAGTTCGTCAGGGATGACGGGCAGGGCCTTGAAGGTCATGACCACCGTGGGCTTCATCCCGGCAGGAATCACGTGCGAGCGAGGGGCGACCCCGCGGGTGATCTGTAGGTAGATCATGGCATCGGAAAACTCGCAGCGGCCAAGCCCCTCGGCGATGATGGGCTCCAACGGGCAGGCTTCGAAGTCAAAGGCCAGGGCGATGCCCGCCAGGCTGCTTCGCAGCCGCCTCAGATGATGGTCCAGAAGGAACGGCTTGCGGTTGTACGCCACGATCACTTCATAGACCGCGTCGCCAAACTGAAAGCCGCGATCTTCGATGGAGACTCGCGCTTCGCAGACGGGACCGAAAACGCCGTTGACATAGGCAAGCTCAGGCATGCTGTTCATCCCCCGGCCGGTCCGGGCGCCGGTCGGCCCAGCGCGTCGCGCACGCTACGGAGCCACTGGTAACACTGGTCGCGCCGCGCTGAATCCTGCAGCCTCTCCAGGGATTGCGTCAAGTGCCGATCGGCATCCTCGTATTGCCGCAGGTCCCGGGCGTAAATGATACCCAGCAGCAGGCGAACGTCGCCGGCCTCGTCGGCGTGGGGGTAGCAGGAGACAAACCGGTCGAACGCCGCGGCGGCCTGGGCGAACCGGCCCGTGCGGTAGAATTCCCGGGCCACGTCGAGTTGCTGCGGCTCGGAAAGGCACTGCGACGGGCTTTTTTCCAACAGTTCCTGATACAAGGCGGCGGCGCCGCCGCTGTTGTCGCGACTCAGTTCGGTATCGATTCTGGCCCGCAGATCGGCGATCTCATCGACGGCACGATCCTGCTCGGCGCGCTCTCGCGCGTCCACGGCCCGCGCACGTGCCACGGCACCATAGGGCGAGGCGTGCGCTTCGGCCAAGGCACTGGCGAACTCCCGACGGCGGTGCCAGCGTTTCCACAACGCCAGCATGTCGAACTGATCGCGTGGCAGGGCACGGACGAACAGCATGGCCATCGCCCCGACAAAGCCGAACAGATAGCCGCCCAGGTGGGCGTGGTGCGCCACCCGCTCCGATCCGCCCAGAAGCGAAGGCGCAAGAATGTTATCCCACACGATGATCTTCAGCCCGATGACGATCATCGCCGGGATCTCGAAGAAGTGGATGAACAGGAAAAACCATACGAAGACGGTCACGTGGCTGCGCGGGAAGAGCGCCAGGTAGGCGGTGGTGACCGCGGCGACGGCACCGGAGCCGCCGGCCAGCGGGTTGGCGTGGAACACGGCGTGCACCCAGCCGGCAAAGACCCCTCCGGCAAGATAGAACATCAAGTAAGGCCCGTGTCCCATCTTGGCGTTGACGCTGTTCCCGAAAACCCACAGGAACAGCATGTTGCCCACGAGGTGCATGACGTCCGCATGCAGGAACTGGTAGGTGAAGAATTGATAAAACGCCGGTTGCTCCGACATCAGGTGGAGGTGCCGCTGGCGCAGTTCCCAGAGCGCGTCCGTGGCCAGCCGCGGATCGAACAGCAGGAACATCAGGACGTTGACGGCGATCAGCAGGATGTTGACCGTGGGCGTTCGGCGAACGACCGTCTCGGTGCGGATGGGTATGACCAGCATGCGTGCAAGTCAGCGCAGGGTTACTTCTTCGGTGGGGCAGGCCGCGGGCTGCTGACCATCTGGACGTATTGCAGCCGCAGCTCATACAAGACGCCGTCCATCAGGCGTTTTTCCTCCTCGGTGAGATTACCCGCGGTTTTCTTCTCCAGGACTTCCAGCAGATCGATGTGATGCTTGGCGGCGATGGGGTTGGGCGGAATCCGTTCGCCTCCCGGCCCCTGATAGCCACCGAGAGAGATGGCCGCCTGCATGGCCAGCACATTGATCAGCTCGACGAAGCTGGCGGCCACTTCGCCGCCTGGGCCCGGGCGCGCCGCCTGCTCCTGTTCGGCGAGGCGCTCTTTTTCCTTCGCGGCCTCGCTCTTCCAGTCTGAGTCGATGTGCAATCCGCCCGGCGTCTTTTGTTCAGCCATCCCTTGTCTCCGCGGCGCCTGCTCGAGCCGGTGCCGCCGGAATCATACTCCAAAGTCGCGCCGGGCGGGAAGGGAGGCCGCCAGACGCTCCAGGCGTTCGCGAGGATGCAGGGCGTAGAAGTATTCCCGATCCAGGGCCACCGCGTTGTGGCCCAGCTCTTCGACTCGTCGCTGCAACTCCGCACGGCCGGCCGCAAGCGTCTCCGGCATGGCCGCCCGCAGAACGCCATTGGCTTTGCGGATCTGCTCGAAAGCCTCCCGCCGCGCCGCGGCAAGTCCGGGAGAACGCTCGCGCAGCTCGGTCGCCCTTCGCACGTTTCGCTCCCGCGTTTTCTTGATTTCGTCCAGCTCAGGATGCCCCACCAGGTGCCGCTGGGGGTTCCATTCCAGATCGCGGAGGCCTCGGCGCATTTCGCCCACGGATTGCAAGGTGGCCTGACCGTGCGGCAGGTTCATCCGCAGAGTGGCAGAAGCACAGACCATGTTCGGCGGAGTCAGGCCGTAGTAGTCGGCGATGATCGCATCGCTGATGTGATCATACTTCGCCCCCCCGATCCCATGGACGAACAGATCGGCGAGGAACAGCCTGGCCCACAGGGTCAAGGCCAGGGCCCGGGGCCGCAGGCGCCAGGAATGATCACTTGTTGGTGAAGTCAACTCCTCCCAGGCCGCGGTGTCGCCGAGCTTGTGTGCGATCTCCTCGTTGGCGGCGAACAGTCGAATCGCATCGCCGGTTCGTTCAGCAAAGACCCGGTTGCGTGGCTGGCCGCGACGGTACGCCCAGAACGGGGCTTCCCAACGACCTCCCTCACGAGCCAGATCGGGGATCGGCCGCTGTTGCCCACGTATGCGATTCTCCTGACGGTAGCGATCCAGCGCCCGGTTGTAGCTGGACGCGAATCGAGGCAGGTTGCTCAGCACGTCGCGAAGGAACGGCGCCCAACGGAGGCTGCTGACACGCCGATCGCTCAAGGTGCAATCGAGCATTTCGTCCACCGCCCGCCGCCCCGCCATGATCTGTTCAACCCAAGGGACCCCGGTCGGCGCCGAGCGCAGGCCAGCAAGGAACATCGGCATCACGGAGGGCTCGAAGCGGTCGTTCATGCGCGTGCGGACATCGTCCTCGATTCGTCTCAGATCGCTCGGCGGCACGTGGGGGAGGTGCTCGAATGCCCGTCCGCCGGGCGGCTCGGTGAATCGAACCACTGCGGTCACGACCTTTCCGTTCTCGAGCACAGGAACAACAAGGTTGGTGGTGGCCGGGGCATCGCTGTCCACGACGAGATTGATCCCGATCCCGCCGACCGCGTCGGCGAACCTTCGCCCGGCCACTTGCTTCGCCCAGACGCCGCAGTGGATGAACTCGGGCTGATGCCCAAGCGCAATGACTGGCCGATCGTCGGTGCCGGTAATCTGCTCACGAGTTCGTTCGCGCCATTCGGCAAGGGTAGCCCCAAGAAAGGGCGCCGTGGCGGAGCGGAAGATTCGCTGGTTCGCGCGAAGCGCTTCACCCCATCGGCCGGGCGGCGGATCGATGAGGACTTCCCCGTCGGAGGCCGGCGTTTTGAGCTTCGAGAAGTCGAGCATTTACTGACCGCTGCCGCAGGGCGCGCAGCTTCGGGCCGGGCGCTCTCGGGGCGCGCTCAGCTCCGCCTCGAAAACATCCATGTAATGGCGCAGCCTGACCTCCGGATCGTCCAGCAGCCCGCCAAAGTGCCGCGTGGGATCGTTGTAGATCAGCCGGACGGGCAGTTCGCGAACACGCAGTCCCGCCCGAGCCACTTGCACCCACATCTGCATGGGCATGGCATAACCCGGCACGGTGACGTGAAGGCAGGTCAGGGCGGCGACACGATAGGCCTTGAAGCCGCAGAACGCGTCCGTGATCCCCAGGCCCAGCCGCTGATTGATCATGGCCGTGATCAGGCGGTTGATCCGGCGGCGATCCGGTGGCGCGGAGGAATCATCCTCCCGCCCGGCGGGGTAGCGCGTGCCGCTGATGATATCCGCATCGTCTCGCTCGGCGGCGGAAAGGAAGAGCGCAATGTAGGAGGGCTCATGCTGCTCATCGCAGTCCATGGTGATCAGCCAGTCGTAGCGCCCGCGGCGGGCAAAAGCGAACGCGTCGGCGAGGCTCTTCCCGTAGCCGCGGTTTTCCGCGTGGGTGATCACGTGCAGACCAGGTCGTGTGCACAGCAGCGCCGGCGTGGCGTCGGTCGATCCGTCATCCACGATCAGGATGTCGTCGGCGTACCGGCCCGCTTCGCGGAGCACGTTCAAGACGTGCCGCTCTTCATTGAAAACTGGAATGGCCAGCAGCGGGCGAAGGGGCATTGTGTAGATCTCCCAAGTAACAGCAGATGCTAGGCCCCCCCGCCCCGGAAGGCAACCGCGTGTGTGCCCGTCAGGTACCGAAGAATCGTCGGTGGGCTGAACCGGGCTGGTGACATACGCTAAGCGGGCCGATACATTCTGTGGCGGGGTCAGCCCCCTGAAGACGGCAATGCCCGCGGTGGATGGTCACGGAATGACGCCACGAACAATCGTCGCCACCAGCAGCGCATCCTGCTCCGTGTTGTCCCTTGCGGCTCTGGTCGCCAGCCTGTCCGGCTGCATGACCGTGCGTGAATACAGGGCCGAGCTGCACGTGGAACGCGGCGACGCCCTGCTGGCTCAGGACGAACTCGAGGCCGCCCTGGTCGAGTTTCAGCAGGCCGCCAAGCTCGCACCCGAGATGGCGGTGGCCCACTCCAACATGGGCGTGATCTACCGCCGTATGGGAGAATACGAGCAGGCCATCGGCTGCTTCGTCGAGGCCATTCGCCGCAACCCCTTCTCCTTCGACGACGCCTTCAATCTCGCCCAGCTCTATCATTTCACCCAGAAGGTCAGAGAAGCCATCCAGGCCTATCTGCACGCGGTCGAGCTGCGGCCCGGCGACTTCGATGCCCAGCTCAATCTCGGAGTCTGCTACCAGCAGACCGGCGACTATGCCCAGGCCATTGAGCGGTTCGAGAAGGCCATCGCCATCGATCTCGACCGGCCGCATGCCTTCGTCAACCTCGGCGTGGCCCTCGATGCTCAGCAGAAGTACTACGAAGCCATCCGCGCGTACAAGGACGCGCTGGAGCGCGACAGCCATCAGCCTCAGGTGCTGGTCAACCTCGCTCACACCTACATGAACCAGGATCGATTGAAAATGGCCCGGCAGGCCCTGCAGCAGGCCATCGAGATGGATCCCAACCTCGCCACAGCCCATGAGGCCCTGGGGTACTGCCTGTTTCGCATGCGCGAATTCCCCGCCGCGGAGCGGGCCTACAACCAGGCGCTGACCTGCGATCAGCGGCTGCCGAGGGCGCATGCCGGGCTGGGCTCGATTTACATGATCTACTACCTCGACGACAAAACCCGCGCCGAGCACTGCGACCGGGCCCTGGAACACTGGCACCGCTCGCTGGAACTCAACCCCGACCAGCCGCGCATTCGCAAGCTCATCGCAGAATACCGGCCCTCGAATGATGACCCCGAATCGGTCCTCCTGCACACCAGCGAATAGAATGATCAACTGATGCTCGTGGACGCCCTGCTTGACGCCGCTCGTGGCTCGCCGAAAGCCCTCGCGGTTGATGACGGAGTCCGAGCCGTCAGCTACCGGCAAATGGCCCGCCTCGCTCTGGTCATGCGCGGCATCGTCAGCCGCGAGACCGACTGCGAGCGCGTGGGCATTATGCTTCCCGCATCGGCGGCGTTTCCGGGGGCGCTCTTCGGGGCCCTGTGGGCGTCGCGGATGGCCGTCCCGCTGAACTTTCTGCTCCGCGGAGAGGAACTGGCCCGCGTGGTGAGGGATGCGCAGATTGACGTGATCCTCACCATCAAGCACTTTCGCGAGCTTGTGGGTCAACTGGGCGTTCGGGCCGTGTTTCTCGAAGACCTACCCCTAAAACGAAAGATGCTGCTGGCGACGCTGCGGGGCTTGCCTGCCCCCCCGCAGCCCGACCCGCAGGCCACGGCCGTCATCCTCTATACCTCCGGCACCTCCGCGGAGCCCAAGGGCGTTGAACTCAGCTATCGCAACCTGCACAGCAACTGCGTGGACGCCATCGCCTCGCTGGACATCGATCCGCGGCAGTCGTTTCTCAACGTGCTGCCCCCGTTCCACGTCTTCGGGCTGACCGCCAACGTGCTCGTGCCGGTGTTCCTGCGGGTGCCTGTTTACGCCCTGCCGCGATTCAATCCCCTGCACGCCATCCGCCTGGTGGCGCAAAGGCGCATTTCCGTGGTCCTGGCCATTCCCAGCATGTATGCCGCGATGCTCCGCTCGAAGTCCGCGGGGGCGGATTCCTTCCGATCGATCTATCTGGCCATCAGCGGCGGCGAGCCGCTGGCGGATAGCATCCGCGATGGCTTTCAGCAACGCTTCGGCGTCACCTTGCGTCAAGGCTACGGGCTGACGGAAACCTCACCGGTCGTCTCGGCCTGTTCCCTGCACGCGTATCGCGAGGGTTCCGTGGGCAAGCCGCTCCGCAACGTCGAAGTGCGCATCGTCAGTACCGAAGGTACGAACCTGCCCACAGGACAGGATGGCGAGATCCTGGTGCGCGGCCCCAACGTCATGAAAGGCTACTTCCGCAAACCCGAGGAGACGCGCCGCGTCATCGACACCGAGGGCTGGTTCCACACCGGCGACATCGGGCGCCTCGACGCCGACGGCTTCCTGTTCATCACCGGGCGGGTCAAGGAAATGCTCATCGTCGGCGGAGAGAACGTGTACCCTCGGGAGATCGAAGCGGTTCTCGAAACGCACGAGGCCGTGTTGCAAGCCGCGGTCATCGGAATGCCCGACGGCCTGCGCGGCGAAGTACCTGTGGCATTCGTCCTTCCGCGCCCGGGCGCTACCCCGACCGCCGAAGAGCTTCGTGCCTTCGCCCGCCAGAAACTCGCCAGCCACAAGACGCCGCGCCGCGTGGAAATCCGTGATGATCTGCCCACCGGGCCCACTGGCAAAATCCTGAAGCGCAAGCTCCGCGACCTGCTGTAGTCCAAGTCGATGCCATAACGCGGTTTTCAGTCTTGACGACCGATGCAGTCTGTGATTCCATGCGAGCATGGTGCATGCCACGCTGGCTTCTGCCGGTTTTCAGGTCGGTGTCGTTTGTGCAAGGAGCTGACTATGAAAGTGCATCGTCCCGCTTCGCGATACTTCATCCCCATGCTTGTCGCAGTCTCTGCGAGCGGCGCGGCCGTACCTGACAATGAGTTTCGGCGGGTGGAGATCGATCCCGAAGACTTCGTCGCCGAAGTGGGCAACCCGTTCTTTCCGCTCGTGCCCGGAACCACGTTCTTCTACGAAGGCGAAACGGACGGCGTTCCCAACAGCAACGTGACCACGGTGACCCATGAAACCAAGGTCATCCTCGGCGTGACCTGCACGGTGGTTCATGACTTGGCGTACGAGGACGGCGTACTGGTTGAGGACACCCTCGACTGGTACGCACAGGATGAGGATGGGAACGTTTGGTACTTCGGGGAGGACTCCAAGGAGATCGGCCCCGACGGCAGCGTGATCAGCACGGAGGGCTCCTGGGAGGCGGGCGTGGATGACGCCCAGCCCGGCATCATCATGCTGGCTGATCCGCAGGTGCGGGATCGATATCACCAGGAGTTCGCTCGCGGAGTGGCCGAGGATCAGGCTCGCGTGCTGAGTCTCAACGAGTCCGCGTGCATCGGGAAATTCGGCTGCTTCGAGGACCTGTTGCAGACCCGGGAGTGGACGCGGCTGGAGCCGCGATTCGTTGAGCACAAGTACTACGCCGAGGGCATCGGGTTCATCCTGGGCGTCATGGTGCGAGGTGGTGAAGAGTTCACTGAACTGGTGGCGATCGAGGAACCGGAAGATTGATCCAAGACTGCGAAAGGAGAACGAAGTGATCAAGCAACGAGTTGTTACGGTCGGGTGCGCGGGTGTGCTCATCCTATTCGGCGGGCTGATGGCCTTGGCTCAGAACAAGGCCCCCGCCGGCGAGCAGGAGCGGGCAGTGAAGGAGGCGGAGGTGCCCAAGGCGGCGCTGGAGGCCCTCAAGAAGCTGGCCGACAAGGCAGCGATCACCGAGTTCGCCGAAGAGATCGAGCACGGCAGCAAGTTCTATGAGGGTTCCTGGGCGAGCCCCGCCGGCAAGGTCGACGCTCTGGTTACCGATTCCGGTGACCTGGTGGAGATCGAAGAAACCGTATCCGCCGACAAGGTCCCCGCTCGCGTCCGCGCCGAATCAGAGAAGCAGGCCGGCAAGGACGCCAAAATCACCTTCGAAAAGAAGACCCTGGTGCTCTACGAAATCCACTACCAGAAGGCCGGCAAGGGCCACGAGGCAATGTTCACGCCCGACGGGCGACCCTATCACGAAGAAGGCGAAAACAAGGCCGAACAAGACGCCGACAAGGACGAAGATTAGCGCAGCCTCAGGCCGCACTCGGGACAGCGCCCGCTGCGGTTGCCGGTCAGGTCGTAGCCGCAGGCGATGCAGCGACCTCGCCAGCGCCGCCAGAGCTGCCGCACCGGCCCGCGGATTACGGGGAACGCCCCGCAGGCGGTAAGCAGCCCGGTGAGCAGCCAGAACGGGAAGACGATCCAGGTCCTCCGATATGGACCCTTGCTGGAGATGTCGATGGCCAGCGAGGAGCGCATGGGCGTGGGGTCGTAGCGCAGGGGATTGCGGAACTCGCTGCGCGAGGCGGTCTTGGTGGGCATGCTGAGCACCTCGAGCCCGCAGACCCCGTCGCGCATGTACACCCACATCGATTTGTAGAGCGTCAGGTCGTAGCGGTACTGAACGGGGCGCTGGTGGCTCTTGTGCCACATGGCGACGCTAAGCGGCAAGACGACCAGCGATACAACCGCCAGAATCTTCGCGATCATCGCATGCCTCGCCCTCGCCCAAGCCGGCGCCTATTGTAACTCGGGGGTGCTGGTCTTTCCAGGGGACCCAAGGGCGTACTCTCGCCGAGGGGGGTCTCTATCCAACAGCACGGGGGCTCAGACACGCTGAGGTGCGGGGGATCTGGCCTCCATCGCCGAACAGACCAGTTCCACCACGGACGAGGCGCGCATCTTGACCATCAGGCTTGCCCGGTGAGAGTCAACGGTCTTCTTGCTCAGTTCCAGCGACGTGGCAATCTCCTGGGTGGTCTTGCCGGCGACGATTCCGTCGAACACTTCGCGTTCCCGCTTGCTGAGGCTGCTGATCCGCGCCGCAATGTCGTTCTGACGCACTTTTCTCTGGTAGGTTTCGGCATCCAGCTCGACCGCCCGGTGCACGCGATCCAGAAGGTACTGCTCATTGAAGGGCTTGGGGAGGCAGTCGAGGGCCCCGGCCTTCATCGCCCGCACGGCCAGGGGCATGTCCCCCGTGCGCCGTGATGATGATGACGGGCAAGCCGATGTCGCGGCGGTTCAGTTCTTCCTGGAGCTCCAGGCCGCTCTGTCCCTTCAGGCGAATGTCGAGAATCAGACAACCGCGACGCCTCGGGTCATAGGCGTCCAGGAAGGCCTGCGCCGAGTCGTAGGTTTCCACCCGCCAACCCACCGTTTGAAGCAAGAGCGCCACCGCATCGAGCACCGACGGGTCGTCATCGACGACGAAGACGGTGGGCTCACCGGTCATGCGTTGGTTCCGGTTGGGCGAGAGGCAGCGTGAACTGGAACGTGGCGCCGCCGTCGGCATTGTTCGACGCCCAAACGCGCCCGTGATGGGCTTCCACAATCGATCGACAGATGGACAGCCCCATGCCCATCCCATCGGGCTTGGTGGTGAAGAAGGGGTGAAAGACACGCTCCGCCGCCTGGGGCGGCAGTCCGGGCCCCGAATCCCGGACGGCAACGAGGATGGCGCTGTCGGAGGACGCCATCTTGATCACCACGTCACCTTGCCGCCGATTCTCGTTCATCGCCTCCACACTGTTGGCAATCAGGTTCAGCAGCACGTGTTCAACCTGCAGGGCATCCGCGTGGACCGCCGGCAGGGGTTCGGCAAGCTCGAAAGCAAAACCTACTTTGGACTGCCCCAACCCGCTCCGCACGGTCGCCACTGCTCTGCGAACGAGGTCGTTCATGTCCAGCGGCGCACAGCAAAGCTGCCCCTTACCCACAAACGCTCGGATGCGATCAATGACCTCGCCAGCCCGCCGGGCCTGCTCCTCGACCTTGGCGAGCGTCTCCGTCAAGCGGGGACCTTCGCCCTCCACGGTCCGCAGCGTACGCAGGCATGTGCCTGAGTAGGCACTCAAGGCGCACTCCGGTTCCCTGATATCCCCTACTGGCAGAGTCTTCGTCAAGCCGGAGCCTTGATCTTCAGCGGAACGCAAGGTGCGCAGGCATGCGCCGACATAAGCACTGATGGCGCATAAGGGCTGCTTGAGTTCGTGGGCCAGGGCGGAAGCCATTTCTCCCATGACGCGAAGACGTGAAGTCTGGGCCAACTTCCGTTCGTGCTCCCGCGCCAGGTCTTCGAGGCGCTTTCGATCGGTGATATCCGTGGTCGTGCCCACGAAACCGGTGACCGTTCCTGCATCGTCCTTGATGGCCACGGCGCCAGCGCTGAACCAGACCGTCTTGCCCTCCGGGGTCAGGAAGCGGCACTCGCGGGCGAAGTCCCGACCGCCTCGGGCCGCCGCCAGCCACTCATGGACGACTTGGTCACGATCGTCAGGGTGTATCGCTTGCGACCACCCCCGACGCAGAGCCTGCCCGGGGGTTATGCCGGCCATCTCACACCAGCGCTCGTTAACATACGTGCACTCACCGTCCGCATCCGTCAGAAAAATCCCCACCGGGCTGTGCGTGGCCAGAGTGCGAAAGCGCCGCTCACTTTCCCGAACGACGCGCTCGGCCTGCCGCCGCGCCGCCTGTCCGCGGGCATGCAGCAGCAGAATGACGCAGAGAGCGCAGGATAGCCCGCAGGCTGCGACGACCAGGATATAGAGCTGCGCCCACTTGCGCGACAGTTGGCCGGAGATCATCCCGTGGTGCCTTTGCCGCAATGCCGTCGCTGCCGCAACCGCGTCGGCCGTTTTGTGCATGGTCGAGAAGTAACTGACCGCCAGCGCCGCAGTACCATCGCTCGGTGCAGGTTCCCGGGCGATTCGTTCCACGGTAAGCGCCATCTGGGCCACGAGGCAATCGGCTGCAGCCAGGTGACCGACCATCTCCGGTGGAAGATGGTGAGCGGCGAGTGCCGCGGAGCGCGTCGCATAGTTGTCGCGGGCGGCTTCCCACTCCTCAAGGCACACCAGTTGCTCCCCCGCGCAGAACGCTTTTCCGAGACCATCAACTGCGGACTCAAGGTCGTTGAGGTCGTTGAACAGCCCGACGTCCTGCGTGAGCTTCCCGCGGAGGTCCGCCACGGAAACCACCAACGACGCGCTCCACACGACGAAGGCGAGAGGGAATACGAATACGGCCCCTATCCATCGGCTGGACATGGTGGGATTCTCCCCGGGGCTGGACGCGTTGGGAAGCCGCCCCGATCTATTCGGTCATGACTCGGTTGCGCCCGGCGTGTTTGGCGCGATACAGCAACCGGTCGGCGCGTTCGACAAGCTCTTCAGGAGTCAGATCCACGCTCGCCGGACAGGCGCAGGCAGCGCCCAGGCTGGCGGTCACGTGCAGCGTGGTGTTTCCGTGCCTGACCCCGTGGCGTTCAATGGCCTGACGAATCTGCTCCGCCCAGTGCCCCAGCCGCTGGGCGGGCTCGCCCACGAAGATGGCGGCGAACTCCTCGCCGCCGTACCGGGCCACAAAGCCCAGACCACCCACCGTGGTGCGCAGGCATGCCGCCACTTCGCGGAGCACCTGATCCCCCGCCTGATGTCCATGGGCGTCGTTGAAACGCTTGAAGTAGTCGACGTCCAGGAGCACCAACCCCACCGCGTGCCCGCTTTCTTTCGCCCCGTTCAACTTCTCGTGCAGGCGCTGATCGAACGCGGCGCGGTTGGCAATGCCGGTCAGGCCGTCGGTGGAAGCCACTTCCAGGATGGCCCGTTTTTCCCCCTGAAGGCGACCGACCTCCTCCTGAGCAAGCTCCGCTCGGCGGAGGCTGGTGGCGCGGTCCACTTCTCCCTGCAGGGTCAGTTCGGTCAGCCGGATCGCCGCCTCCGCCTGGAGACGCTGATAGTCCACAATCTCCGCCGATTGCACCGAAAGCAGCGAGGCCACTTCACGCACCTGCGTATCCAGTTGAGTCAGAACCTCATCCAGCGCCTTGTCCGTCAGGCCCAAGCACGTCAGGCACTCCGCGCGAATGGTCCCCAGCTCCGATGCGGGCACGTCGTTGCAGAAGACGCTCGCCACGCGGGCCGCGCAATAGACCAGCGTGGCCAGGGCCTTTGTCGACTCCGGCAGGTCCGCGAGGCCCTGACCATGGTGCGCGCCAACGGCGTCACAAAGTGAGGCCGGCAGGTTCCACTGCCGCAGGAGCGAGCCGCCGATTTCCGCGTGCGTGATTCCCAGCTCTTCCTTCTCGATGTCCTGGATCGGCCGACCGCCGTACAGAAAAGCGCTGAGCACGGGTCGATAGAGGTCCACGGCACAGCGCCAGGCGGTGATGATTCCGATGTCCGTCAGCAGACCTGCCACAAAGGCCTCATCCGCCAGCGAAGCAGTCTTCGCCCGGGCCAACAGTTGCGCCGCCGTCGCGGTGGTGATGGACCGCCGCCAATAGCCCGCATAGTCAAACTCAGAGGGATCTTTGGTCTGCAAGGCGTCCACCAGCGCGAAGCTGAGGACCATGACCTTCACCGCCCGCAAACCCAGCGTCACAACCGCCTGTCGGATGGACGTGACCGTGCGTGGCCGCCCGAACATGGCGGAGTTGACCGTCCGCAGCAGCTTGGCCGCCAGGGCGGGATCCTTCTGAATGACCGCGACCAGCGCGTCCAGGGGCACGTCGTCGGCGCGCATCATCTGCAGGATTTCGACCGGAACGCTGGGAAGCGAGGGAACGTTGGAGGCCACCGCCAGTCGTTCGAGGATGGGAATCGGGGCGTCGTTAGCCGACAGTCCGTCCGCCCGCGCCTCGCCGGAGGCGTCGAATGTGCGCATAAAAACTCCTTAGCGCCGGGGGGTCGACAACCGCGCTTCGGCTCCCGGCCATGACCGGTGTGGCTTTCGCGGGGAGAAGCCCACCACTTAGGTATAAGTACCTATCGGCCTAGATTAACTCAAACTGAGCAGTTTTTCCCTCGTTGCCGCGTTTGCGCAACAAAAAAAGGCCCATGCGGGTCGATGAATCCGTTGCATGAAAGGGTTCCACCGATC
>SBAX01000231.1 GCA_005240095.1 Phycisphaera mikurensis
CCCGGCTGGATCAGATGATGGCGGCGTGAATCCCATGGCCGGAAGTCTTACACAAAAACGGCTGAATCGATTCCACTTGAACCCCGAGCCAAGACAATCGCGCCCCAGGTTGAGACCGCGGGCGCTTGGGCGACGCATTGATTGGACGCGTCGGATGGGCAACGGTCCAGACCGTCGCACGTTCCATCATGGTCCTGGTCGGGCGGAGGGGTCTGGCAGCCGCAGGGTGGGCGCTGAGAAAGCGCCGGATTGTTTGGACAGGCGTCCTCACAGTTCGGAACACCGTCAAGATCGCTGTCGGAAGAGTGGATGCAGAACCCAGTCACAAGGTTGCAGGCGTCGGCAGAGCACGGATCTCCGTCGTCACAAGCGAACTGGTCAATGCAAAAATCACACTGCCCGGTCGAACAACTGCTGCCAGCCCGCC
The DNA here is from genome assembly GCA_005240095.1 of Phycisphaera mikurensis. Taxonomy (GTDB): domain Bacteria; phylum Planctomycetota; class Phycisphaerae; order UBA1845; family UBA1845; genus SBAX01. The sequence continues at coordinate 428 of SBAX01000231.1, forward strand.
ACACGGCGGGAGGCGGCATTGTGGCGCACTCGGCTTGCGTGACGTCGAGGCAAGTCGGGAACGGGCCCCCGAAGATGCAACATTCCCCCACCGGCTCGCCAGCCCAGGAGTTTGAATGGGCAACAACCACTATGGCAGCGATGCACAGGGGAGCGGTTGAGCGGTTCATGCTTCTTCCTCCGCGCGGTAAAAGTGACACTGGGAGATTAACAGACTGTCAGGGCGGGGGCAAGCGAAATCCTGGCCTGTTTGGGCTGTGCCGAGAATCCCTTCTCGGCACGACCACGGTGGGATTGCCGTGCCGCGAGCGGGCCGGCGAAGGGACGAATGACATCGTGGGAAGGGATTCCCATGCGGGGCGTGCGAGAGGGGATTCTCGCACGAGCGGGGAACGCCCTCACCCCGGCCCTCTCCCGGGGGAGAGGGGAACGGCTCGACGTTCGGGCTCCCGCCTTGGTGGCTCCTCACCCCCGCCCTCCCGAGTGTGTGGGCACCCAAGCCCGCTCCCTGACGGTCGCGGTACTGATCGGAGTGGGCCTCGCCCTCCCGGCTATTCGCCGTAGCGGGCGATGATTGCGTCCTTGGACTTGCCGAGGATTTCGTATTTGCGCCCGATGCGGGTGAAGGCCTCGATGGCACGGTCGATGTGCGCCGACTCGTGGGCGGCGGAGAGCTGCACGCGGATGCGGGCCAGGCCCTTGGCCACCACGGGATAGTAGAAGCCGATCACGTAGATGCCTTCGCTAAACAGGTCGCGAGCGAAGTCCTGACTGAGCTTGGCGTTGTAGAGCATGATGGGCACGATGGGGTGGCTGCCGGGCTTGATGTCGAAGCCGGCGCCGGTCATTCCCGCGCGGAAGCGCTTCGTATTGGCCTCCAGCTTGTCGCGCAGGGCGGTCGATTGGCTGAGCAGATCGATGACCGCCAGGGAGGCCTTGACGATCACGGGGGCCACCGTGTTGCTGAACAGGTACGGGCGGGAGCGCTGCCGCAGGAGATCGATGATCTCCTTGCGCCCGGAGGTAAATCCCCCCGACGCTCCGCCCAGGGCCTTGCCCAGCGTCGAGGTGATGACATCCACGCGGCCCGTCACCCCGCAGTGCTCGGCCGAGCCGCGACCGGTCTTTCCCATAAAGCCTGTGCAATGGCAGTCATCCACCATGACCAGGGCGTCGTACTTCTCCGCAAGGTCGCAGATCTTGTCGAGCTGGGCCACTGTGCCGTCCATGGAGAAAGCCCCGTCGGTGGCGATCATGCGATAGCGGGCCGCTTTGGCCTCCTCCAGCTTGGCCTTCAGGTCGGCCATGTCATTGTGGGCGTAGATGAGGCGTTTGGCCTTGCACAGGCGGATGCCGTCGATGATCGAGGCGTGGTTGAGCTGATCGGTGATGATGACGTCGTCGGCGCCGAGCAGGGGTTCGAAGAGTCCGCCGTTGGCATCGAAGCAGGCGGCGTAGAGGATGGTGTCGTCGGTACCGAGGAATTCGCTGACCTTCCGCTCGAGCTGCCTGTGGACGTCCTGCGTGCCGCAGATGAAGCGCACGCTGCTTAGGCCATAGCCGTGGGTGTCGAGTGCCTGCGTAGCCGCGGCGATGACCTTGGGGTGCGAGGAGAGCCCCAGGTAGTTGTTGGCGCAGAAGTTGATGACCTCGCGCGGCGGGCTTCCGGCCGGATACTCTACGCGGATGTCAGCGCCCTGGGGCGTGAGAATCTGCCGCTCTTCCTTGTACAGACCGGCCTGACGAATCCCCGCGAGCTCGCGTTGCAAGTCGTCTTTCATTCTGCCGAACATGGGGCGTCCTCCTGGGCAGCGCCTCAGGGCGCCGCGAGGACGATTCTATCTCTGCCGCGCGGCGTGCGGAAATGCGGCTTGGCCCCCCAAAAGGGGCCAAAACACCACAGCCCACGGCATCGCCCTCGCTCGCTGGCAGCGTGAAGCGCACAGCTCTGAAAGAGCGGGATAACGCCGGTGATGCGGCACGTCAGGGTTGGACGGCATGCGTTGCGATCGTCGCCGTCTAGCGCGCCCCTTCAGGACTTGACTGTTCGTGGGCCGGAAAAACCCAGGGCGTTGCCCTGGGCTTACTTTATGGCGGCCCTTCGGGCCTTCGCGGCGAAAGCTGAGGCCAGAGACTCGCTGTGTCATTGTGTGGCGAGTCGATCGGCGCCGAAATCGAGCCACTTGGGGATGGCGAGCGAGGTCGCTTCGTCGGGCGGCGGCGGAGGGACGGACTCCGGGAGGCACTCGTGGTCCCATGCCCCGGTGCCGAAGTCCACGACGAGGGCGATGACGCCCGGCACCACGCCGGCAAAGAGCAGCGCAATGTCGGCGACGACCCACGGGCAGACTTTGTTTAGTCCTTCGCACTTCTCCGTCTTGCGCATGTGCAGGCCGCTGGGTTTGACCTTGTGGGCCATGGTGGCGCAGCCGTGAGCACTGATCGCGGCGACCGTGGTGGCCGCCAGAGCGGCGCGACTGGCGGTGGTGTGCATCCAATGGGATTTCAGTTTCCGCATGCTCTCTCTCCGCACCGACCTTGGCCGACCTGCTCAATTATAGCCCCGACGTGCTGGGGCCGGGCTGGGGACAGCCCGGCTCGGAAACCTTGTCGGCGGCCACGGCGTCCACTAGCATCGCCCGCGGGAAGTGTGGAGTGCGCCATTGCGGAAACTGCTGGAAGATCGCGAGGAGGTCGGGCTGGCCCTGGGGCGCATCCCCAGCGGCTGCTCGATTCTGACCGTCACTCACGCGGGGCGGTCCACGGCCCTGCTGGTTTCGTGGATTCAGCAGGCCTCGTTTGACCCGCCGTGCATCACGGTGTGCGTGAAGCGCGGGCGACCGGCCGCCCCGCTGATCGACGCCTCCGGGAAGTTCGTGCTCAACGTGATCGGCGAAGATCCCACACCCATGTTCCGCCGCTTCGCCAAGGGGTTTACTCTCGATGAGGACGCCTTCGCGGGCCTGCACACCGAGCCCACGCCCTTCGGGCCGCTCATCGATGAGTGCATCGCTCATCTGGGCTGCCGGGTTCTGCAGAAGGTGCCCGTTGGGGACCACGACATCTACGCCGCTGAAGTCCTGGCCGCGCATGTGCTTGACCGGCAATCGCCGTATGTGCATCTGCGAACGACGGGGCTGTCCTACTAGCACTAGAGGTGGTTTCATTACCATTGCTGCGCAACGCGGCATGTGTGCGGTCTATCAACGCTTCGAGCTTTTGACCCTCACCCCAGCCCTCTCCCTTGAAGGGAGAGGGGGTTACGAACCGATTCCAGAGATCGGACTAGGCGCCGATGGTCTGCGGCGCCAGCCGAGGGGACGAGGCGGAGGGGCCCAGGGCCGTGCAATCGGCGGCGAATTCGCGCTGAACGTCTTCGATCTCGTGCTCAATGCGCGCCGCGTCCCAGCCGAGAATCGGGGCGACCGCCCGCACGATCGAATTCAGTTGATCGACTCCCGCGCGGTCCGCGAGGAAGTAGATCGACGTGCGCCGTTTGATGAGGTCGAGCAGACTCTGCACTTGCTCGGTGCGGCAGAGGTAGGCCAGTTCCGCGAGGGTATAGGGAAGCTGATCAAACAGGGGCTGATGCCACTGTCTCTCGGGGCAGGCGAGGATTTCGCGGGCGTCGGTGCCGTAGAGACGGACAAGATGATCGAGCACGTCGTCGGTGGCCGGCGCGCCGTTGAGTTCGGCCCGCAGGGCGCCGGCGAGCTGCGACGCGTCTGAGCTGGACAATCCCGGCCAGAGACGTTCGCTGCGCAGGCGACGGCGCATGGCGGCGTCGGCCTCGGGCCGGGTCAGCAGTCGCTCGACCGCGTCCACGGTCTGCTCGGCCATGCGCCGGAAGGTGGTGAGCTTGCCGCCGTTGACGGTGATGAGGCGGCGGGGGGCGTCGGTGATGATCTCGAACTTGCGGGACAGCCGGTTTTCCGACTCGCCGGCCTGTTCGACGATGGGCCGCACGCCCGCGTAGGCGCCGCAGATGTCCTCGCGGGTGAATCCGTGGCGGGGGAAGTAGTGCAGGACGCTGGACCAGAGATCGTCGATTTCGTCGCGGTCGGCGCGCACCTCGCGCAGGTCGCCGTGGTAGCGGCGCTCGGTGCTGCCCACGATGAGCCGCGTCTCCCAGGGGATGACCCACAGGGGTCGATGGTCGCGAATGCTGCGGATGATGATGGCGTCGTCGCCGAAGGTGCTTGGGCGGCGGAGCAGGAGATGGCTGCCCTTGATCCAGAGTAGTGCCACCGGCTCGACACCTAGGAGGCGGCACGTGTCCGGCGCCCATGGCCCGGTGGCATTGACCACCACCCGGGCGCGCAGCGTCCAGCGCCCGTCTGCGCCAAAGCCCTCCCGCGGGTGGCCTATCCTTTGCGAAGCAAAGGGTGGGCTGGCGATGATCGAACTCGTGAGCCCGCCGGCTTCCGCGCGTGGTTGTGCTTCGATCATCGAGACCCCACCCATCGCATGGCGATGAATGGGGCACCCTTCGTGGCGCAGCACGATGCGCCAAACGTCGTCTTCGAAGCGGGCGTCTTCGATGGTGGTGTAGTTGAACAAGGCGGCGCCGTGGGCGTGGGCCGTGCGCAGGGTGGCCAGGACCAGGCGGGCGTCATTGGTCCGCGCGTCCCAGTAGGACACGCCGAAGGGGTGCTCGAGCAGGCCGGGATAATCGCGGCGAAGTTGCGGGGCGAGGAGCGGCTTGGAACCGCGCCCGCTGCGGCACAGCTCCACGAAGCCGTAGCTCTGAATGCCCACGACGGTAAACAGCCATTTGGGAAAATGCCGGCCTTCGTAGGGGATGATGAACTTCAAGGGGCGGACGAGATTGGGGGCCATGCGATTGAGCAGGCGGTCGCGCTCCATGACTCCTTCTGCGGCGAGGCGGATCTTGCCCTGATCGAGATAGCGCAGACCTCCGTGGATGAGCTTGGAGGTCAGGTGGCTGGTGCCCGAGGCGAAGTCGTGGGAATCGACGAGCGCGGTGCGCAGTCCGCGCATCCCCAAGTCGCGGGCGATGCCCGCTCCGGTGATACCGCCGCCCAGGACCAGGCAGTCCACTTCCCCGGGCGATGAAGGCGAGAGGTTCATGGGATGGTCGTGTGCCGCTGCCCTTTGGGGGCCGGCGCCAAGGCCCCACTCGCAGCGAAATCACGTGGGCGAAAGTCTACCATCGCAGGCACAAGTCCGCTAACCGGGTTCTGCGTTCGCCACCGACCTCCTTCCTTCGCTAAAATGGACCAAGCTTGACGCCCATTTGTCCGGGGAAGGAAGAATCGATGAAGCAAAAGAGACGAGTTCTGCTGCCTTTGGCCACGACTGCCGCTGCCGCATTGGCCTTCTGGCCGCTCATGGCGCGGGCGCTGGGGCCCGATTTTGATGGGGACGGCGTAGCGGACGAGTTCGACGACTGCCCGAATACTCCTGCGGCAACATTGGTGGACGCGGCGGGGAGGCCGATGGGTGATCTGGACGGGGATTGTGACGCCGACCTGGCCGACTTTGATATCTTCTCTCAGAGCGTAACCGGTCCCCTGCCGCCGTGGACGAGCGAGGTCTGCGACGACGGCCTCGACAACGACGACGATCAGCTCGTGGACTGCGGCGACGTGGACAACTGTCCTGTCGGCGCCGCCTGCGACCAAGGGCTCCATTGCTCGCAGTTTCAGACCTGCGGCTGTCCGCCGGCATACGGCGACTGCGATGGCAATGCGGGCAACGGCTGCGAAACTCTGCTCAATGACAACCCCGCGTGCGATCCAGCCTTCCTCGGATTCCTCAGCGGCGATACGGGCGCGGGCCAGCTGCAAGTGGGCGGCGCCGGGGAGGCCTGGTATCGCGTGAGGCTCACGGAGGACAACAACGACGCCGTTTATCTGAGCGCCACGGTGCAGCTCCTCTCTGCTCCCGGCACCGACTACGACCTCTTCTTGCGCTGCGCGGCCTGCGGGACGTCGATCGTAGCATCATCGACCACGACTGCGCCCTATGACCTTGTCTACCCGCGCTGGGAGGATGACTGGGGCGAGAGCGACACGCTCGACCTCATCATCGAGGTCCGCTGGTACAGCGGCGCGTGCGGAGATTACACCCTCACGGTCTTCGGCAACACGGACCTCTCGGCCTATCCCAACACCTGCAACCCGTAAGAGGGATCAGCAACCGGGCCAGGGGTCGGGCTTCCCGTAAGAAATACTAAACCAACCGGTTGACATTTCTCGGGGCGCGGTTATATTAAACCATATGGTTCTAGATCGATCCGGGCAGCTGGATCGCGTTTTTCATGCCCTGGCCCACCCGGCGCGGCGGGCGATCCTGCGGCGGCTCACCGACCGGGAGCAGAACCTCAGCGAGCTGTCTGCACCGCTGAAGATGACCTTTCCGGCCGCCTCCAAGCATGTGCGGGTGCTGGAGCGGGCCCGGCTGGTGCGGCGGCGAATCGAGGGCCGGTCACACATGTGCCGGCTCGATGCCTCGCCCCTGCGGCAGGTCGCGGAGTGGACGGAAGGCTATCGCCGTTTTTGGGAAGTGGCCTTCCAGCGGCTCGACGCTGTGCTGGAGGAGCTGAAGGCTCAGGAGAAGCAACGCAAACAGACGAAGCCGAAAGGAGAATCTGAATGAAAAGCGCCACCACATTGAAGCTATCCACGCCCACCGAGCGGGAGATTGCGATCACGCGGGTTTTTGACGCTCCGCGCCGCCTGGTGTGGGAGGCTCTGACCAGGCCGGAGTTGCTGAGGCGCTGGTTGCTGGGACCGCCCGGTTGGACGATGCCCGTGTGCGAGATCGATCTGAAGGTCGGCGGCATGTATCGCTATGTGTGGCGTAACGCCGAGGGGATGGACATGGGTATGGGCGGGGTGTTCCGCGAGATCACCGCGCCTTCGCGGCTGGTGGTCACCGAAAAGTTCGATCAGGCGTGGTACCCCGGCGAGGCGGTGGTGACCAACGCCTTGGTCGAGCGGGACGGCCAGACCACGCTGACCCTGACCATCCTCTATGAATCGAAAGAAGCTCGCGACATGGTGCTCAAATCCGAGATGGAGAAGGGCGTAGGGGCGAGCTACGACCGGCTGGCGGAGCTGCTGGCCACACGATCGGCCGGGGCCTAGGCAGCCTCTTTGTAGGTGCCGAACCTCCCGGCGAGCCGAGGCTCTTCCAGGCGGCTCGGCAGGAGCCTCGCCCTCCCGACTCGGGGCCACAGTCTATGACTTGACGGCGCAGCAGGCGGGCCAATCCTCCTCGCGGGACGGAGGAGGCTTTTCAAAAAATATGCAATTTAATGGTTGCATTTTAGAGTTCCGCGGATTAACATGCAACCAGGAGGTAGCATATTATGAACGCATCCACCGATCGTATTGAAAGGCAGATCCTGCTCAAAGCGCCGGTTTCGAGGGTCTGGCGGGCCCTGTCCAACGCTGAAGAATTCGGCGGCTGGTTTGGGGTGGCCCTGAAGGGCAAGGTCTTCGCGCCCGGGCAGCGCACCCAGGGGCAGATCACCTATCCCGGGTACGAGCACCTGGTCTTCGACGTGCTCGTGGAGCGCGTGGAGCCGCAGCGCCTGCTGTCCTGGCGCTGGCACCCCGCGGCCGTGGAGCCCAACGTGGACTATTCCAGGGAGCCCAGCACCCTGGTGGTGTTCACGCTCAAGGAAGTCGAGGACGGCACGCTGCTGACCGTGGTGGAGTCGGGCTTTGACAGCCTGCCCGCCGAGCGCCGCCTGGAGGCGTTCCGCATGAACAGCGGCGGGTGGGACGCGCAGGTACAGAACATCGAAAAGCATGTCGCGAAGGCGTAACACGCTCTCCAGAAGGCCCGGCAAACGGCCTGCGCCGCGAGGTTCCGCGGCGATCTTTGCGGCCCTGGGCGACGAGACGCGTCTGCGGCTCATCGCGATCCTTTGCGCCGGCGGGGCGCTGTCCATCACGCGGCTGACCAGCGGGACGCGGATCACTCGGCAGGCGGTCACGAAACATCTGCGGGTGCTGGCAGAGGCGGGGTTCGTCCGCGACGTGAAGGTGGGGCGCGAGCGCCTGTGGGAGTTCGAGCCCACGCGGCTGGAGGAGGCCCGGCGCTTCCTGGACGTGATCGCGCAGCAGTGGGACCACGCCCTCAGCAAGCTGAGAATGGCCGTGGAGCGGTGATGACCAAGTCGCCGGGCCCCGACACAACTAGCGCGTATTTTACCGGACTCGGCTACACCGTTGATTCGGTCGAGCAGGACAATGTCGGCTGGGATTCGATCGCCCTGTCCGGCAAGCGAGAACTGAGGCTGGAGGTGAAGGGATTGTCAGGTTCCGAGATAGTCGTTGATCTTACGCCGAATGAGTACGCCGCAATGCAGAAGCATCGTGATTCGTACCGAGTATGCGTCGTCACGAATGCCCAAGATCTGCCTCGATTGTCCGTTTTCGCGTATTCCCCCGATGCGGGCCAGTGGGAAAGCATGGACCGGCGGAGGCTCAAGATACAGGAAATCACTGCGGCGAGATGCTCAGCTACCTCAGCTTGCGTCGAGAAAGACGCAGGCGTGCGGCCATCTTAACTTCCTGCAACCGGCGGTCACTTGGTCCTTCCAGGCCTACGAGGAGCGCGGACGACGATCTCACGACCCGAGGCGCGCTCCTGTCGCTGTAAATCCTCAACGATGCGATTAACGTCGTTGTCGAAGGTAGCGGCATGGGCTTCGCGAATCCGGCGAATCTCCTCGACGATCTCGTCAACCCTCGTTGTCATGGCTGGTGATACTACAGCGTCGCCTCTTGTGATTCCACGTTTTCCGCAGCGGCGATTTTTTTGGGGACCGGCTCTTGACCTTAGAGTGAGGTGTAAGGTGTAGACTTTGGGCAGGCGACCATGGCAACGGCCCAGAACGGGTTACGGACGATCGGGCAGGTCGCACGCCTCGTCGGCGTGGCGGCCACGACGCTGCGCTATTACGAGCGTGAACGGGTTGTGACTCCCACGCTGCGGAGCCGGTCGGGGTACCGTCTATACGACGAACGAGCCGTCGAGCGCCTGGAGTTCGTCCGTTCGGCTCAGGCCGTGGGGTTCACGCTCGACGATATCCGCGTGCTCCTGCGGATTGATGACGGTGACAGGAAGACTTGCCGGGCCGAAGTACAACGCCTGCTGGCCCAACGGCTGGGCGAAGTCGAGAGGAAAATGAAGGAACTCAAGCGGGTCCGTGCGGCTCTGGGGCGGGCCATGGATCCATGCCGGGCCTCCAGCGGGGAGTGCCCGGTGCTAACCGACCTGCGCTCCAAAAAAGGAATCAAACGATGACACGACGAATCTGGTTGCGTCGATTGGTGGCTGTGGTGGGCGTGCTGGCCTTGGGAGGCCTTGGCTGGGCGGCGGCGACTTCTGAACGCGCGGACTGCCCGGGCAAGATCATCTGCCCGCTTACGGGCAAGCTTGTCTGCAAGGATCGTTGTCCGCTCCACAACCAAGGCGCGAGCGGCAGCCAGCCCGAGAACGTGCCGCCGTGCTGCAAGAAGGGCGGCTGATGCCGAGCACAAAGGGAGCGGTGACTTTACGGCCACCTGGGCTGCCGACTACGCCCGCATGGGTGAGCTGGGCCCTTCGGGCGGTCGGGCGACGCAGCCGCCACCTCAACGCGGTCGCCGTGGCAGTAGCACAGCGTCTGCCAAACTCGCCCCAAGCCGCGGCGCGTTGGGTGGGCAAGGACGCGCAGAGGGAGCTGACCGGTTCCGTGGTGCCTCGACGTCTCATCACGGACCCAAACGGAAAAAATGAGCATCGGGCGCGCAAGGCGCCACGACGCTCAACAGGCGACGAACGAGGATAGACTCCTTACAGTGAAGGTGGAACGAGCGACAACGATGAAAGCGACTTCACGCGAGACTCCGGCCAAGCAAGTGGCGGGCTTCATTGCCAAGTACGATCCGGCGATCAGGAAGCTCGTGCGGACCGCCCGCTCGAAGCTCCGTAAGCGTTTCCCGGGCGCCGTAGAGTTGGTCTACGACAACTACAACGCCCTGGCCATCGGCTTTGGCCCCACGGAACGAACGTCCGATGCGGTGGTGTCTTTGGCTGTGTATCCGCGCTGGGTGAACCTGTACTTCTTGCAAGGGACCAGGCTGCCTGATCCGGGAAAGATGCTGAAAGGCAGCGGAAGCCGAGGGCGATACGTTGTCCTCGCGGGCGCAGGCGATCTGGACCGCCCGGAGATCAAGACGTTGCTCGACGCCGCCATTCGTGACTCCAGCGTACGATTCGCGGAGCGCGGCGGATACACGATCATCAAGTCGACGTCGGCTAAGCAGCTTCCGCGACGAGTCGATCCCGAAACGAGGTAGGATGGCCAGCGCTGATTCTTGACGCGAGGCATGAACTCGCTCCGATCTTGCCGGCTCGACGCAACGCCGCTTGCTCAACGGAGATCGATGGCCTCGAAGCCTGAGAAGAGCTGCTTGGCCTCCGGGAGATTGCCGACCGCGTCGTAATCGCATACCTCGCTGAATCTCTTCCATAGAGTCTGGACCGCGTGATTGGCGTGGGCTTCGTCCGTGGCCTTCACGGACTTCCACTCGAAGACCTCCACAAAGGCCCCGTCCTTGGCGCGCATGACGTAAGCCGGTCGATCGGTTACCAAGCCCTGTGTGCGCAGGATGGGCACGTGCTCACGAATGAGTTCGAGCAGGGCGGCCTCTTTGCCCGCTTTCGGTCGATAGCAAACGATCACGAAGTGTCCCACGTTCCCAATCTCCTTTTCCTTGGCCGCGCCGTCCCTCGAGGAGGCCGCTGGCGCAACCGCCCAACAGGCGATGGAAAAAACAGCCCAAGCGACGATTCGAGCGTTCATGCCCTTTCTCCTATAGCTCGCCGTGTCCATTCGAACATTTCCGGGCCTCGCGCTCTATCGCTATAATGTCAAAGAATGTCGAGAAAGCGCAACGCTCTCGAGGAGGCCTACTGGGACGCAAGATTCGATGTGGTGCCGTTTGCGTTCGATCTTGCCCATCGGCATCACATTGAAGAGCACGACCACCACCGAGACCAATTGATCTACGCCAGCAGCGGCGTCATGACCGTCACCACCGCCCAGGGAACGTGGGTGGTTCCTCCAAGTCGCGCCGTTTGGGTCCCCGCCAAGACCAAGCACCGATTGCGGATGTATGGATCGGTCGAGATGCGAACGCTGTATCTCAAGGCGGGCCTGGTGAAAACGCTGCCTCGATCCTGTTCGGTGCTCGCCGTCGCTCCTCTGCTTCGCGAGTTGATCCTGCACATCGTTGGGCGCGGCCCGTTGACTCGGCGGTCGCTGCGAGGTCGCCGGCTGCTGGACTTCCTGCTCGATCAGCTCCGGGAGTTGACCGTCATGCCGCTGCACGTTCCTTGGCCCACCGATCCCCGATTGCGACGCATCGCAGAAGCTCTCGTTTCGCACCCGGCCGAGTCCGTGGCCCTAAATGACTTTGCTCGAAGCACCGGGCTTAGCAAGCGGACGATTGAACGACTTTTTCTTTCGCAAACAAAGCTTTCGTTCCGCCATTGGCGTCAGCACGTTCGCATGCTCAAGAGTCTCGAGCCATTGGCGGCTGGGAAGAGCGTCACGGTCGCGGGGCTCGACGTGGGGTACGCCAGCACCAGCGCGTTCATTGTTGCATTTCGGCGCGCCTTCGGGACAACTCCGCGTCGCTATTATCGCCAGGAGGATCCTGCGAGGTGACCCCTCCTGTGCGACTGCCGCCTGCGCGCTGACCACGGGAATGGGTCAACTCTCCCTCTCGCTTGGTCGGCGAGATATAGGTAGAGAGGCAAGCTCAGCGCCGACGATGCAGGCCGCCGCCACAACGAGCCAGAACCTGTGCTCTCCGTTTCCGAGTCTTCACTGGCAAGCTGCACCAAGACGATCGCGGAGATCAAGACATCCACCCACGCGAACGCGGCGGTCGCGCTACCCGTTGCTTGCCGATACAAGAGACGCACGTCCAATCCGTGCTTCATGAACCACGGCACAAAGATCGTATATGGCGCGGCTGTTCCGACACATGGCAAACCATAGTCGTTTCACGGTGTCTCTCCTCCGAGTGAAACGCCTTTGGGGTCGCGGGCACGTACCTACGCCCGGTGAGTACCGTTTCTCCACGCCTCCGTGATAGCAGGCGCGGCGCCGAGGACTTTTTCGAAAGCGGTGGCGTATTGGTCGAGTAAGGCCCGGTCGGCGGAGGGGAACGCGGGGAGCTGGATCAGTTGGGCATTGGCGGCCGTCGTGCGCGGCAGGTCCTCTTTGCGATAGGTGGGTAGCGAAGCGCGAGGCACATCGTGCAGTCGGGCGATGTCTACGAAGACGCCCTCGGTGAAGACCGGTTGCTGGTGAAGCAGGGGGTACTTGGGCCGGACAACGTCGCAGCCCTCGGCTTGGAGGGCCTTCACCAGGGCGTCGGTAGGTAGTCTTGTGGCCGCTTCGTCATTCTGAATGATGAACAGGAAATAGACCCGCTCGATATCGGGCGGGGCGAGGAAGGTTCGCAGACCGAGCTTCTCCAATCGCTTCGACAGATACTCGATGTTGGCGTTGCGTCGGGCGTTGCGCTCAGACATGTGTTTGAGTTGCGTGCGGGCCACGGCTGCTGACAGGGGGGCCATGCGGTGCTTCATGCCGAAGCCCGTGCCGGCGAAGCGCCGCGCGGGGGTGGGCAGATTCAGAATCCGCTCGAAGTGTCCCAGGCAGAGGGCGTGCTCGTGAATGGCGTCGCTGTTGGTGACGAGGATGCCGCCCTCGCCGGCCGGGGCGAGCTTGTTGGTCTGCAGGCTGAAAACGGCCGCGTCGCCCAGGGTGCCGACGGGTTTGCCGCGCCACTTGGCCCCGTGGGCGTGGGAGGCGTCTTCGAAGACCTTCAGCTTGTGCTTTTGAGCGAGGCCCAGCAACGAGTCCATCCTGGAGGGCATGCCCCAAAGGTGAACGACCACCATGGCCTTGGTGCGCGGGGTGATCTTGCCCTCGGCGTCTGCGGGATCCAGACCGAGCTGCTCGGGCTCCGATTCGCAGAACACAGGAACCGCCCCGCACCAGAGAATCGGCATCACCGAAGCCCAATACGTCGCGGAGGGGGCGAGCACTTCGTCGCCGGGCTTAAGTCCCAGGGCGTGCAGGGCGGCGAAGATCGCCGACGTGCCGTTGCAGCAGGCCAGCACGTGCTTGACGCCCAGCAGGGCGCGGTAGTCATTCTCCAGCGCCCCTGTGATTTTGTGAAGGGAGAGTTCCCCGGAGCGGAGGACCTCGGTAACGGCCGCCACATCCTCATCGGTGACGATGGGCCAGCGGTTGGCGCTGGTGCCGTCGAGGGTTACGGCCCGCGAGCCGCCGAGCAGGGCCGGTCGATCCATCGTTGCTGCAAGGACCACGTTTCAACTCCCGCAAGTGCCAGGCTTTATCAGTGACCGCAATTCCACGGCGCCGTGCGCGTTGGAGGTGCGAGAATCATAGAGTGACGCTCAAGACCGGGCAATTCAGCGACCGCGGAACCCTGGATCCTGGAGTCTTATCCTGGGTTTCTCCAGGTTGACATGCTTTGCACGCAGTCTTCGTACGACGGCCTGCCTGGGCGATCGTGGAACAACCCGGTTTCGATCAGCGGCGCTGGTAGCGTGTCCTTTTGCCAACCCGTCCCCCGGACGGTCACGCAGCGATATCACCCGAACGAGCACCAGCTCGAATTGCTTTGTGGGCTGGGGCGGGTGACGGGGTATTTCACCAGATCTTCCATTCGATAGTGCGCAGCATAGCCGTCTTCGTCTTCGGTGCCCTCGATATAGACCTTCTGGCGCTCGGCATGGGAGTCGACGAAGCAGCGGTTGTATGTCCAGTCTCTCCCGTGCCAGCCGCGCACCGTTTTCGTCGGACCTGGATCTACGCCCGGAAAGATACTGTCCGTGGGACATGCCTCGCGGCGCGTGGCCCAGGCCCACCGCCCAATGTTCTCCTCATAGAGAAGCGTTCGTGTGGGGTTGGGGACTCGGGAAAGCGGTCGTAAATAGGGGGAGTTGCTCCACATCGGGGTGTCGCCGACGGGTCCTCCGATCATGAAGAGGTTGGCCGCATAACTGGTTCCGAACTGGTCATACGACGTCCGCTCCGTATGCAGAACCCAATCCGGGCAGTGGGCGCCGCGGGGTGGTCCATCGTCGCCCGGGCATCGCAGCAGGGCGAGGTCAAGAGTCGTGTCCTGCAAGGCTCCGACGCGGTTGAACGTGGGAGTGGCGTGATCCGCAAAGCCCGCCTTGTAGAGCATCTGATTGAGGGGGCGCGTGGCGGGTCCGAAGCCGGCTTTCGTCCCATATCGGCTGTTGACGGGGTCGGGCGCACCCAAGTAATGCGACCATCCGATCCCACTCTTTCCTCCCCACTCGTAGGCGCCGATGTAGATCGGGTTGCGACGGTCACCTTGGCTGTAGAGCAACGGGTGTGCCGGGATGCCCCACTCTTGGGGGTCTTCGATCGCGTATATCCGACCGGCCGTGCCGATGTTCTTGACGTTGGAGAGGCAGCCGCTTTCCTTTGCGGCCATGCGGGCACGTTCGATCGAGGGCAAGAGGATGGCGATGAGCAGAGAGATAATCGCCATCACGACGAGCAACTCGATCAGCGTGAAGGCAATCCCGTGCGCAGGGTAACCGTAGGATCGCCGAGGGTAGAGTCGGATCATCTTTCGATCTCCTTGCCTGCCGAGATGCGGTGCCATAACGCGGCTCCGGGGACAAGATGCCGCCAGACTAGGCATAAACGGCGGGTTTTGCAAGGGCCGTCAACGCCGGTTTTCTGGCGCCCACGGGCGCTCTGAATCGGGATCCTACAGAACATGACGAAGGATTACCGAATAACGCGCTGGGGCAGGCCGCCGGGGCTTGCGGTCGCATGCCGCGCGCGTAGCATAGCACGGCGGTCGGGCCGGGCGATCTCACGACAAGAAGGACCTCCCATGCAGGAACTAGCCGTTTCCAGCAAGCTCTCTGAGTTGATCGAGTACCTCGACGGACTGACCGAACGGGCGCCACTCAACGTGCTTGAGCGCCTCCTGCGGCAACTTGATATCCAGGTCGAGGACGTGGCCGAGTACGTGCAGTTCAACGAGAAGAACTACCGGCGTAATCTGGTGCGCGGGGGGGAGTGGTACCATCTCCTGGTACTCTGCTGGCGCAGTGGGCAGCGCAGCCCGATTCATAATCATGCCCAATCGACGTGCGGGTTGAAAGTCTTGCGGGGCATCGCCACGGAGACCAAGTTCGAGATGACTCCCTGCACGCTGGTGAAGGCGGTCAGCTCCCGCGATCAGCACGAGGGATTGGTCTGCGCTTCGCAGGACGCGGACATCCATCAGGTGTCGAACCTGCAGGCCGAGGGCCAGGACTTGATTACCCTGCACGTCTACTCACCGCCGCTGCTCAAGATGAAGACGTTCTCGCTGACGGATCGCACGGTGGGCGAGTACATCCCGGAGATCATCGAGCACGCGCACGGCAGCGGGATTTAGAGTGAACGACGCAGCGACGGAGCGACGAAGGGGCGAGGCTGGGCTCGCCGGGGTTGTCGTCCAAACGTCTCTGCAGAAGCATCACCCTGGCGGGAGTGGTGTAGGCCCAAGGAGTGGGCGTGGGACAGTACACTTCAGCGCTTACCCTGCAGGACGACCCGACGGGGACGGCATCGGCGTTTGCGCGGAGCCTGAGTGCTGAGGCCCTGCTTTCCCTCGGATGTATGGAGGGCACGATCACGCACGTGGTCGAGCCGACGGCGGTCGCGCCTACCCGGCCATGGGTTAAGCTGGTTCCCGGGTACGCTTTGGCCATCAGCGTCGCGATCGTTGCGTATCTCCTGCATGAGTTGCCCATTGCTCCCTTCACCGTGGTCGGCGACAGCGGCGTAGCGAGGCACCCGATCAGCGCCGCGATCGTGGCCGTACTGCTCGGGCTTCTCGTTCGTAATACGGTGGCCTTGCCGGAGTCTCTCAAGCCGGGTTGCAAGAGCGCCATCAGGACCTTCATTCCCATCGCTATCGTTCTGACCGGAGGCGGGCTTAACCTCGCGATCCTGGCCACGGTGGGAGCCAAGGCCCTGGGGATCGTGGTCATCTGCATCGCCATTGGTTTGATCGGCGGATACTACCTCGGTCGCCTATGCCGCCTGAGCCACAAGACCTCGCTGCTGATCGGGGCCGGGACGGCCATCTGCGGAAACAGCGCCATCGTGGCCACGGCTCCGCTCATCGACGCCGAGGACGACGACATCGTGCTGTCCATCGGGACGGTGAACCTGTTTGGGCTCTTGGCCATGCTTGCGTGGCCGGCGTTGGGGCGGGCCGTGTCGCTTGGTTCTGAGGGGTTCGGCGTATGGGCGGGCACTTCCATCCATGCCGTCCCGCAGGTGGTGGCGGCCGGCTTTGCCTTCAGCGCCGATGCGGGATCGCTAGCCACGCTGGTCAAGTTGGTGCGGGTGGCTTGCTTGGCGCCGATGGTGTTCTGCCTGGCGCTGATCCACTCCCGGCGGCATGCTGCCGACCCAGGCGGGGGATCGTCGCTGGTCGTGCACTACGCCCGGCTTTTGCCCTGGTTCGTCTGGGGCTTCGTGCTCCTCAGCCTGGCGAATACCTTCGGGTTGCTTCCCGCGCTCTCGTTCCGGCCGGTCAGTCCATTCGCGGGAGGGGTGGGGGAGCCGATTACGGTACGCCTTGACGACGCCTGCACCTTGATCGCCAACCTGCTGCTGACCATGGACATGGCCGCGATCGGGCTGGAAGTGAACCTGCGGCAGCTTGTCTCGGTGGGGGGACAGGCCCTGCTGGCGGGGCTTCTTTCGACCCTGGCGTTGGCCGCGGGCAGCCTGGTCTTGATCGCTCTGCTGTTCTGAGCCCCAAGTAGGGCGATTCCTACGTATTAACCCTCTACCAAGCGGCGGACCGGTAATCGGGGCACGCGGCGGAAGCCCGCTCCGTCGGCCCGCCGTTTTCCTTGGGTTTTCCCTTGTACGCGGGTTTGCGAGGGGGTATCATAGGAACCCTGCTCGCGTTCGGGTACGGGGTCGAAACGCGACCATTGGGGGGTAAGTCAATTCGAGGGTTTGTTCCAGGACCGTAACGGGGCACGCGCGCGGGGATGACCTGCGCGCACTTGTCGGAGGATGGATGAGATGATCGCGCATCAACTGTCGAATGGGGAGTCGGCGGGGGCACGTTCGAAAGGGTACACACTGCTGGAATCCGCGGCGGTGCTCGCGGCCATCGGTTTGCTGGCAGGCGTTCTTGCGCCGGCGCTGCGCCCCGAGCGCGGGGCGGTCAAACCGGCGTCTGCCGAGCCACAAGTGCAATCCGATAGTACGGCGGGCGCCACACCGACCGTGGCCTGCTGCTTCCCTGGTGCGTGCACCAACGCTCCGTCGGCATCGCTTTGCCTCGCTAACGGCGGGATACCAGGTCCGACGGGCTCGGTGTGCGGTCAGTTCAACTGCGACACGCCAGGTGCTTGCTGCGCCCCGGTGGGTTGTTTCCACGCGCCGCCTTCACAGTGTCTGCCACCAGGCATTTTCAAGGGTTTTGGGACGAGCTGCACGGAGCCGGGTATCTGCGGGCCTCCGACCGAGGCGTGCTGCGTGGAGGGAGGGGCGCGCTGCGTCGATACGGATCCGAGTTCATGCGTGGAGCAGTTCGACGGGCTGCCGCTGGGCCAGGGGACCTTGTGCGAGGGCGACAGCGATAACGACAACGTCGACGATGCCTGCCAGCAGGACGAGCCCTGCGAGGACTGCGGCCCAGGGGACCACTGGATCGATGAGTGCGCGGCCGGTTTGGACAACCTGGCGACCGGCGCGCTCGTCGGACTGGACACCGATTTTGACTGCCAGATGGATACGAACCTGATCCTACACGGGCCAGCGCTGATTCGGCGATCCGGTCCTCTGGATGACTCCGTTCAATACCCAGGGCTTGCGCCTGATGACGGCCATCTCGAAGTGCTCGACACGGAAATGCTATCGATGCAGCTGGCCGGCGGGGGAGTGATCCTCCGCGCGGGGCAGGGACACAGCATCGGTGATCCTATTCGTCCGACCCTCGGGGCGATCTCCGAGCAGGGTGATCCCAGCAACGCAGACAGTTTCTTTGATGTGTTCTTTGAAATCGAGATTTCGGCGGGCAACTTCGTGTATAACCGCTCGCCGTTGCGCGTGCAGTCGAAGATCACGTGCGTGCCGCCGGGCAACAATTATTTTCACCCCGTCGGCTGCATTCCCCTGTTCAAGACGCCGTTCCCGGACGCGTCGGAGCCGGTGGCGAACCTGGTGACTGCCAGCCACGATCCTTTCGTAGGGTGCGGCAGTGATGCTACAGGCCCCTGTGCCCAGCCGCACGATACGCCTTACTGCAACGACGAGCTCTGCTGCTCGCGGGTGTGCGAGGTGAGTCCCTTCTGTTGCGAGGTCGCGTGGAACGACAACTGCGCTGGATTGGCGCGCAAGATCTGCGAGCCCTTCGGCGCCTGCTGTGCGAGGGGCCCGTGTGAAGCGCCAGGGACGTGTACACCTTCCCCCGGCTTCCCCTCGTGCAACTTCGAGCTAGGTTGCTTCTGCGCCAAGTCGGCTGAGGGGACGCCCGAATGTTCACCGGATTTCTCCTGCAGTGCTCCCACGTGCGTCAATGGGACCATCGATTGCCCGTCCGGCTTGGTCTGCCTTGTGGACACCTGCTGCGGCGAGCCGAAGTGCGGACCGCAGGACTGCCCGTTGGATGGCGCCGCCGCCCACGCGGAGATCGACGATTCCGCCGGGACGGCAACGGGGCGCTCGCCCCAGACGGCTGGGGGGATCATTCCCGCGGGCTCATGCCAGATGATGACCCGGACCGAGTGCGAGTTCTTCGGTGGACTCTTCCAGGGCGACGGTACGAACTGCGAGTTGGTGGACTGTGTTCCCGAGGAAGCCTGCTGCCTGCCCAACGGGAGGTGCATCGTGGGCGATCCGGGGCGCTGCCGCGAGGCCCATGGTGTTCCGCAGGGGCCGGGCTCGGTCTGCTCAGGAGACGAGGATGGCGACGGCATTGATGACCTGTGCGTAGCGCGGCCTTGTGAGGAATGCGGGCCGGGTCCGCACTGGATCCACCTTCCGAACTTGTGCCCGCCGGGTGGAAGCGGCCAGGACACCATGCCTTCCGGGGCGGTGGCGGGCATCGACTTCAACGACGACTGCATTGCCGACGTGAACCTCGTGCTCGGCGGACCGGTGACCATCGGTAAGCGCGGCCCGCACGATGACTCCGCGCAGTATCCCGGCTTGCGACCGGTGGACGGTCACCTGGACGTGATCGACACGGAGATCCTCTCCATGCACCTGTCCAGCGGCGCAGCGAGCCTCATCGCCGGCGGCGGTCTGGGAATGATCCCGCTGCGTCCTTCGACCGGCGCCATCGCCGAAGATTTGGGCAATCCGCTGCTAGCCAACAGCTTCTTCGACGTGTTCTTCGAGTTCACCGACGGCGAGATCGTGGGCTACAACCTCACCCCGGTCCGCGTCGCCACCGACATCACCTGCCTGCCGCCCGACGGGATCTACGCCCACGTCACGGGCTGCACGCCGATGTACAGCTCGCCATTCCCCGGACAGGGGACCTTCCTTGGCAATCTGGTGGCGGCGAATCACTTCACCTACCCCGGATGCTGCGTGGGTGGCGACTGCCGCAAGGAAACGCCGCAGGCCTGCGAGAACCTGGGCGGCAAGGTCGTGCCCGACTGCTTGGGCGACAATGACAACGACAACATCGATGATGCCTGCGAGCAGCAGGCCTGCTGCCTGGGCAACGGCTTGTGCGTGGTTACGACGCCCGAGCGCTGCCGGGAAGACCACGGCTTCCCGCTCGGCCCGAATTCGCAGTGCCTCGGCGACAACAACAACGACGGCATCGACGACGCCTGCGGCACGGAGCCGTGCGGTGAATGCGGTCCGGGCAATCACTGGATCCACAATCCGCCGTGCCCGCTGGGCGGCGAGGGACAGGACACGGTCCCATCCGGGGCCGTAGCGGGTATCGACTTTGGCGGGGACTGCATTGCCGACGTCAACCTGGTCATGCAGGGTCCGGCGACCATCCGCAAGCGCGGGCCTTCGGATACGGCCGCGTTCTTCCCCGGTCTGCGACCGGTGGACGGCCATCTGGACGTCATCAACACGGAGCTGCTGTCTATGACGCTGAGCGGCGGAGGCGCCGTCCTGATCGCGGGCGGCGGGTTGGGCAACATCCCGCTGCGACCATCGCATGGCGCCGTGGCGGAGCAACCCGGCAATCCGTCGCTGGCTGACAGCTTCTTCGACGTTTTCTTTGAGGTGGACCTGGGCGGAACCCGCCTGTACAACCGTTCGCCCGTTCGGGTCGAGACGGTTGTCCCGTGCCTCCCGCCTGATGGGATTTACCACCATGTGACCGGATGCCTGCCCCTGTATCTGTCTCCCATACCCAACGACGATCGGCCGGTGGCGTATCTCGTCTCGGCGAATCACTTCACGTATCCCGATTGCTGTCGTCCCGATGGGACGTGCGTTGCGGACGTCCCCGCCACGCAGTGTGAAGCGGGGGGCGGGCGGATTGTTGCGGAGTGCCTGGGCGACGGAAACGGAAACCAGGTGGATGACGCCTGCGAACCAAAGTGCCGGCCTACGGAGAACGGATCGGCCTGCGAACCGGTGGCCTGCCCCTCACAAGATCAGCGCTGCCAGCCGCGCTGCGTGCGTTTCGATCCGGCGACGGGACGCATCCGCGTGACCGACTGCGAATGTGGAACCGGCAATGCCTGCCACGTGGGGTTCACGCCGCAGTCGGGGTGCGTGGTGCCGGATAATGGCACCGGAACGGCAAGTCTGCCGCCGGCCGGCTGTCCGTACGTCAGCCCCGCCGATGTGCACAGGATTATCGACGGGCTGCCTGCGGGAACGACGATCGAATTGGCGGCGGTCCACAGAGACTTTGTCTGCAATGCTGGCGCCGTGATCGGCGTCTGCTCCTTCGGTGCCGACGTGGACTGCCGCGAGGACGGCGGCTCGCTGGGCGGCGAGAAGGAATGCGCGGAGTCCATGCTCGAGCTGAACCTGCACGGAACGGGTGTCCTCGCCGGCTTCGATCGCCTGGTGCAAGTGCCCATCGGCTTCGAGACGCATGTGGGACCGCGTGCCTTGGGCGAGGCCATCCAGTCCTTCGAAACGGATATGTTCCGATTGTTCGGCCAGATCACCGGCGATCCGGATTTCGATCTATTGCGGATCGTGGGCGGCACGGACTTTGGTCTGCCGTCACCGGGCCACACCACGCTGACGGATCTCGGCGGGAGCTGGTCGGTAGACAGCTTCTTCGACATCACCTATCGCATCGACTTCGTGGGCAAGCCCGGCGGACCGCTCAGCGGGATGTCGGGCAGCACGACGGCGACCATCCGCATGCGGGCCGGCGGCGGGAGCGCCGCATTCACCTGCGTCGGTGGCTGCCCCACGGCGCCCGTGCCTGAGTTCTGTCGGCCGACGCGCACGCCGAACCCCGACGGCACGTTTGATGTCTGCTGTGACTGCCGCGCGGGCGTGGTGGAAGTCGACCATTTCGACAACACCGTAGCCCAGATGGTCCTGCAGTTCCCGCAGGGCGGAGGCGAGCTGATCAAGCTCAGCGGTCCCACCACAGTGCACGTGTTCTTCGAGGGCGCCAACGAGGGCACGGCGGATGACGACGACGGCGACGGGCGCGACGAGGTCGCCACGGAAATGGTGGGCATGCAGCTCCACGGGGTCAGTCCGATCTTCGGCGAGATCGAAGTGCGCCTGCATCCCACCAAGCCGTCTCGCGGACAGATCGAGGAGACCGCGAACGTGCAGTCGGGCAGGCTGGACCTGCCGCCGTTTGCCCCGGACGGTACGGCGGACAGCTTCTTCGACGTGTTCTTCGAGATCCAGTTGGGCGCGCGTGTCTTACACACCCAGCAGCCCAAGCGGATGTCCAGCGTGATTCGGCACAAGCCGCCGGCCCCCGGCGATACCTACGAGAACCCGGATAAGATTCCGCTCCTCGACGAGAACGGGAGTCCCACGGGCTTCTCCATCGGACCCGGCCGGCACATTCCGCGCCCGCCGGTCGAGGTTGACCACTTCGAGTCCTCGCTGGGGCAGATCGTGCTGCAGTACCCCGATGGGGTCGACGAAGTGATTCCCGTCGGCGGCCCGACGACCGTGCACGTGTTCTTCGAGGGCAACGCCGAGGGCACGGCCGACGACGACGACGGCGATGGGCGCGACGACGTCGATACGGAAATGGTGCAGCTCGATCTGACGGGCTTCAGCCCGCGGCTCGGGCCGTTCCAGATTCGCGTGCATCCCGGCAAGCCCTCCCGCGGGCAGATCGAAGAGACCGTCAACACCGTCGACGGGAGGCTGGACCTGCCGCCTTTCGCCCCTGCCGGGACTGCGGACAGCTTCTTCGACATCTTTTTCGAAATCCACGTGGGTGATCGCAGGTTCCATACGCAGGAGCCCAAGCGGATGCGCAGCATGATCAATCACAAGCCGCCGGCACCTGGCGATACCTACGAGAACCCGGACAAGATTCCGATTCTCGATGAGAACGGAAACCCGACCGGGATCTCCATTGGTCCGGGGCGACACATTCCGATTCCGCTCCCGGCGTGCTGTCTGCCCGACGGGCGGTGCGATCACGTCCTGCCGGAGCGCTGCCGCGACGCCGGCGGCATCCCGCTGGGGCCGAACTCGCGCTGTGGGGGCGACTCGGATCCCAAGAACGGCATCGATGATGCTTGCGAGGCGGACAAGCCCTGCGAGGATTGCGGTCCTGGCCCGCACTGGGTGGATCAGTGTCCCGGCGGCGCCGACAACATGCCCACGGGCGGCGTGATCGGCGTTGACCTGGACGGCGACTGCCAGGCGGACGTGAACGCAGTGCTCAACGGGCCGGCGCACGTCATCCGGTCGTTCCCGCTTGACGACTCGTTGCAGTTCCCGGGTCTGCGGCCCCTCGACCTGCACCGCGACGTGCTCGATACGGAGATCATCGCCATGCAGCTCACCGGCGGAGGCGTGGTGCTCCGCGCGGGCGGCGGCATGGGCCAAGGCGGCCTGCGGCGGTCCCTCGGGGCGATCGCCGAGCTTCCGGCCGACCCGAACCTGGCCGACAGCTTCTTTGACGTGTTCTTCGAGCTCGACTTGGGCGGTGGACAGTTCGCCTACAACCTCGAGCCGCTGACCGTCCGGACGAGGATCGATTGCGTACCGCCGCAGGCCGTTTACTTCCATCAGGTGGGCTGCGTGGCCTTGTACGATTCGCCCTTCGGTGGAGAGAAGGTGGCCAATCTGGTTTCCGCCAAGCACGGCACGTTCCCGCGGTGCGGCGACGATTTCGCCGGCGACTGCTTCGAGCCGCATCACGGCCCGGCCTGCAACCGGGAAGAGTGCTGCGAGCGGGTCTGCAAGGCGCTGCCGCAGTGCTGCGAAGGCTCGTGGACCGAGGAATGCGCGCGTACGGCATGCGAGGTGTGCTCGCCGGTGCATCTGCAGTCCACGATCCCGCCGTTCACGCCGGTGGGCCAGCAGGTTCCGCCACCGAATGGAACGCTCTGGAGGAATCTCAGGCACGTCCTCCGCGTACGGTTCGACGGCAACATCGCGGCGCCTGCGGCTGGCCAGATTGAGATCAGGCAGTTGCTGCCCAACGGGCTGTTTGGTCCGGACCTCTCGGCATCGTTCGACTACTCCGTCGAGAGTGGGAACATCCTGCGGATCCGTGAGCCTTCGCCGACGTTGACGGTCCTGCGTGATCGGCAATGGTACGCGATCCTGACGAAGTGCGGTCAGTGGCCGGGCGTGGCGCCGTTCGAGGTTCACTTCCCGGTGAAGGTCGGCGACGCCAACGGCGACAGGTTCACGACGCCGACGGACGTGAGCCAGATCAATGGGGCTCCCGGCGGTGCTCAACCGGATCAATCGCGGGTTGATATCAACGGCGACGGGTTCAAGACGCCCGTCGACGTGAGTATCGCGAACGCCAGCCAGGGGCCCGCAGGAATCAAGCCAAGCGGGCACTAGCAGCGTCGCTTCGTTGTACTAGGAGCCGCCGGGCGGGGAACACCCCGTCCGGCGGCTCCTTGCGCGTGTGGCTGACGGGCCCTCCCGCCATCGGGAGCAGCGCCCGGCCGCATGGCAGCTTTCCGACAAAAACTAACTCGGGCTGGAACGAAGCCTCAGCTATCCGTCGAAGGAGCGAAGGCGTATAAACAAGGTATGTGGTCGCCGATTCAACGTGTCGGGTGTCTCACAATCTTGGGCCTGTCTCTCTCTGTCTTCGCGCAGGCCCAGCGGGCGCCTCGGCCGGGGCCTGCCGCCAGTCGGCCGGAGCTTGCCGCCGGCGCGTTCAGCAGCGGACCCATGCTGTTGGAGACCTCGGCACCGATCGTGAACCTTTTCGCGCGGGCCGACGAAGGCATCGCCCGTCAGGATTGGAAGTTCGCCATCGATTCCCTGCAACGGATCATCGACGATCCGGAGGGTGCGCTCGTGCCGCGAGCGGACAACGCGTCGCAAGCGAACGGGCTGTTCGAGTCCGCCAGGCGGCTGGCCACGCGGCGGATTGCGGAGTTGCCCGCGGAAGGGTTGGAGGGCTATCGCATCCTCTACGACGGCAAGGCCAAGGGGCTCTTGGAGCGGGCGCGGCAGGAACATGATGAGGCCGGTCTGCGGACCGTCGTGCAGCGCTACCTCCTCACCCGGTACGGGGATGATGCCGTGGATCTGCTGGCCTCGTGGTGTCTGGATGAGGGGCGGCCCGCCGAAGCGCTGGCCGTGCTGCTGGAGGCTTACGAACTGACTCGCGATGGCGATGTCCCCGTGTCCTCCACCGTGGGCAAGCTCGCCGTGGCCTACGCCCTGCTCGGGCGCGTGGCGGAGGCCACCGCCCTGGTCGAAGAGGAGCTTGGATCTCCTTTGCCGTGGGTGGAGGAACTGGAGGCCCTGCGCGGTTCGGCGGGCGGTGGATCGCCGGGGGAGTTGGAGGCCTGGCCAAGTCGCTACCGGGTAGAGCCGGCGATGGAGCCGTCGATGAGCGCCAGCGGCGTGGAGTTCCGCCTGCCGGGGGCCGCGGCCGAGTGGTGGCGCTGGATTCACGACGCCGATCCCGCCGCACCCCTCGTTCTGCCCGCCGGTCGACTGGCCTGCGACGGCCACGCCATCTACGTTCGCAAACCGGGGGGCTGCGCCGCGCTGGACCCGGACGATCTCACTTTGCTGTGGGAATCCGTGAATCCGCGGTCGACGGGCAGTCAGCGTCCTTCGCGCATCGCGGCGGCGCCTTCGGACGGCAGAGCCCGATCGGTCGCAGAAGGCGCCGTGGAGGACTACGTCGCCGAGTCCATGCTCGCCGCCCACGGCTCGGTGTTCTTCGTGGAGCGCGGGGGGCCGCTGGGCAGACGGCTGCCGAACGTCTTCGGGATGCCCGCCCAGCAGGCTCTGCAGCGGGAGTCAGAACTGGGAACGCGGCTCAGCGCCTACGATGCCGGCACCGGACAACTGCGCTGGCAAAGCGGCGGAGGCGAGAGCGCCCTTGCCGGGGCGGTGTTTCGCTCTGCACCGATTGCGGTTGGTGATGAGCTGTGGGTTCCTTTCTACCAGCAGTCGGACTTCTACGTGGGGATCCTCGACCCCAAGACCGGAGTGCTTCACCGACGGGTGCTTCTGGGTTCGGTGAGCCAACCGGTTGACCCCTTTGGCCCGGCAACGCCACCGGCCTTCGCGGACGGCCTGGTTTTTGTTCCCTCGGGCTTCGGGACGCTGTTCGCGGTCGACGCCCACGACCACACCATCCGCTGGGCGCGACAGTACGACCGGTCGGTGAGGGTGCGAAGCGGCAACATCTTCTCGGCCACCGGCTGGCTGCCCTCCGAGCCTCTGGTGGCGGGCGGTCTGGTGGTGATCGCCCCCGTCGATCATCGCGAGTTGGTGGCCTTGGTGGCGGCC
>SBAX01000294.1 GCA_005240095.1 Phycisphaera mikurensis
AGACAACGCGCCACCCCAGCCGCCGCTTGCCAAGCCGAAGCACCAGGTGGACACGGCCGTCGCTGCAACCGTGAACGGGCGACCGATCCAGCGCGGCACGATCGTTGATCTGCTCCTGCGATCCCATGGTGCCGGGTTGCTCGAACAGATCGTGGCGCTCCAGGCCGCCGAGCAGTTGGCCGCCGGCAAGGGGCTGTCCGTAAGCGAGGCCGATGTGGAGAGTGAGTACCTGCTCGCCCTGCGGCGCGTGGCCGACCCATCGCGGCCGGTGCCGGTGGATAAGCTCGACAAGGCGGCCTCCGAGAGACTTCTCGTCTCCGTCCTGGCGGAGCGGAACATCTCCCGCGAGGAGTTCTTCGTCACCCTGCGTCGCAATGCGTATCTGCGCAAGATCGTGGAGGCAGAGCACCCGGTGATGGATGAGGAGCTTCGCGCCGAGTACGCGCGGCGCTTCGGCGAGCGGGTGGAGATCCGGCACATCCAACTGGCCACGCTGGCCGATGCGGAGCGCGTGGCGGAGCGGCTGGCGGCCGGAGAGGATTTTGCTGAATTGGCCCTGCGCTACAGCGCGAACACGGCCTCGGCCCGCAACGGTGGTTTGCTAGACCCGTTTTCCGCGGACGACGACGCCGTGCCTGCCCTGCTCCGGCAGACGGCGTTTGCACTGGAGCCGGGACAGGTCTCCGGCGTGCTGCGAGTGGCCGAGTGGCATCACCTGATCCGCGTGGAACGCCGCATTCCCGCCGAAAGTCGCCCGTTCGCCGAGGCCATCGGCGAACTCATGAGCAGCGCCCGGGAGCGATCCTCCGATCCGCGCATGCGGGAGCTCTATGAGAAGCTGCTTCGCGAGGCGGTCGTGGAGATCAGCGACCCTGTCCTGCGTGAGGCCTACAACCGCCGCAGCGCGAGCCGGTAGGATGCCCTGCCCCCCCAAATATTCGTCCAGCGTGCCCGAATAGGGCAGCACGAGCAGTCGTCGAGGCAGAGGGAAACGAGACCGAGGCAACTCATGATTCAGCGACTGGTTTCAGCGGCCATCGTACTTGTCCCAGTCATCTCCCTATCGCTCCTCCCAACGGCGCGCGCTGAGGAGCCCGCGTTGTCGCTCGGACAACGCCTCGATCGGCTCGTGCTGGATTACTATCCGTCAGCGACCGAGCCCGGCGCGGCCGTGCTGGTTATGCTCGATGGCAAACCCGTGCTGCGCAAGGGCTACGGGATGGCCGATTTGGAAAAGGGCGTGAAGGTCACGCCGGACATGATCTTCCGCATTGCCTCGGTCACCAAGCAATTCACGGCCGTGGCGGTGCTGCAATTGGTGCAGGCGGGGAAGGTTTCGCTAACCGATCCGATCACAAAGTACGTGCCGGAGTTCGATACGCAGGGGAAGACGATCACCATCGAAAACCTGCTCACGCACACCTCCGGCCTGTTCAATGTGACGGCCCTGGATGGCTTCCTTTCGCAGATCACCACGGATCGCAAGCCCATCGAGGTCGCGAATCTGATCGCCGGCAAGCCGCTGGAGTTCGAGCCGGGTTCGCAGTTCAAGTACAGCAACACCAACTACATTCTCCTGGGCATGGTCATCGAGAAAGTGTCGGGGCGTACGTATGCGGAGAATCTCGAAGTGTCGATAGCCAGACCGCTGGGGTTGGCGGACACGCGCTACAGCCGCGACGACGCGCTCACGCCGCGCCACGCCCGCGGATATGAACAGGAAGCTTCAGGCCCATGGGGACCGATGAAGCCGATGAGCATGACTCAACCCTTTGCCGCCGGCGCCCTTGAATCCACCGTGGATGATCTGGCGAAGTGGACGCAAGCGTTGGCGGATGGGAAGGCCGCGGACTCGAAACTGCTGGAGCGGGCGTGGACGCCGTACAAACCCACGGAGAGCCCGTCGGACTATGGCTACGGCTGGTCGATCCGCACCGAGTCCGGCGAACGATGGATCGGGCACAACGGCGGCATCAATGGGTTTCGGTCGGCTGCGGTCTGGATTCCGGAGAAAAAAGTCTTCGTCGCGATCCTGCGCAACGGGATGGGCGGCGCTGGGCCGGATGTGCTTCTGCGGCGGCTCGCGCTGGAGGCCGTCGGCCGGCCGGAACCCAAGCGCGTGGCGATCGCGCTCCCCGCCGAAACGCTCGACCGCTACGTGGGCGTTTATGCCCTTTCACCTCAGGCGAAGTTCACCATCTCGCGGGAGGGCAACAAACTGGTCGCGGAAGCCCCGAACAAGTCGAAGGTGGAGCTTTTGGCCGAGGCCGAGGACAAGTTCTTCAGCCCGGAGAGTGATGTGCAATTCTCGTTCACCATGGAGAACGAAAAAGCCACCCAGATGACCCTGCGCCGCGCCGGGCGCGACTCCGTAGCCAAGCGAGTGGATTGATCGCAAGGCAGCCGGGCCCTTGCCCGGCATGCATCCTCCAAGGGCGATACCTGGGGCTGTGATATTCAGCCCGTTCAGGGCCCAGAGCTTGCCGCTGCTCAGTCTTGCGCAAGACAAGCCCGGAATTGCCAAGGCGGCCCGATTAGGCTTCAATCCCTCTGACCCATGAGCGCCGGCGAAACCCGCTACACCCTGGACCGCATTGTCCGCATGGCGATTGCCGGGGCGGTCATCTACGCCCTGGTGCGGCTGCTGCAGCACCTCTCCGACGTGCTCATTCCGTTCGTGGCCGCAGTGATCCTGGCCTATCTGCTGAATCCGCTGGTCACGTTCGTCCAGCGGAAGATTCGCCACCGAGGCCTGGCCGTCGCGGCGACGCTGGCGGGCCTCGGGCTGCTGGTGCTGGCCCTCGGCGCCCTGCTGGTCCCTATGACCATGAGCCAGGTCGACCGGTTCCGGCATGATCTGGGCAAGCTACGTAGTGACCTGGCCGCCTCGGCCGCCCGTGCCGCCGAAGCCCGGTCACCAGAGGCCCAACCCGCGGAATCTGCCGCCGAGCCGAGCGATGCGCCTAAGAGCTCACTCGGCTGGACGGAGTTGAAGGATGCCTGGGTCGAGTATCGGCGGGACGCGGGCACGCAATCGCGCGCCGAGCGAATCGCCGAATTCCGCGAGCGGCTGTCGGGGACGTACCTCGGCCAGACCCTGGATGATGCCATCGCCTACCTGCAATCGGATGAGTTCCGCAACTTTCTGGTCGAGGTTGCCAAGAAAGTCGCCGTGGGAGGTTGGACAGTGCTGGCCTTTGCGGGCAGCCTGATCCTGGGGCTGACAGGACTGATCATCGTCCTGATCTATCTGGTGTTCCTGCTGCTCGACTTTCCGGAGTATGCCCGCACGTGGACAACGTTCCTGCCCCCGAATTACCGCGAATCCACGGTCGATTTCCTGGTTCAGTTCGACGGCGCCCTGCGGCAGTATTTTCGCGGGCAGTCGCTGATCGCCCTGCTGACGGGCACGATCCTGGCCACGGGCTTCACCATCATCGGGCTGCCCATGGCCGTACTGTTCGGGCTTTTTGTGGGGCTCCTGAACATGGTGCCGTACCTTGCGGCCGTGTCCATCGTCCCTGCTCTGCTGCTGGCCGGTCTGCGGGCCATCGAAACAGATACCAGCTTCCTCTGGTCCGTGATGCTGACGCTCATCGTCTACGCCGTGGCGCAGCTCACTCAGGACTGGGTGCTGACTCCGAAGATTCTCGGCAAGACGACGGGCCTGCGCCCGGTGGCGATCCTCTTGAGCGTCTTCATCTGGGGCAAGCTGCTGGGTTTCCTGGGCCTGCTGCTTTCGATCCCGCTGACCTGTCTTGCCATCGCCTACTATCGGCGGTATGTTCTCACCGTCGCCCCGCAGAGGATTATTACGCCGCCGGAGATCAAAACCTCAACGGAGATCATCACATGACCCAGACACAGACCCAGCCCCTGTGGATCGCCGACGCCCCAGCCTACCGCCGCAAGTTGGAGGGATTCCTGGGCAACCGCGATCCGATCACCGTGCTCTCGCAAACGCCGGACGTGCTCGCCAAGATCGTGGCCGAGAACCCGGTGAAACTCCTGCGGACGCGCCCATTCCCCGGTAAGTGGACACCCAACGAAGTGATCGGTCACTTGAGCGACTCGGAGCTGGTATACGGGTATCGCATGCGGCTGATCCTCTGCGAAGACAAGCCCACGATCCTGGGCATGGATCAGGATCTGTGGGTGGCCGGTCAACAACACAACGATCGCGAGCCTCGGGAGCTGGTGGAGTTCTTCCGCGCCGTGCGCAATGCGAACCTAGTGCTGTGGCGGCGGATGGGGACGGCGGAGCTGTCACGGATCGGCCGGCACAACGAGCGCGGGGACGAGTCCCTCGGCCAGATCCTGCGTATGGAGGCGGGCCACGACCTGTCGCACATCGACCAGATCAATCGCTACCTCGACGCAGCCAGAAAGATGACGTAGCTTCGAGCCGCCGCCTACAATGGTTGCGGGAGCTGCCGATGCCGACTCAAGAGATGCAACAAGGAGGGAAGCCCGAGCGGCCCGATTGGATTCCTGCCGATTGGTGGCGTGAGTTTGAAGCCGCGTCGCGCCGCTCCCTCGAAACGCGGATGCGCTACGGCTTTGTCCAGACGTACAAGCCCGTGCTCGATGACGCTCCCTTTCGCGCCTTCGACACCATGGAAGACTACCGGCGCTGGTGCGACGAAAACCTGCCTCGATGGCTCGGCTATGCCCGCGTTTGACTACCGCCAAGCCGTCGAGATTCATCGAGTCTTCACCCGCCACCAGTGTCATTATCTTTTCATCGGAAAATCAGGGGCCCTGCTGCTCGGCTTTCCGGACACGACACAGGACGCCGATCTATTCGTGGAACGCTCGCCTGAGAACGGGCGCCGTCTTGTAGCAGCCCTGCGGGAACTGGGTTTCGCCCTTACGGACACGCAGGCTGCGGACATCGAGCGCGGAAAGGATTTCGTCCAGCTCAACAATGGGCCCTTCGACCTCGACCTCGTTTTCGCCCCCGACGGAATCGAACGCTTCGAAGACGCGTGGCAACGTCACATCGACGTCGAGGGATTTCCGGTATGCCACATTGACGACATCATCGCTAGCAAGGAAGCGGCGCGGCGAGAAAAGGACCGTGAGTCCTTGCCTCGCTTGCGGGCCTTCCGCGATTATTGGCTGCGACAACACGGAACCTGATCGCGCCGTTTGGCGGGTCTGCTATGGCTTGACGAGCAGTTCTCCGTTGCCGATCCAGGTGGCGAAGTAGGGTCGTTCTCGATTGGTCTGGCGGAGCAGAATCAGGAACGGACGGTCGAAGATGGCTTGGGTGGGGCCCTTAACTTCCCGCGATTTCACCCTGATTTCGGCTTCGGAACTCAGCATGGCCCCGCGTTCATCCAGGTTGAACTGGGTGTGCTGCCGGGCTACGTCAATGTACCACCCTTCCCAACCGGGGTTGCCAAGGAACTTCCCAAGCAGTTCATGAAACGACCGCTCGTGATCGAATGAGACCTTGGGAATCCAAACCGGAACGCCCCTTCCCAGCGGACCGCGGCCCTTCTTTTGGATCATGCCAAGAACTTTATCGATCGTCGCCGACAGGGTGCGCTCCGGCATGGTCTTGGCCAGAATGATTTCATCCAGGTCGCCCTCAGTCCACAACTTGATGATGCACTCCTCATCCTCCGCCACCACGAGCGACACCTGCCGGCGCATCGTCCGGGAACGCTCACTGTCCTTCTTCGAGGAATCAACTCCAAAACAGGTCACGTCTCATTTGTCCGCCCCGCTGCGGAACTCCAGGGGCTCCTTGCGTGTATCAAACACCTCCGCGAAGCGAAGGGCTTTGCGCAGGTAGGCATAGGCAATGATGGTATTCGGATCGGGATCCTCCCGAACCACAGGCACCGGCGGGGCGAACTTCCTTTGTAGTTCCTCGTTGATCCTGCCGACGATGTTGTCCGCCTGCCGCCCCACAAGAGCTACGAATGCGTCGGCGGACAGGTCGTCCTTGGTCACGGACTTGCTATTCAAGATGGACACCCACTCCGGCCCGTCGAGAAGGATGACATCACTTTTGATGATACCGTCGCGAAGCTCGTTCCAGGCGAGTTGGAAACTGGCGCACCAGATCAGGTTCTTCCCCTCGGGGATCGCATAGTCCAGGACCGAAGTCACCACCGTATCAGGATACTTCCCCGCCGCTTTCCCCTGCGAAGCAGGCAGCTCGGCCGTCTGTGACCAAGACGAGGACGCAAGTACACCGGCGATGATGGCAATCATGGTGCCGAAGCGGGCTGAAGTTGTCGCCTGAATCATGAATCGTCCTTTCTCGTCAGCGGCCGTTCGTGCGGTACCACCTTGCGCCACTCGCTTCTGCCTCCTGTCGCCCTCACCCCTGACCCCTCTCCCGAGGGGAGAGGGGGATATACGCTTCGTCTCAATCGAAATCTACGTCGTCATCGCTGTTCTCGACCTTCATCTCGAAGGAGAGCGGGAAGTGGTCGCTGAAGGTCGCCCGCCAGGGTCCGAATGTGGACGAGTCTCCGGGCACGAACTTCTTTGCCTGCGTAGTAGGAATGTGCAGCTTCGCCGACTTCGACACGAGGATGTGATCGATGATGCTCGTCAGGTTCGAGTCCATCCGCGTCGCCCCCGTATCAGCACTGACCAGGTCCGTATAGCCTTTGAATGCCATGTGAGCGTACAGCGCCGGTGAGTACTTCTGATTGCCCGCCTCCGTCTTGGCGAAGGGGTTGTCGTTGAAGTCGCCGAGGATGATGCGATCCGACTCCTGCACTTCGTTGTCGGCCAGGGACTTGTTTAGCTCATGCTCGATGACCGTGACGGCGATCAGGTGATTCTCTTCGTGGTCCTGCCCGGAGGCGAGGTGAACGCTGACGAGGATGAAATCGTTCGTCCCAACGCCATCCTTGCGGGCCTCGAAGTAGCCCACGACCGGCCTGCGGTCAAAGAGCGCCCGGCCGGCGAGTTCGTGATTGGGAACCTCCATCACGAAGAGGTCCAGGGCGTTGACCTTCGCCGCGTTCCAGAGCAGAGCGCAGAACATGTTCTCGTCGTCGGCAGGAATGCTCGCAACCGGCGGCAGGAAGTACTCCCACGTGGAGCCAAGTTCGGACACAATGGTGTTCAACTCGCCGGAGCGGGACCGGCCGCCTTCAAGCATACCGATGCCAATCTCCTGAAGCGCCAGGACGTCGGCTTTCAGATCATTCTTGATCAACGTGGCGATCTTCTTGAGGTCCTCGGTCGTGCGCATAGGCAAAGAGCCCGCGCCGAACCCTCCCCCGAAGCCCCGACCCGACGAGCCGAGGTGCTCAATGTTCCACGTCGTGATCGTGATGGTGCTCTGGGCCCTGGCGACCGATGAGGCGCCCGCCAGGATAATGAGCAAAAACCGGCTTCCCGTGGCCATAACCGGTGCCTCCAATGGATCTTTGTCTGATCGAGGCCATGTTCGCAGGGTTAAGCCTGCGCCGCAACGGCTCGACAAATCGCCTTTTGGACGTCATAATGCAGGGCTCGGTGCCGGTGGGCTAGTGTGTGGCTGTTTTTGTCGCGATCAGACAACGCCGGAGGGCGAGCCCCCCGGCGAGCCGATTGGGAGGGCGAGGCTCCCGCCGAGCCGATTGGGAGGCGAGGCTCCCGCCGAGCCGCGGCTGGGATCGAGACCAACGGATCATGATGCAACCTGAATCACTCGTGCAGCTTGTGGGCAGCGGAAATACCGCGACAGTGGAGGCCGAATGGACGCGGCTCGTGGAGTCCGCGGAGGCGACCCCGGCCCTCCTGCGGACGTACCAGCCGGTGCTCGCGGAGCTGTGCCGAGTCGGCAAGAACGCCCTGGCGGAAGAATGGGCCTGGATGGCCGTAGAGGCCATGTCCACCCGGCTCTCTCCTGCGGAAACGCTCAGCCTGGCGGCGGGGTTCCTCCTCGCCGTCGGGGACAGCAAGGAGCTTCGCCAGCAGGTGGCCGAGCTGTACCGCGCGGCGTATGCGGGGGTGGAGGGTCTGGACGCGCTGCTGACGGAGTCAGGCCTTGCCGGCGGACGCCCCGTGCGGCGGGCACTGCGCACTCTCGAGGTGTGCCTGTCGCTGAAGGAAGGGGCGTTCATCGCATCCCGCGACCAGGACGAAGCCGGGCGGGTGACCAAAGTCGATCACACCACATGGCACTTCACCGTTGAGCATGACGGCACCGTGGAGTCCCTCGGGGCCGTGGAGCTGGCGGACCGGTTCCGCCCCGCCGAGGCCGACGAAGTCCGCGTGCTGCGGCACTTCGCGCCGGACAAACTTCGCGAACGGCTGGAGCAGGACCCCGTGGCCGTGGTGATCGACCTGTGCCGGCACCGCGGAGGCTCGATGAGCAGCGAACTGCTCGAATCGATCCTCTCCCCCGAGCTGCTCAGCGAGGACGAATTCAAGAAGTGGTGTACGCGGGCCCGCACCGCGCTCAAGAAATGCCCTAACGTGCAGGTCGAAGGGCGCTCACCGTACACGATCACCTATATCGAAACGCCGGTGGCGCATGATCAGGCCCTGGTGAGGGAATTCGAAAAACTGCGCGAGCCGATGGCCCAGCTTCAATTGGTGGAGAAATACATCCGCGACTGTAAGGCCCGTGGTGAGGCCCCATCCGGCGAAGCGGTACACGCCTGCTTCGAGAAAGCTCGCGGGCATGCCCGGCAGATGGAATCGAAGCACGCCAGTCGAGCAGGCCTGGGCTGGGCCGTGGCCGGACAGATCGGGCAGTTGGCCGGTGCCACCGAGCCGTGGAAAGGGCTGCTGGAGTTCATGCGCACGGCCTCACATCCCAGCACCGTCCTGAAGGCCATCGACGATCCGGCGCTGTTTGACCGGGCATGCGACCTGTTCGTGGAAACGCACCCGGAATGGCAGGAAGTTCTCGGGACCATGCTGCCCGCGCTCGATGCGGAACTCTGCGATGACGTTGCAGGCCGCCTGGCGAAGACCGGCTGGACAGCGGCACAGTTCGACACGGTGGCCCAGCGCATCCTTTCCACGCCGGCGGCGCACTTCGAGGCCCTGCTCTGGCTGTGGGACGGGCGGTCGCTGGAGAGCATCGGGCTGCAGGTCAGCGCCCTCACCGTGCTCACGCGGATCCTGCGCGTCCTGGACGAAGCCCGGCGCGGCGACTCCATCGACAAGGAGCGTGCGAAGGTGATTTCGACCCGGGCGAGAACCGCGTTCTCGGCCCGGCGATATGAGCGGTTCGTGCGCTGCCTCCAGGGCCTTGATCCCGGCATGGCCGCAGCGCTGCGTACGCAGATCTTCCAGCTCGACAATCTCGGGCGGGCTGTCCGAGAGGACTTGCTAAGCCACCTGAAAACGCAGTTCCCCTCCAAGGAGGTCAAGCCCCAGCAACAACCGTGGATGCGCGAGGACGTGCTCTACGTAACCGCCGCAGCGATGGAAAAGAAACGCGCGGACATCGAGCAGCACGTCAACGTGAAGATGCGGGACAACGCTCGGGCCATCGGGGCGGCCGCCGAACGCGGCGACCTCAGCGAGAACTCCGAATACAAGTTCGCCTTGGAAGAACGCGACCTCCTGCGGGCCCGCCTGGCGCAGATGAATGCAGAGATGGCCATCGCCCGCGTGCTCAATCCCGGGGACGTGCCCACCGATCACGTGGGCATCGGCACACGCGTCGCATTCGAACGGATCGACGACGGGAACCGTTACGAACTGACCATCGTGGGCCCCTGGGACGCCGATCACGAGCGCAACTGGTACAACTACAAGACCCCGCTCGCCCAGGGAATCCTCGGCAAGCGCGTCGGCGACGTGGTTGAATTCGAGCACACCGCTTCTCCGGGCGCCTATCGCATCGTCGAAATCAGCAACGCTCTCCTGGCGGCGTCACCGGCACAAGCAGCGCTCTGACGCTCCGGGCGTTTACAAGATTCACCCCTGCTCCTGTTTCGAGTATCGTGCGAACATCGTGACCGCGAGCCAGCCGCACATGACCAGCCCTTTCCTGGATGGGCTGAACAGCGCCCAGCAACAGGCGGTAACCCACGGGGATGGGCCGCTGCTCATCGTGGCCGGGGCCGGCACCGGGAAAACCCGTACCCTGGCCTGCCGCGTGGCCCACCTGATCGAACGCGGCGTGCCCGCCCAGCGCATCCTCCTGCTGACCTTCAGCCGCCGAGCCGCCGAGGAGATGATCTCCCGTGCCCAGCGGATGATCGGCGACCGCGGCGGTGCTTCGGTGTGAGGCGGGACGTTTCACGCCATCGCCAACCGGCTGCTGCGCACCTACGCCCCGGCGGTCGGGCTGGGAAACGACTTTACGGTCATGGACGAAAGCGACGCGGCGGACCTGATGAACCTGATCCGCGGCGACTTAGGCCTGGCCAGGACCGACCGCCGTTTCCCCCGCAAGCACACGCTCGTGGACATCTATTCGCACACCGTCAATGCCCAGAGGCCCCTCGTCGACGTGCTCGAACGCCACTTCCCCTGGTGCCGGGAGGACATCGAAGGGATCACGCAGATCTTCGATCGCTACGTGGCCCGCAAGAAGGAGCAGAATCTGCTCGACTACGACGACCTCCTGCTGTTCTGGTGCGCCCTGTGCGCGACCCCGGGGCTTGGAAACAGAATCGCCGACCAGTTCGACCACATTCTGGTAGACGAGTATCAGGACACTAACGCGATCCAGGCGGAGATCCTCCGCGGAATGAGGAAGAACAAGAACAACCTCACCGTGGTGGGCGACGATGCCCAGTCCATCTACTCCTTCCGGGCAGCCACGATTCGCAATATCCTCGACTTTCCCGAGCAGTTTCCGGGCACGACGGTGATCACTCTGGAGCAGAATTACCGCTCCATCCAGCCGATCCTCGCCGCGGCAAACGCGGTGATGGCGCCGGCGCGGGAGCGCTACACCAAGGAGCTATGGTCGGCGCGCAAATCGGCGACAAGGCCGATGCTGGTGACGTGCATCGATGAGGCGGAGCAGACGGAACTCGCCTGCCGGAACATCCTGGCCCATCTGGAGCAGGGCACTCCCCTTCGGCGGGAGGCGGTCCTCTTCCGCGCCAGCCACCACAGCGCCGTGCTGGAAGTCGAGCTCGCCCGCCGCAACATTCCGTTTCACAAATACGGCGGGCTGAAGTTCATCGAAGCCGCTCACATCAAGGATATGCTCGCATTCCTGCGGATCGTCGAGAACCCGCATGACGAGATCAGTTGGTTCCGTATCCTGCAGCTATTCGAGGGCATAGGACCGCGCACGGCGCGCCGGCTGATGGATGAGCTGGGCGTGCGCCGGTCGGCACCCGCCGAAACCGCAGAAGCATCCACGCCGCTGACTCGCCTCATCTTCGACCCGCCGCCGCTGTCTGCCCCCGTTCGGGGAGCCGTCGATGCCCTTCGGGCGGCGCTGGCCTTCTGCCGAGGGTACGGCGATGCACCTCTCTCGCCCCACCGCGCGGACCTCGCCACGAAAGAGGAGCCGCCCGTGGCCACACAGGTGGAGCGCATTCGTAAGTTCTACGATCCGCTCTTTGAACGAGTGTATGAAAACGCGACGGTTCGCGCTCGCGATCTGGATCAGCTTGCGACCATCGCGGCGCGATATCGCTCGCGGTCACGCTTCATCACCGACCTGACTCTCGATCCGCCGCAGGCGACCTCCGATCTGGCTCAGCCGCCCTTCCTGGAGGAGGATTTCCTGATCCTCAGCACCATTCACTCGGCCAAAGGCTGCGAATGGGACGTGGTTCACATCCTGCACGCGGCCGACGGCATGATCCCCTCGGACATGGCCGTCGAGGACGAGGCGGGCATCGAGGAGGAACGCCGCCTCTTCTACGTGGCCATGACCCGAGCCAAGGACATGCTCTACGTTTACTTTCCCCTCCGCTATTACCACCGCCGGTTCGGGCTCAGCGACGCCCACGGCTACGCCCAGCTCACCCGTTTTCTGGTTCCCTCCGCCCGGGCACTGTTCGCGGATAGCGGCGGTCAAAAGATGTCGGGCGACGGCGATTCAGCGACGTCCGGCACCCTCCAACCGTTTTCCCGGGTACGCCGCCTCTGGGGCTCCTAACAGTACAGCGCAAGGTGGGCTCAAGAATTTGAAGATCGACGAACGATAACTCCTGCCGGATCAAGGGTTTCCGGTTTCTGGCAGGAGTAAGGACA
>SBAX01000285.1 GCA_005240095.1 Phycisphaera mikurensis
GGCCGAGCCGGTCATCCAGCCGGACCTTGCGCCGCGTGGATTCCGAGCTCGCCGGGCTCATCGTCAAACAGGTGATGACGCGGCTCTCGGTGCTGTACGCAGACGAGACCCGCTGGAAGGCGCATATGGCGGTGCGATGCGGCGTGGTCGGGTCAGGCTGCGAGAAACCCGATCTGCGGAACCTGGTCTGCCGGGCGCTGGCTCAATCACGGCGGGCGCGGCTCGAGAGGCTGGTCATCGCCAGCGAGCTGGATGAAGTCGCAAGCGGGCAGAGGGAATAGCCGGGTCCTCGAATGACATGAAGATCGAACAGCA
This sequence comes from Phycisphaera mikurensis, assembly GCA_005240095.1. Classification (GTDB taxonomy): domain Bacteria; phylum Planctomycetota; class Phycisphaerae; order UBA1845; family UBA1845; genus SBAX01. The sequence continues at coordinate 316 of SBAX01000285.1, forward strand.
ACAGGTTGGCACCGTTGACGTTTTCACGCCGGTGGGAGCGCTGGTGGACGAGGACGGCGAGACGTTCCTCAAGACCCTGTCCCAGCGGCTCAAGTCGGCCAATCCACGGATCGTGGTGGCGATGCACGAGGTGCCTTACGTGGACAGCACGGCGCTGGAAGGCTTGCTGTCGGCTACGGAGGAGCTTCAGGATCGGGCCTCGGCGCTCAAGCTCGCGAATGTGACCCCGACCTGCCGGGAGATTTTCGAGCTGACCGGGTTGTCGTCGCGGTTTCGGTTCTTTAAGGACGTGCACGATGCGGTGAAGAGCTTCTTGTAGTGACCGGTGACCAGTGTCCGGTGGCCAGTAAAGCCTGGCCACTGGGCACTGGGCACTGGGCACTGGGCACTACGCAATGCCGAATCTGACCATTGAAACTGCGGTTCGCCTAGGCGAGCAACTGGTTCGCGACGGGTTGATCACGTCGGAGCAGCTTGCGGAGGCGCTCTCGCGCCAGCAGGCGGCCGGCGGGCGGATCGGCAACGCCCTGGTGCAGATCGGAGCGATTTCATCCGCCACGCTCGTTCATGCCCTCGCCCGGCGGCTCAACGTCAAGGGCTGCACGCTGCGGCATGGCTTGATCGACCCCAAGGTGGCCAAGTGCATTCCGCGCGACGAAGCGGAGCGGCTCAAGGTGCTGCCGCTGTTTCGGGTGCGCGACGAAGTGACCGTGGCCATGGTGGAGCCGCAGTCCCTGCCGGCTCTGGATCGGCTGCGTGCGATTACCGACTGCACCATCCGGCCGGTGCTGGTGCTGGAAGAGAACCTTGCCGAGTACCAGACCAAATACCTGGCGGCCGAGGCGTCGGTGGACGCGTTTCTGGCCTCCATCGAACAGGCCGACATCCAGATCGAAGAGTCGGAGGCAATCGACGAGGGACCGGTCACCGACCTCGACAAGATGGTCGAGGGCTCGCCGATCGTGAACCTCGTCAATCTCGCGATTCTGACCGCACTGCGGGCCGGGGCCTCCGACGTACACATCGAGCCTGATCGTGACGGCACGCACATCCGCTACCGTATCGACGGGGAGCTTCGCGAAATGCTCAAGCCCCCGCGAGGCATGCACGCGGCGATCGTCTCCCGCGTGAAGGTCATCGGGCGGATGGACATTGCCGAGAAGAGGCTGCCGCAGGAAGGCCGCGTACACCTGGTTGCCGACCGGCGGGAAATCGACCTTCGTGTGTCCTCGATGCCCACCATCCTGGGCGAGAAAATCGTGCTCCGCATCCTGGACAAGTCGAACCTCAAGTTCGAGCTGGAAGCCCTGGGCATCCACGGAACCGACCGCGCCGCGATCACCGCGATGATCCATAGTCCCTACGGGCTCATGCTGGTGACGGGCCCGACCGGCTCGGGAAAAACCACCACGCTCTATTCGGCGCTGGATCTGCTGCGCGACGAGAGCACGAACATCGTGACCATCGAGGACCCCGTCGAGTATCAACTCCCGATGGTCAATCAGATCCAGGTCAACGAGCGCGTGGGCCTGAACTTCGTGCGGGCTTTGCGGTCGATTCTGCGGCAGGACCCAGACGTGATCATGGTGGGCGAGATCCGCGACACGGAGACCGCCCGCGTGGCGGTGCAGTCGGCGCTCACCGGGCACTTAGTTCTGAGCACGCTGCACACCAATGACTGCCCGGGCGGGATCATGCGCCTGCTGGACATGGGCATCGAGCCGTACCTGATCAACGCCGCAGTCCTGGGGTTCGTCGCCCAGCGACTGGCCCGAACGATCTGCCCATCGTGCAAAACCTCGTACTATCCGCCACCGCAATTGCTCAAGAGCGTAGGCTGGGAGCAGCGCACCAATGAGCTGTTCGCCAAAGGGGAAGGGTGCCGCGAGTGCCAGAACACCGGCTTTCGCGGACGCGTGGGGGTGTATGAGGTCATGCTGCTGGACTCGGAACTCAAGCGCATGATTCAGCAGAACCCCTCGGAAACGGACATCCGCGTGTACCTGGCACAGAGCGGCTGGCGAACGCTGCGGGAGAAAGCCCTCGACCTGGTGAATCGCGGAGAGTCCACACTCGAAGAGGTTCTGCGGGTGACGCGATCGGAAAGCATTGACGTGGGCGACCCGACCGGCACCGGGCTGGAGGCTTAAAGGCGAGCGACGAAACGACGGAGGGAACGACGAAGTACCAGGTACAAAGTACCAAGGACCGAGCCCTCACCCCTGCCCCTCTCCCGAGGGGAGAGGGGGAAGAGGGACGGAGCGAGACGGAACGACGAAGCGACGAAGCGACGGAGGGATTGAGAAAAAGGGTGCGGAATGCTGTTGACCTATGACGCCATCGATGCCAGCGGGCGGACCTGCACGGACAGCGTGGAGGCGGGCAGCGTAAAGGACGCTGTCGAGCAGCTTCGCCGCCGGGGGCTCTACGTCAAACAGATCACCGAGAAGCGGTCAGACGCGCGTTCGTCGCTGCGTCCCGTGGCCGGCAAGCCCGTGCACCTGCCGCTGAAGACGCTGGTGCAGGTCACCCGGCAACTGGCCATGTTGCTCCGCGCGGGCAGCGGGCTCGTTCCGGCGATCTGCGCCGTTCAGCGACAACTCAAGAACGTGAACCATGCCCGGCTGCTGGGCCTCATCGTGGCGGACCTCGAGGAAGGCGTGACCCTCACGGAGGCGCTTCGCAAGCATCCGCGCTCCTTCGACGCGGTCTACTGCGCGATCATCGCCGCGGGGGAGGCCAGCGGAGCGCTCACCGAAATGTTCGAGCGGCTTTCGACCATCGTGGGGAAGCGCCGCGCCCTGCGCAAGAAGATCCTCGGAGCACTGGCGTATCCCGCGCTGCTGATCTGCATGTGCTTCCACATTCTGCTGGTGCTGCTGTTCTTCGTGTTGCCGCGGTTCAATGCCATGTTCGTGCAGCTCGGCGTGGAGACGCCCGCGACCACGCGAATGCTTCTGAACACTTCAGAGTTCCTGATTTCGTACTGGGCAGTGGCGATTGGGACAGCGGGGGCGTTGGTTGCCGGGACGATCTGGATGTTCACCAGCCGCACGGGGCAGCAATGGGTCAGCGACGTGCAACTGGCCGTTCCCGTCGTGGGCAAGCTGCGCTCCCGGCTGATCCAGGGGCAGATCTTCCGCACCATGGGCATGCTCCTGGAGAGCCGCGTGGACGTGCTTGAGACCATCGATCTGGTGCGGGCTTCGTCGCGCAATCGGCGTTTCAAGAAGCTCTTTTCGGGTTTGGAGGAAGCCATCACCGCCGGGGGGCGGTTGAGCACGGCGTTCGAAGAATCCGGCATCGTCGAGCCCTACATCTGCCAGGCGATCTACACGGGGGAGGACACGGGCAACCTCGGCGGAGCGATGAGCTTCTGCGCTGACATGCTCGATGAAGCCAATGAAGAGTTCATCAACGTGCTGACCAAGCTGATCGAGCCGCTGATTCTGATTGCGATGGGCGTGGTCGTGGGAGGCGTGGCGATCTCACTCTTCATGCCGCTGTTCGATATGACCTCGGCCATTAAATAGGGCCAATAGGTCCTATAGGACCTATTGGGCGGGAGCACAGGAATGCCGGTTCTACAAGCGCTGCGAAACAAATGGACGCCCATCGGCGTGGATGTGGGCGCGTGCGGCGTCCGCGCCGTGCAGGCACGGGTATCGGAGGGGCGATACACGATCGTGGCCGCGGCGCATTGCGAGCGCCCCGCGGCGGCAGAGAAAGAAGCCGGATCTGCCCCTGCGGATCGCCTGCTCGCCGATTGCCTGCAGAAAACACGTTTCCGCGGTCGCCGGGCCGTGTCGGGGGTGTGCACGCCCGAGGTGGAGTTCCACTCCCTCGACCTTCCGGCGGCGGCGCTGAAAAACGACGCCGATCAGGTGGTGCGTTTCGAAGTGGAGCGGCTCATGACCGACCCCCCGAAGGATCTCGAGGCGCGGCACTGGACCCTGCCGGCAACGTCAGGATCGGCACCTAACGCGCTGGCGGTTGGCGTTTCGCACGAAGCGATCCAGCGCGTGCTCAAGACGTGCGATGCGGCCGGGCTGGTATGCAGCTGCGTGGACACGTCAGCCACGGCGCTGGCCCGCTTCGCAGTGCATCTGCGGGAGTGGCCCAAGGGTACCGTCTGGGGAGTCCTCGACCTTGGCGGGCGCAGCGGGCGCCTGGTGATCTGTGTCGATGAATGTCCCGTGCTCGTGCGTACCACGGGCGCCGGCGGGCGGGCGTGGACGCAGCGCATTGCCGATGCCCTGCAACTGAGCTTCAAGGCGGCGGAGGTCCACAAGCGCACGCACGGCATCGCCCTCACGGCGGTGAAGGACTCGGTCGTGGGGCCTGGCGTGGAGGTGAGCAACCGGTCGTCCGTCATCGAGCCTCTCGCGCCGAGTGGTCAGGCCCGGTCCGAACTCGCCTCGATGCTGCTGGGAGCGCTGCGCTTCGAGCTCAACGACCTGGCCGCGGAAGTCAAGCGATCCTATGAGTACGTGCTGAGCTGCTATCCGAACCGGAAGGCGACGGACCTCGTGCTGGTCGGCGGCGGTGCAGGTCTGCCGAACCTGTCCGAGCACCTCGCCGGGGCGCTGGGCATCCCCGTGCGCAGGCCCTCCGAGTATCTGCGCGAGCCTGGCTGCCGGATTACCTTTGCCGAGTCTCGCCGCGAACCGATGGACGTGTACGCGGTGGCTACGGGTCTGACCATGGCGGATTGAATCATGGTGCGTGTTAACCTACTTCCCGAGTCAATCCAAGTCTCTCAGACGCGGCGGCGTCACGCGGCGCGCTGGGGGGCGGCGATCACGATCTCCGCCGTGGCCGCGGCGATCCCTCTGGTCGCCCACTGGAGTCAGCACCACCGCATCGACGAGTTGCGCGTGACCAGCGAGGAGTTGCAGGCGAACCTGAACGCGGCCCGCACGGAACTCAAGAGCGTCAGCAGCCAAGCCAGTGACCTTGTCCTGCGCAGCGAGCGGGCCAAGGCCCTGCGCGAGAAGCGAAGCTGGTCGGCGATGGTCGCCTTGATCGCGTCGTGTCTGCCGAAAGAGTGTTGGCTCACCTCGCTGGCGACCGATCCGGCGACGCCGGCGACGGCCGCGCCGGCTCGAAAACTCCCCGCCGCCGCGCCGCCCGTTCCTGCCATTCCGGCATCGGCGCAGGCGGAAAAGCCCGTGCCTGTCACCATCGACGCCCCACGGAAGCTGCGCGTCGTAGGCAACGCGGGAGACCCGACTCAGCCGCTGGCTTTTGTCGCCAAGCTCAAGGAATCCCGCGTCTTTCGTGAGGTCACGCTCGAGCGAGCCCATCGCGAAGGGGATGAGGCGGCGTCGTTGTTCCGGTTCGAAGTGCTGTGCGAGTGGTAACATGAGTGCATCTGCCAGGATTCCGGTGGGTATCGTTGATGCCGTGGGCGGCGGCATCGTGAGCCTTTGCGCGGTGGGCTGCGCCTATCTGGTGTTCTTCCATGCGGATCACGCCACGCAAGAGATCGGTGAGCTCACTTCGCTGATCAGCTCCGCCACTGAGGACTTGGCCACGGTTCGCGCCGCCCTCGATCGCCAGCAAAGCATCGTCAAGGAGCGCCAGGCGGAGTTGAATTCCGGGCGGCACCTGCCTACGAGCATCCCGCTCGAAGAGTACCTGCATATGCTCTCCCAACTCGCCACGCAAAACAAGCTCCGCGTGGTCAAGCAGAATCCGTTGTCCTCGCGGGAGTATCCCGGCCTGCTGGAGCAGCGCTATGCGTACGAAGTTTTGGGGTCGATGCCCGACTTGACCCGTTTTTTCAAGGACATCGAAGAGGCGGACTTCTGGGTGGACATCGCCTTCGTGAAGATCGAACAGCGGCAGGCCGATCCGGGAGCCGTTCACAACGCATCGATGGGCGAGGGTGGTGAGTCGCCGGCCCGCCCCGCCGGCCCCGAACGGCTTGCCGTGCTCACGGTGAGCCTTTTCTCCGCAGTCAAGCAGGAGCCGTCGCCTTCCGGCGGTTGACGCGATGCCGCAGAAGAAGACGAAGATCTACGTCGCGGTCATGCTCCTGGGAGGCGCTGCGCTCCTCGTGGATCGCTGTTTCCTGTCGGAGAGCGTGACCGAACCGGGCCCTGCCTACGCGATGCCAACGAAGCGCACTCCGGCGCGCGACACAACCCAGACACCTGTGGCGGCGCCTGGTGGACCGGCGGACCTCTCCGTCCCGGAGCTGCCCTTCCCGCGGAACCTTCCGAAATGGGATACGGGCGCGCCGATCCGTGATCTCTTCTCCCCCATGACGAATGCGGCGGCCGATAACGCACTCAGCTCCGGTCGTGACGGGAATCCCGGTCCGGGGACCTGCGCCGCCTTTGCCCGAGGACGCAGCCTCGATGCGGTCTTTGTGCAAGGCACGGCTGAGGGGACGAGTCTCAAAATCGCGGTCGTGGATGGTCGCTGGGTGCGAATCGGGCAGGCCCTCGACGGCTGCACGCTGATCGAAGCGGACGGAACCAAGGTCCGATTTCGTTGCCGCGACGGCGAAGTGTCACTGAGTGTCAAGGCCGGCGGAGAAGTCGGCGATCGCTAAAGTACGGTCATGCTGTCAACGATACTTTCAGTATCGTAAGGTGGGTGTGAGCGCCGACCGCACACCACAACGTCCGTGGTCGGGAACCGTATCCACCTAACCGAAAGCGAGAACGCGATCATGAAGAGTCGGACAAAGAAGAGCGCATTCAGCCTCGTGGAGCTGGTGATTGTGGTTGTGATCATCGGCGTGATTGCGGCCATTGCGGTCCCGCGGATCAGCCGAGGCGCGAAGGGCGCCGGCGAGTCCGCCTTGCGGGGCAGCCTGGCCAGCCTCCGCAACGCCATCGACATGTACGCCGCAGAGCACGGCGGCGCGTGGCCGGGAGCGGACGCCGCCGAAGCCACCTTGATCCGTCAACTCACCGAAAAGACGGACGTCAATGGCGCTGCCGGCGGGAATTTCGGACCCTACCTGCGAAGGGGCTTTCCGCCGTGTCCGGTCGGCCCGCGCACGGGCGACACGGGCGTGAGCCTGACCAACATCAGCCCCCTGGCCGTCGCCGAGGCCACCGCCGGCAAGGGCTGGATCTACAACTACGCCACCGGCGAGATCATCGTGAACTGCGACGATCTCGACGAGAGCGGTAACGTCAACTACGACGACTACTAAACCGAACCTGCCTGACCCCTCTCCCCATCATGGGGAGAGGGGTTTGTACCAGACCGCCCTGCCCCGCCACCATTCTGTGAATGCCCTCCGCATAATATCCGCCGCCCTACCCTTCACTGCTTCGCCGCATCGCGCAGTTGAGTTATGATGGCGGGGCGATGATCGTGACCATCGACGGACCGGCCGGTTCGGGAAAATCCACCGCGGCGCGGAAGCTGGCGGCCAGGCTGGAGATTCCCTACCTCGATACGGGAGCGATGTACCGGGCGATCGCCTACGAGGTCCTTCGCCAGGGCGTCGACCCCCATGACGAGGCGGCGGTGCTGGGGATCGCGCAATCGATCGACCTGGACCTTGACTGCGGCCCCACGCATACCCGGGTGCGGGTCAACGGCCACGACGTCAGCGAGGCCGTGCGGACCATGCAGGTCAGCCAAGTCACGTCCAGCGTGGCCAAGAACCCCGCGGTGCGCAAGCTCCTCGTGGAACAGCAGCGCCGCGTCGGCGCCAAGCTCGGCTCCTTCGTCACCGAGGGGCGCGATCAGGGGAGCGTGGTGTTCCCTCAGGCGGACTTTCGCTTCGTCCTCGAGGCCGATCTGGAGAAGCGCGCCCAGCGCCGCTACCAGGAACTCATTGCCGACGGCGAGGACGTCACTCTGTCCGAAGTCGCCGACAACCTCCGGGCCCGCGACTTGGTGGACTCCAAGCAGTGGGAGCCGCTTCTTCGCGACGAGTCCGCGATCGTCATCGACACGACGCACCTGAGGATCCACGAAGTCGTCGATCGCATGCACGAACACCTTCGCCTCTGACGCATCAACACTCAGGTTTCTGTGTTTCTGCTTTCTGCGTTTCTGCGTTTCCTGTCGGAGTCCCGCACTCCGGGCACAC
>SBAX01000044.1 GCA_005240095.1 Phycisphaera mikurensis
ACCCTGGGCTGTCTGTTTTCCCGAACCCTCCCCACCCGCGTGTGGGCCATTGATGCGGAAAACGCCCGGGAGCTCAACGGCCGGCGAAAGAGCCCCGGCCCCCAGCACCCCTGTCCGATCTCCGAAAGCTTGGTCATTGAAGAAAAGTATGCCACGGACATCGATCCGTCGCGCACCCTCATCGTCCTCGCCGTGCCTTCTGGGCAGGTGCGGGCGGCCGCCCAGGAACTCGGCCGACACGTTCGTGCCCCGATCGTGCTCAGCGTCTCCAAAGGCTTCGACGCCCAGCGGCAGTGCACGATGAGCGAGGTCATCAAGCAGGAAATCCCCGGTGCCTGCGTGATCGTGCTCACCGGGCCGACCATCGCCAACGAAGTGGCCCTCGGCCGGCCGACCCGCGCAGTCCTCGCCAGCGACGACCTCTTTCACCTGGCCTTAGTCAAGAAAGCTCTACAGAACGAACTCATCGCCTTCGAGATCAGCCGCAACCCCACGCACCATGAAATCTGCGCCGCCCTCAAAGGCATCGTGGCCATCGCCGCGGGGTTGGCCGAGGGTCTGGAACTTGGGGCCAACGTGCAGGGCGTGATCATGACCGAGGGGCTTCGCGAACTGGCCACCGTAGCCTCCTTCTTCGGCATTCCCGAGTCCGTCGCCTACGGCGTGTCGGGTGCAGGCGATCTCATCACCACCTGCATCAGCCCGGCCAGCCGCAATCGTCGCCTCGGCATCCTCCTCGCCCAGGGCCGTACTTTGCCACAGGCCCTCAGTGAAGTCCGCATGACCGTCGAGGGCGTGGCCATGTCCCAGACCATCGAAACCTTGTGGGCCTTGGATGTCTCCATCCCCCTCTTTCGCATGGTCAACGCCATCCTTCAGGGGCGGGCCGTGGACATCCGTCGTGAATTGACCAACCTGATCACCAACTGGTGATTCACCATGCGTGCCGTCATTCTCGCCGCGGGGGCCGGACGCCGCCTGGCCGGCATGGGCTGGAAAAAACCCAAGTGCCTCCTGCCCTGTCCCCAGGGAACGCTGCTGGACAACACCCTTCAATGTGCAACATCCCACGGAATCTCTGAAGTCGCCATCGTCGCCGGATACGAACATCAGCAACTCATGCCCGTTCTCTGCGAGCACTCCGTGACCGTACGAATGGTGATGAATGAAGACTTCGCGACCACCAATACCATCCATTCTCTCTGGCTGGCCCGCCAGTACCTCGGCGACGGGTGTTTGATCTTCAATGGGGATGTCTGGTTCGAGCACGATGTGGTGCAGCGCTTGCTGGACGTGCCTTCAACGGCCCTCGCCGTGGAGGTCAAGCCATGCGGCCCGGAAGAAGTCAAAGTCGTCGTCGATTCCGCATGCAGAATAACCGCCATGGGCAAGGATATCGCCGCGCATCGAGCTTTCGGCGAATACATTGGAGTCGCAAAGCTGAATGCTGTGGATTCCTCCGCGGTCGTAACATCACTGGAGAAGCTCGCCGACAGAAAAGACTTGTTCTACGAGGCGGCCTTCGATGCCGTCCTGAGTCGCGTGACCATGACGCCCGTTCCCATAGGGACCGATCGCGCCATCGAGATAGACACTCCGGAGGATTATCAGCGAGCCCAATCCCTATGGAAGTCCTGAAGATGCACGCCGCCGTATTGTCCCAACAATCCGCGGCCGAAAACCGCCCGTTGGAAATGGGCAGTCAGCCCGTGCCCACTCCCGGCGCAGCTCAGGTGCTCGTGCGAGTCCATTGCTGCGGCATCTGCCGCACCGACTTGCACATCGTCGAAGGCGACCTGAAGCTGCGCAAGTCCCCTGTCATCCCCGGGCATCAGATCGTCGGCCACGTGGAGGCCGTTGGTCCCGGCTGCAAGCGATTCTCAGTCGGCGATCGCGTCGGCGTGGCCTGGCTGCATGGCGTCTGCGGCCAATGTGAGTACTGTGCATCAGATCGCGAGAATCTCTGCCCGCAGGCGGACTTTACGGGTTGGACGGTGGACGGGGGTTACGCGCAGTATGTGACCGCGCCTGAGGACTTCGTCTATCGCCTCGCTGACGCCCTCGACGATATGCACACAGCCCCGCTGCTCTGCGCCGGAGTGATCGGCTATCGCGCCCTGCGGCTGAGCGGCATCCAGCCCGGTCAGCGCCTTGGGATGTTCGGCTTCGGGGCCTCCGCCCACATCGCCATCCAGGTCGCGCGGCACTTAGGCTGCGAGGTCCACGTCTTCACCCGCAGCGAATCGAACCGCCGCCTCGCCGCGAACTTGGGCGCGCACGTTACCGGCGATGCCGCGAGCGCGAGCGCAGGTTCCCTGCACGCCGCGGTGATCTTCGCCCCCGCCGGCGAGCTCGTGCCGCCCGCTCTTGCGGCGCTTCGCCCCGGCGGCACCGTGGCCTTGGCGGGCATTCACCTCTCGCCGATTCCACCGCTGGACTACACCCGCCAGCTGTACAACGAACGCGGCATCCGCAGTGTGGCCAACGCCACGCGCCAGGATGCCGAAGAGTTGCTCGCCCTCGCGGAGGCGATTCCCATCCGGACGACGGCGCGGGCCTTCCCCCTCGACCAGGCCAACGAGGCGCTTCTCGCGATGAAGACCGGTCGCCTCACCGGCGCCGCTGTCCTATCCTGCGGTTCCTGACCACGTCGCGAGCCGCGGGCTTTTAGCCGCGCGGATGTTGGGAATCCAAGCCCGCGCCGATCCACGCCTCTACGATCTCTCCACCATCGGCACGTAGGGCTGATTGTGCCCGCCGATGTACTTCTGCGTCGGCCGGAAGATGCGATTGTGCTCCAGTTGCTCCAGCCAGTGCGCCAGCCAACCCGAAACGCGGGCCATCGCGAAGATCGGCGTGAATGCCACGGGAGCGATGCCCAGCTCCGAGTACGCAATCCCGGAGAAGAAGTCCACGTTGGCCATTCGAGAGCCCGCTGGTCGGCCCTGGCATGAGAATGTGTCTCGCGAACTCTTCACGTCCGATCATTCGCCGAACATCGATTGCTTCGTCCGCAGACACAGCAAGCCTCCGGCCGATCGCTCGCAAGTTAAGTCCAACTCCTATCCGACCGAACTCCACTTGGCGATTGCCAAGCGCGCGCGACGGTACCGTCCGATAGTTGCCGCGCGCCGGCATCGCGAAGGAGCCGCAGTCGGTGAGCAAGCGAACCAAACACGTCGGCGTCGTCCTTGCCGCGCAGACGGCGTGTTTGGGCGTGGGGCTGTGGATGCAGCACCGCTTCGTGCAGTCCGCGTCGCGCGAGGACGCGATCCAACAGACTTGGAACGATCTTCAGGACGTGGCCAGACGAATCGCCCCGGCGCTGAGCGACGCCCCCGCGCTCCTCGAGACTCCTAGAGACGAAAGCCTGCGGCGCATCGAGGGCCTCCTCGCTGCCGCATCCACCCCCTCCGGCGGAGCGCTGCTGGTGGACAGTCGGTGGCATGTGCTCGCCGCTCCCACCCACAGCGAACGGCTCGAAGGAGGATTCGCACGCGGAGCCCAACTTCCGTGGTCCTCCGTCAAAGAGCGGGAGACCAGCGACCCCGAGCAGCGCGGTTACGTCAACGCGGCCAACATCCGGAATCTTGCCGTGGCCCGCGCCCTGCCCGGTGGCGAGTTGCAGCTCGTCGTGTATCGCTCCGTCCCTGCTGTGGAAAGCGCCGCCGCCGGCGTCCTGGCATCGGTCGCAGGAATCGGGGCCCTCACCTGGCTTTGGACCTCCGTCCTCCTCGGCATCGCCACCTACATGGTGGTGGCCCGCTTCCACGATGAGGCCGAACGCGAACGGGCCCGCACCGTCTCCGACCAGTTGCACCAACGGCAGAAACTCCTCCGCACTCGCGACGCCGTCATCTTCGGCCTCGCCAAGCTCGCCGACTCTCGCGATCCGGAAACCGGCGATCACCTGGAGCGGATTTCCGTCTATTCCACCACCCTGGCCTCCGTGCTCCGTCACCATCCTGAATATGCCCGGCAGGTTACGCCCTCCTTCGTGCGTCTGATTGGCATCAGCTCGGCCCTGCACGACATTGGCAAGGTCGGCGTGGAAGATCGCATCCTCCTTAAGCCCGGTCCCCTTACCGCCGCGGAGCGGGCCCGCATCCAGGCCCACGCCGCCATCGGCGGGCAGTGCCTGCGCGAAATCGAGCAACGCCTGGGAAGCACCAACTTCCTGCAAATGGCTCGCGAAATCGCCTTTGCCCATCATGAGCGCTGGGACGGGACGGGGTATCCCCAAGGCCTCAAGGGCGAGCAGATTCCCCTGTCGGCGCGCATCGTGGCCATCGCCGACGTCTACGACGCCCTGTCCTCCCGCCGCGTGTACAAGGGCCCCCGCAAGCACGAGGAGTGCGTGGACATCATCCGCAAAGCCAGCGGAACGCAGTTCGATCCCACGCTCGTCGAGGTCTGGCTGGCCGTCGAAGGCAAGTTCCGTGACATCGCCCAGCGCTACGCCAACAGCCCCCATCCGGAAAAGGTCGCGACCAGTCCTCCCCCTGCCGCCCCGGAAGTCGAAATGGGCACCGAAGGTGACCTGGTCGGCGCCGCCCGACCTTAAGGAGCAAACATGATGAACGAAAAACTGACCAAGGAACGAAGCACCTTCGAGATTATGCTCATCGTCGTCACCCTGGGCATGACCTATCTCGTCTATCAGATGGGCGGCTACAAACTCGTGGCCCTCAACCTGTTCTTCCTGCCCATTGTGCTCTCCGGATACTACATGGGCCGCACGTCGGCCGGCGTGCTCGCCCTCTTCTGCGCACTATCGGTGACCGTCGCAACAACTCTCGATCCATCCGGCTTCGCTGCTTTTACCCACCCCGTGATGATGGGACTGGCTCTCACGGTCTGGGCTGCCGTGCTCGGCCTCACCGCCATTCTCGTCGGTACGCTGTGTGACGAACGCGCCGCCAAAGTCCACGAACTGCACGAGGCCTACGTCGGCGTCGTCGAGGTCCTCGCCCGATACCTCCAGTCCGGCAACCCCAAGATGAAGACTCGCGCCGTACGCATCGCCGAACTCTGCCAGCTCGTCGCCGAGGACCTCAAGCTGTCCCGCAAGCGGGTGGACGACATCCGCGTAGGCGCCCTGCTCTTCGACCTCGGCAACGTGGAAATCACCACCAAGGTCCTCTCCCGAGCGGTGGATACCCTCGAAGCCGACCCCCGTCGCGGCGACAAACATACTTTCCTGGGCGCGGACCTGGTTCACTCCCTGGGTACCGTCCTGCACGGAGCGGTCCCTCTCGCCCTCAACCAGGAGGACCCCGCTCACGACGTCCTAGCCATGGATGACGAGTGCTCCGCCGGCGAGATTCCCGTGGGCGCCCGCATCATTCGCGCCGTGCGGGCCTTCGACACCATCAGCTTTGGCGAGGGCGGCGAGCAGAAGAACAGCCCTGAAAAGTCGATCCTGGAGCTGCGCAGAAACCGCGAGCATGATCAGGAGGTCCTCAACGCCTTGGAGCGGACCTGCAAGCGGCTCGCCGCATCTTCCGTGGCCGCCCGGGAGAGCGCTTTGGCGTAAGGCTTAACGGGCCCATTTTTGGATATGGGACGCTCAGCAGCGTCGCGGTCCCGACCCCATAACGAGAATCGTATCGCCTTTAGACCGATAGAACAGGGACGAATCCGTCGTAACCAACGCCGTCGGGAGCGACGAGTGAGCGCATGAGCAACCTACTTCACGTTTGCATCTACAACGCCGAGCCGGAGTCCTCCAAGACCCTGCAAGCCCAGATCGGTTCCCTCAACTTCGTTCGCCTGGTCGGCGAAGTTGGCAGCCCCGATGAACTGGCCAACCTCCTGCACCGCGCTACGGTCAATCTGGTTTTCTTCCACCTCGATCCTGACCCCGAGCCCATCGTCGAAGTCATTGATGGCGTGTCCACGAAGTATCCCGAACTCGCCCTCGTCGCCATCAGTCACAAGAGTGGTCCCGATGCCATCCTCGCCCCCATGCGGGCCGGGTGCGACCAGTTCGTCTGCGAGCCCATCGACCACAACGACCTGGCCAACGCCGTCGCCCGCGTCGCCAGTCGCAGACTTCTCTCCAACACCAAGAGCCGCTGCATCTGCGTCGTGGGCGCCAGCGGCGGAGCGGGCGCCACCTCCATCGCCTGCAACCTGGCCCTCGAGATCGGCAACATTGTGGACCGCGACTGCGCCCTCGTCGACCTCGACCTGCAGTTCGGCGACGTGGCCCTCAACTTCGACTGCGAGCCCCGCTACACGATGTACGACCTCGCGGAATCCGGCTCGGAGCTGGACCGCTCGATTCTCTCCACCACCGTGACCACCCTGCCCTGCAAGGTCGCCCTGCTCGCCCGGCCGGAGACCATCGAGCAGGCGGACAACATCACCCCCGAGATCATTCATCGCGTCCTGGAGCTCCTCACCGGCGTCTACGAGAACGTGGTCATCGACGTGCCCGGCCACTTCGACGTCCGAACCATCGCCGCCATGGGCCAGGCCGACCTTATCCTCGTCGTCTGCCAGTTGCAGGTGCCCAGTCTCCGCAACGCCAAACGCTTCATGGACACCCTCAAGCACATGGGCGTGCCCGAGGAGCGCATCGAAGTGGTCATCAATCGCAGCGACGGGCGCTCCGGACGACTTACCGAGCAGCACGTCGAGGAAACCATGAAGAAGGCCGTCTTCGCATCGGTGCCCAACGACTATCAGTTCGTCGCCCGCTCGATCGATTTCGGCCGGCCGATTGCGGCCCTGGACCGCAACAGCCCGGTGCGCGCCGCCATCCGCAAGATGGCCCGCAAGATCGTGTCCGGCCCCACCGTCGCACCGCCCGAAAAGGAGCAACGCAAGGGCCTGTTCAGTCGTCTACTGGCCAAATAACCGCTAAATAGAGCCCCGGGCCCCAAAGCCCGCGCAGACCTAAGAGAGTTGATATGAGAATCGAAGCCGTCGGACAAACAGCTCTGCACACCGCCCAGCGCCCGCTGCCAAGCTCTCACTCGGCACGAGAGGCCAAGCCTCAGACCGTGGCCCTTGAATCGTCCATACAGACCCTCGCTTCGCCGCCCGTGCAGCTCACCACGGATATCACCGCTCCGACGGCCCCCGAAGCGCCCGATTTGACTGCTCCGGATACACAGCCCGCTACCCCCGACAAAGGCGTGCTCCGACTGCTCGAATCCGGTCACTTCAAGGGCGTCGCCGATGTCCGCCTGCGCATCAACTTCTTCGAGGAACTCTCCGCCCGCGCCGCCGTTCGCGTTGGCGAAGCCCTGAGCACCCAGTCCGCCACCCTCATCAGCACGATGGACGCGAAGCTCGACGAGCTTATTGCTCCCCTCGCCACGGACGAAGCACTTCGCGAGCAGCTCGACGCGGCCGTCGCGGAGTTCGAGGCCGCCGTGGATAGCGCCACCTCCGCGCAAACCGCGGCGCTCAACCAGGACGGCCTGGCTGCGGCCCTGCAGAGTGCCTTCGAGACCCTGGTCACGCAGCTTCAGGAACTTTTCGCGCCGTCGGCTGTAGAACCGCCTGTCACCGAAGAGCCGGTAGAGGAGCCGCCCGCCGGTGAGGCGCC
>SBAX01000126.1 GCA_005240095.1 Phycisphaera mikurensis
GACGCCGGCGTCTTTATCGAAATCGACCGCATACGCACTCCGGAGACCTCCGAAGCGCAGGAAGGCGCCGTGGCTGCAATTTGCGGCACAACCGATGACCGCGTCCCATCCAATGACGCCCGAGTCGGCCGCGTCTCGACGGGGCCCGGCGGCGCGTATTGCACCGCGTGGCTGGTCTCCAATGGCGCGGTACTGACCGCCGGTCATTGCATCCCGTCGGCAGGAGATTACGTCGAATTCGGGGTTCCCGCCACGCTGTCCAATGGAATCGACGTGGCCGCATCGCCGCTCAATCAATATCCCATCAATATTGGGACCGTCGTCAACGAGAATTCCGGCGTGGGGCAGGACTGGATGGTGTTCGGACTGAACGCCAACTCTACCACCTTGCGAACCGCGCACAACCTCCAGGGTTTCTTTCGTATGACCAAATCGATTCCGAACAACGGAACCAACCTGCGCGTCACCGGCTATGGGCTGGACAACGCGCCTGCTGGGACCGGGAATTCGGTGTGCGTGGGTGGAACGAACCAGAACGGGGCCTGTCTCAGCAACGCGAATTGTCCTGGAGGCGGAACCTGCAGTGCCGCCCCATGTTGCGACCCGGACGGCACCGGCCCACTGCCCTGCGGGAATAATTGCAATTCGGCATCGCAAACCGAGCAGACTCATACCGGAACACTCGTTTCTTCCACGGCGGATATCATACGGCATAGCATTGACACCATGCCGGCCAACTCCGGTAGCCCGATTATCTGGGAGGCCAACGGCCTGACCCTTGGCATCCACACCGCCGCCGGCTGCACCAGCACCGGCGGCAGTAACAACGGAACCCGCTTCAACCGTGCCGTATTGGAAACCGCCATCCGTAACTTTGCCGGTCCCAATCCCGTGTATGTGGATACTTCCGATTATGATTTGCCCAGCAACGGAGGGGTTTTTGAACCCTTTCACAACATCATGCAGGCCATTGAGGCGGTGCCGGATAACGGGACCATCAGCCTCGTCCCCGGGTTTTTCCTCCAGCAAAACGGAGGAATCCCTATCGTCATCGGCGCGGACGGGAAAGGAATGACCATCGTTTCGCCCGCCGGCTCCTCGTTCATTGGGAGTTAGCGATGGATCCCTTCTCCCTATCGGACAGAGGCGCGAAATCAGGGTCAAGGCGCAAAGGCAGGAGCATCGACCATGAAGAATAATCTCGCGTTGACAATCTTTCTTGCCGCCGCAGCCTATGCGCTGGCTCAGGAATTTGAAATCACTCGACATACGATCGACTCGGGCGGCGCGATGCGCAGCACCGGCGGGGACTTCGAACTCTCCGGTACCATCGGCCAGCCCGACGCCGGCGTCCTCACCGGCGGTGACCTTCAGCTCACCGGCGGCTTCTGGTTCGCCCTCACGCCCACCGACTGCAACGAGGACGGCGCCGCCGACCTGCTGGATCATTACGCCTTCACGGAATGTCTCGCCGGCCCGGACGCCCCCGTTCCGGAAGGATGTGAGTGCTTCGATACGGACCGCAGCGGCACGCTGGACATGCAAGACTTCGCAGTCGTCCAGGCCCAGTACTTCGCCCCGTGACGGATCGCTGCCCAGGCAGCTGGCCCGCTCTCCGCATCTGCGTATGCAGGGCGTTGCCCTCGGCTGTAACATCTGGCCTTTTCAGGGCCTCGCCGAGGAACCTGCGCCTGCCAAGATCGTCATTGGCCAAGGAAGCCGAGATCGGCCTCGATGCTCAGCGGCTTCACCACCGACTTGGCGGGGGCCGGCGGAATCGGCGGGTGATCCCAGTCGAGTCCCATCGAAGCGAGCGTCGAGCGTATGCGGCGCAGATCCCAGAGCTGAAGGAGCGCTCCCGGCCCCGCAAACACCGCCAAGGTTGCATCGTCAATGAAACACGGGGTATCCGCGACAGCCATCGCGTCGGGCGGCTCCAGCAGTGCCAGCTCCCCGAACGTGTCTGTATCAACGAGGTGAAGCATGTGACGGTTGTCCGCGACAGCGGCAATCCGACCGTCGTGGGAAAACCCCACCCGGCTTCCAAGTCCAATACTCAGACGATGCGCCTCACGCCACGTGCCCGGGTGGAGGAATTTCAGGTAACTCCAATCTCGAATCGTCAGCCACCGGCCATCCGGGCTGAATTTTGGAAATGCGCCGCCGGTCTGCTCCAGTCGGGCAATCGGCGCACCGGTCTCCAGATCCCATACTTCACCGCCCGAGCCATGCCACGTGGAGACGACGGCCCATTTTCCGTCCGGGCTGATCGTAACATTTAACGCTTTCGGAAGGCAATGATAGGAAACTCGATGGTCTGGATGTTCGGTGTCGATGACAGTCAGAGTGCTCTTGCCCGATGGGGAGACGATCGCCAGGCGCTGCCCATTGGCCGTGAGGTCAAACTGTTCCGCCTGAGTTTCGCTTAGTAGCTGCTGCGGCGGGCCGAGCTGTATTGCTGATTCAACGATCCTAATGGGCCATTTCACAAGGCCCTTCGCGCCGGTCGTATAAAAAGCTGTGCCAGAAGGATCGAAACGCACCAAGTCAACTTTCCCACAGTCAATCTTCCCGACCACAGTATGTCTCGCCAGATCAAACCATTCCAACCCTGCGACCTTTTTCGCGCGGTCGACAAAGGCGGCGACGGCAATGCGCCCGGACGGATGGACTGCTCCGCTATACCCCCTAAGCCTTTCAACCCCGAATGCCTCGCCGACGATTCGATAGCCATCTTGGAACAGAAACTGACATTGGAGTACCCTTAAGACTCCGTCAATCATGGTGAATCCGCCAACCATTCGATCGTCCGAGGCGAAGGTCATGGCGGTCATGGTCGAACGCACGATGGGGCGCAGCGTGGTCAAGTTCCAAATGATGGATACGCTTTCCCAACCGAAAGATGCCAGCAGCCGGGAGTCATTCGAGAACGCAAGGTTCACCACTCCTGAATCATGTCCGCGAAGAACGGCAATCTGTCTGTTGGCAAGCAGGTCCCAGATACGAATAAGATCGTCTTGAGCGCCTGCGAGGAGATGGCCGTCGGGGCTCCATGCCACGGCATACGAGATCTCGGACTGATCGAAAACTCGCGACCACGATCCGTTGTCCAAATCCAAAACACTCACTTCGCCATCGCGGTCGTGGTAGCGAACCAACTTCTTACCGGTTGGATCGAAACGCAGGTGCGCAGCATTGCGATCCAATTGAATCTGCCTTGTCTCCTGACCGGTGAGCAGGTCGTAGAGATGAATTGCGTGGTCGGTACGCCCCACCGCCAGCGTACGGCCATCCGGCGCAACGTCGAAATCGTCCTCTTTGGGGATACCCGTGATGGTCAATCGCAAGGTGGCTTCAGGAAGCTGCCATACTTCAAGTTGCTGTAGCTGGTCCTGCTGCCTGGACGAACGAATGAAGAAAGAGGCGTTGCAAAAGCATCGGCCGATTGCTTCGCCCGCGACCGCGGGAGGTGGGATCCTGGCGATTTCCGCACCATCCGGAATCTTTGCGATGATGACGCTTTCGTCAGGCATTAAGAGCGCATACTGAGTCAAGTCGTTGCTGACGGTGACGGCCCTTGAACCAGGCGGCGCGGGAACAAGGTCCCGGGATAGATCGGGTACCGCCAGAGTCGCGATGACTTCATTGCGCAGATCGACGCCCGGCTGAATCGCGGCTGCTTTGGACAACGTTTCCAGTGCCTCGGATCGTCGGCCAACCGTGGTGATTTGACGGCGGGCGCGGGCCTGGGCCACAAGAGAATCGCGAAGATTCCATTGCGATTTTGCTTCGGAGCGTCGAGCCCGCAACATAAGGGAAGTGGCCAACACGGCGGAACCCGCGACGATGAGAAAAAGTACAAGCAGCGACGCGACGATGACTCGGTGCCGGCGGATTGTCTTGCGTAACACGTACCAGGTACTGTCATGTTTCGCCTCGATAGGTTCGCCGCAAAGAAACCGGCGTATATCGGCAGCCAATTCGGAGGCCGATTGATAGCGCCGTTCTTTGTCCTTTTCCAGTGCCTTGGCGACGATCGTCTCGATGTCACCGCGGAATGCAGAATGAACCGAACTCAGGCGTGATGGCGGCTGTTCTCGGATGATGTTACCCGCCTCGAGAATGGAGTGGTCGCGAAGATCGTAAGGTAGACGATCCGCGAGCAATTCGAAGAGGATCACACCGAGCGCATAAACGTCGGAGCGCAGATCGAGTTCATCGCGCCGGCCGGCCACCTGTTCCGGACTCATATAGGCAAGCGTCCCGACAATCTGTCCTACTTCGGTGTGCATGGTGACTTGCTGGATATCGCAGCCCGTCGCGCGGGCGACGCCAAAATCCAGGATTTTTGGTTGCGGCGCTTCGCCGCCGGACTCAACGAGAATGTTCGCGGGTTTAAGGTCTCGATGAACCACTCCTTTTTGGTGTGCATGGTGGATGGCATCGCAAATCTCAGCCATCAGCCTCAAACGCTCACGAGTTGCGAGCTTGTGGTCGCGTGCAAAGTCAATCAGAGATCGCCCCTGCACGTATTCCATCGCAAAATAGGGGACAGGCCCGTGGCCGTCGTCATGTGTGCCGGCCTCGTAGATCTGGGCGATGCCCGGATGTTTAAGCTGGCCGAGTATCTGCACTTCGTACTCAAACCGGCGGCGAACAGACTCCGAGGCCATCGCCATACGAATGATTTTTAGGGCAACATTCCGCCGAGGGTGATCCTGCTCGGCCTCGAAGACAGCGCCCATGCCACCCTCGCCGATCTTTCGCAGGATGCGAAAGCGGCCGATTTGTTGGGGAAATGCTCCGTTGTTCGGGGTCATCGGCCCGGGCTCGAATAATGGCCGGCGAAGGAAGCTGTGCTCGGCGGCCGCATGGTGGTCGAGCATTTCTTGAACTTCCGCGCGCAACGCTACGTCACCGGCGCACGCCTGCTCAAGGAACTGCGCGCGCCCTTCCAGGGGTACATCCATTGCAGATTGGAACAGTTCCTCGACTCTACGGACGTGATCGTTGGTCATCGCCGAGCGTATTCCCTCCCCCGTGGCCGCCGGACAATTCCTTGTGCAGTCGTGCGATGACGTAGCGCCACTCGCGGTCGATGGTCCGTGTCGTCACCCCCAGCGCCTCCGCGATCTCCTCACGGCTGAGGCCTGCAAAGTAGCGCAGCTCGACGATCCTCGCTTTACGCTCGTCGTCGCGTTCGAGCCGCTTGAGGGCCTGGTCGAGGGCCAGAAGATCAGTCGCCGGCGCGTCAATGGACACCTCCACTTCGTCCGCATCGACCCGCCGAAATTCACCGCCGTGCTTGACGCTTGCCTTTCGGCGGGCCTGATCGACGAGGATGTCGCGCATGGCCCGGGCGGCGGCGGCGAAAAAGTGCCCGCGGTTCTCCCATCCGGGGTCGGCCTCCCCAACGAGCTTGAGGTACGCCTCATGGACCAGGGCTGTGGCCTGGAGGGTTTGCCCAGGGGGCGTCTTGGATAGCCGCGACTTGGCCAGCCTCCGTAGCTCCTCGTAGACAAGAGGCAACAGGTCCGCAGCTGCCTGTTTGTCCCCCGCAGCCAGGGTCGCAAGAAGCTGGGTGACGGTTCTCGGCGGAGCAGCCATGAAAAAAACCTCAATCAACCGTGTCTCTCCTCGCCCCGGTTTTTCGGATTAGGAGGTGGGGCGGAATCGCACGGACCGGAAGGCTGATTATAGCATCCCTGGCCGGAGACTCCCCGTCGCGCGCAGGTCCGATCATGTCCGGTCGGCCGCGTTGGTCCGGCGGGCTGGGCGTCCCACCCAAAAAGGATACAAAAAGATGCTCAGGTTGATTATTCGCACGGCCGTCATGGTGACCGGGTTGAACGCTCTCACGACGTTCGGCGAGCCCACCTCCTTTACCTACCAAGGCCAACTCAAACAGCAGGGCTGGCCGCTGGCGGACCTGGTCGACATGCGTTTTACGCTGTTCACCTCGGAGGCGGCGGAGGCGTCCGTTGCGGGGCCGATCGTTTTCGATGGCCTGGCCTTTCCTGCGATCCAGGTCACAAACGGTTTGTTCTCGGTCGAGCTGGATTTCGGCGCCGAAGCGTTTCAGCAAGGCGGGCAGTGGCTCCAGGTCGAGGTGCGTGCGCCTCATGATCCAAACGACCTCGACGCCTACACGACGCTCACCCCTCGCCAGCACATTACGGCGGCGCCGTTCGCCCTGAGTGTGCCCGGACTCGCAACCAACGAAGCCGGTGTGGAGGTCGAAGGCGATATCCACGCGGTCGGCGAAATCGCGGCCAGCGCGTACACCAGCAACAGCCCGTTCATCATCAAGGTGAATCCGCTGCAAATGGAGTGCGCCCGATTCGATGATGCCGACTGCTACATGGGGCTGGGCATCGCCGACCCACAAGCAAGATTGCACGTCGGAGGCGTCGCGGGCGTGGATGGAATCATGTTTCCTGACGGCTCCATGCAGACCACCGCGGCTGGTGGCGCTGGCGGGGACGGATTCTGGTCCGCAAGCGGGTCTAACATCTACAGCAACAACGGCGGCAAAGTGGGCGTTGGCGCGACAGACCCCCATCATCGCCTGCGCATCAGCGGCGGACCATCGTGGACCTCCAATTTTTGGACCGGCTCCCTGGAATTGGACAATGCGTCGGCGATCGGCTGGCGGAGCAACGCCGCGGGTCGGCGCTTCGGAATCGGTCAGACCAATACGGGGCTGTATTTCTTCCATACCGCCAGCGACCCGGGCACGACAGGCAGTCCAGCCGTCTACGACATGGTGATCAACGACGCCGGCAACGTCGCTATAGGCACAGGTGCAACGGGAACTTCGAAATTCGAGATTTCGGCGTCTGGCGAGGGAGCCGAGTTGCTTCGTTTTACAACCGAACGCCCTTGGGTATTTCGCCAGATTCGCACGGGACCGTCGGCCGGCCTCCAACTTTACTCTACCGTCGGACAAAAGGCGTTTGAGATCACAGCGAACGACGGGAATAACGTCGCCACATTTGTCGCTGACTCCGGATTTTCACGGGTTGGCATCGGCACCACCGCCCCAATAAGCCGGCTCGATATCGCCGCTCAGGATGGGCTGGGCATCACCGGCTACCAACCCTTTCTGACCCTCCGGGATTCTAATGCGGGCAATGCCCGAGGACGCATTCAATCTGCCGACGGCAGCATTGCATTCTTCTCGGAATCGTCGTTCATAACCGGTACGCCATCGCTTTCGCTGGACCACTTCACGACTACCACGCACTGTGCGGATTTCCGGATGGGGCATGCGAGTCGGCGAGGATCGCCGGGCCGAGCCTTGGTCGATAACTCTGATCACCTCGTACTTAACTTCGGAAACGACTGGGGCTACACCTATGTGCACGGTCGACTGAAGGTGGGCATTCTCGAAATTGCCGGAGCGGACGTGGCCGAAAAATTCCCCAGCAGCGATGGCCGGGTGGAGCCGGGTACGGTCATGGAAATTGACCCGGACAACCCCGGACAGCTCCGCGTGACCCGCGAGGCGTACAGCTCGCGCGTCGCGGGTGTGGTGAGCGGGGCCGGCGACATCCCCATGGGCGCCGTGCTCGGCAACTTGCCCGGCCATGAAAATGCCCCGGCAATTGCCCTGTCCGGGCGCGTGTGGGTGCGTTGTGACGCCAGCCAGGCGGCCATTACGCCGGGTGACATGCTGACCACCTCGGATACGCCCGGTCACGCCATGAAGGCCGTTGACCGAAATCGCTCGCACGGCGCGGTCCTGGGCAAGGCCATGAGTGTCCTGGCGAAGGGCGAACAAGGTCTCGTCCTGGTCTTGGTGAATTTGCAGTAAGAGTCCTGCACCCAGCTTCGTTCCTACACAGGAGTCGGATCCATGAATACTCAAGAACAAAGCCGCGGCGTGCCTGGAGTTCTATCTGCTGCGGTCTTACTTACCGCCTGCATGACGAGTCTTGCCCAGGTGGTTGATGAGGAATTGTTCATGCCCGCCGCGGACATGGAAGCCCCTTTCGAATTGCTGGAATTCACCAGGAATCCCAACGCCGCGGAGGCGCATGCCAACAACGTCGTAGTGTACCGGGCATGGGATGGCCCGGCGTTGATCAACGGGATTCCTCCGGGTTTCAGGGTCATCGACGGTGACATCGTGGTTCCTGCGGAGGCGGACGGTCAAACGGCCGCGGCATACTCAACCAGTGTCTGGCCGGGTGGCCGGGTTCCCTATGAGTTCGACGCCAACGTTACGATGGCCAATGCCCAGGCGATGATTGCCGCGATGGCAGAGTGGGAAAGCGTGGCCGCCATTGATTTCATACCGCGGAGCGGCGAAGCCAGTTTCATTCACATTCAGAACAATTCCTTCAACAATTCCAGGGTAGGAAATCAAGTGTTTGGGCAAATCATCAACATTACCAATTGGGACCAGAGGTTTGTCATAGCTCACGAGCTGGGGCATGCCCTGGGGTACTGGCATGAACAGTCGCGAGGCGATCGGGATACCTATGTGACCATCAATACCGTAAATATATGCCAAAACTGCTGCCAGCAAAGTGACGGAAGCATGGGATCATGCAATTTCAATTTTCGACTAGAAGACACATCGTCTTCCTATGGGCCGTACGATTTCGACTCGGTGATGCATTACGGGCGATGCTTCTTTTCCACCAATGGCGCTGTCTGCAGCAACACGTGTCCAGCGCTATGGGAAACGTTGTCCGTCAAGGACCCGTACAGAGCTGAGTGGCATTGCGGCAGCCCGCCGGCCGACAACACATTCGTTGGCCAGCAGACCCACCTGAGCTATTGGGATAAGGTGGTCATGTCGTTCATCTACCCGCGTCCGAACTGGAGATTCCAGTCAAGCGTTCGGGGAGCAGACTTTTTCAATGCGTCGTTTTTCACGCCGCTTCAATCCTTCTCCGCTGGATACGCGGAGACCCCGGTCGGCGGCACCTTGTGGATGCTGGATCCATCCACCATCGCGGTAGGACCCGTGCTGAACAAACCCATGACCATCGGCGCGCCTCTGGGCGGGGTGACGTTGACGCGATGATGGCCGCTGGACCCATCCAACCCAAACCCCGCCCGATGGCTTCACGATCGGCATCGACAGGAGAACCGGGATGACTCGCATACTGGGAATGGCGCTCGCTCTGATCATCGTTGCTGCAACCTTCGCCGGGGAACCGTCGATCGAACTGATTCGTTCCACCATCGACGGCGGGGGCATCATGCGCAGCACCGGCGGGAACTTCGAACTCTCCGGAACGATCGGCCAGCCCGACGCCGGCGTCCTCACCGGCGGCGACCTTCAGCTGACCGGTGGCTTCTGGTTCGAGCTAACGCCCGCAGACTGCAACGAGGACGGCAGCGCCGACCTCGTCGATCATGCGGCCTTCACCGAGTGCCTGCTCGGGCCCGACGGCGGTGTGCTGTCCGGTTGCGAATGCTTCGACGTGGACACCAGCGAAAGTGTAGACCTTCGCGACTTTGCCGTCGCCCAGACCTTGCTGGTTAGCCCGTGACGGCGGGTGTGCGGCGAAGGACCAAGGTCCCCGCGATGAGCAGGCCAATCGCAGCGATGGTCACGCCCCAGTGGGAGACCGTGGGGATGTAGGCGGTGCACTGATCGAGCCCGGCCGGGGCCTCCGGCTCCGTCCAGGCATAGACAAAGGCGAGCCAGTCGGCGCAATCCACGTCGCCATCGCCGTCCATGTCCGCGGGCTCGCACCCCGGCGGTGTGGGCTCACCTTCGCCGCGATAGCAATCCTCGAAGAACTGCCGGTCGTCCTCGTCCACGTCGCCATCGTCGTCGAAGTCGCCGGCCACGCGGCGGATGGAATGGGTGGTGGCGCATTGCGTGGCATTGTTGCACGGATAGATGTCCAGGGCGTCGATGTCGTCGCCGGATGCTCCCAGCCCCAAACCGGCAGCGGAAGCGAAAAGCTGCGGCGCCCCGCCCGGCGCAACCATGAACACGTCGGCCGCC
>SBAX01000183.1 GCA_005240095.1 Phycisphaera mikurensis
CCGCGTCTGCCGAAAGGCCCCGGCTCGCCGGGAGGCTCGCCCTCCCGGACCCCTCCCGAAGGAGAGGGGGGACTACGGGGACACGCGGTTGGTGCCGAAGTTGTTGCCGTAGACGATGTACGCGTCGCCGGCGTTCCTGCGGCGGCCCGCGGCGGCATCGGAACCGGGGGCGTCGGGACCCTGCGGGAAGCTCAGGTCGATGAAGTCGGCCTTGGGGTTCCCGATGAAGATGTCGTCGAAGCCGTCATCGTTAATATCCCCTGCCAGCCCCACGGTCAGCGGAGCGGCCTCGTTGGGCCGGCCCTCCACATACGGGCTGAAGAACACCAGCCCGGGTAAGGCCAGCGACCCCACCCCGCGTTCCTCGTCCGCCAAGTTCCACACCGTGTTGGTCAGATGCGTGCCGCCGAAGACGAGGTACACCACGCCCACCCGATCGCGCCCCGCGGAATCGCGGCGAACCTCGCCGGGCACGGCGATGAGGATGTCGCCGAAGCCGTCGTGGTTGAAGTCGCCCGCTGAACTCACGTCAACGCCGGCGCGATGGAGGGCGCCGCCGCCGTAAAAGATGGTCCCGGGAAGGTCGCTGGTGGCGATCTGGTCGATGTTGCGATCGCCGTCGGTGAAGCGCCCGCCGAAGATCACCGCCACGAAACCGTTATCCACGAGATTCGCACAGCAGTTCTCGCCGGTGCCGTGGGTGCATGTGCTGTCCGGCTCGCATTCATCGGAGAGGCAGCAGAAAACGCAGCGATCGTCGTCGTCGATATCCCCGTCGTTGTCGTAGTCGTAGGCTTTGCAGGAATCGTTAGAGAAGACCTCGTCGCCGAAGTCGAGGCGGCAGTCGGTAAAGGACACGTCGCGAAGGTCGCTCTGATTGATGTTCCCGTCGCCGTTGAAGTCCGCGGCGCAGGTCGCCCGGGACACGCCAGCGTAGTCCGTGTGCGGCGAGGCGATGAAGACGTCATCTACGCGATCGCCGTTGACGTCGAGCCCGTGGGTCTGCCGCGAGCCGATCTGATCGCCGCGGGTGATTCCGCGGATTCGCAGCATCGGTGGGCGGAGGATGGGATCGTTGGCATTGGCCAGGTCGATGCCCCCGAAAACGCTGCGCCCGTAAATGATGTACGTTGCCCCGCTGCTTCGCAGGGAAGAGGTTCGGTCGTTAAGCGGGGCCCCGCAGAGGATGTCATCGAGCCCGTCGAGGTTGAAGTCCCCCGCGGACTGGCCATCGCCGAGGAAGTCGTCGATGTTCTCCGCGAAAATCTCGAAGTAGTCCACGGGCACGTCATAGTGACGCGCAACCGGATCGGACTCGGAGCAACTCCCCGGCGGGTGGTTGTGCTGGTCCAGAAAGGGAGTGACCGCGCTGCCGGCTTCGTCGTCGCGGTCCCGATGTATCGGCAAATTGTAATTTCGCCCCGGCAGCACGATGATGCTTCCAATGAAGAGTGTGGAGAAGAGGTGCGTGCTGAACCCCCTCCCCGGCACAGAAGTCGTTTGAAGATCATTGATATAGCGTTCATTCGTGGGGGCGGACATGATCACCTCGTCCAGCCCGTCGCTGTTGAGGTCGCCGAGCGAACCCACACGGTGCCCGTAGAGGTCCGCTCGCGGAGGTTCGAGTTGCTCGAGGAAGTCATACCCTCCGGCAATAAAGCGTGCCCCGGCAATTCGACCCGGCTCGTCTTCGTCGGTACCGATCGCGTCATCGGGTGTGAACTCGTTGCTGGCGCGCGGGAAGATGCTGCCGAAGTTGTTAAATCCTCCGCAATCGAGGACCACCGTGCCCGGCTGACCGGCAAATTCCAGGTCGACCACGGTGGATTCCAGGCGCGCGGTGTTGATGATCCCGTTGTTGTCCCGGTTCTGGCTGCTGACCATGACGCCCATCCCGCCGGAGTAGAAGTATGAGTCGGGGCCGGGTCCGTCCTCCTCACTCGCGAAGTTGTTCACGATGGGGTCGGGATAGCAGAAGAAAGTTCCGTCGTCGTCGGGGGGATCGTCGCCGGGATCGTAATCGGTGGAATCGAAAGCCCCATGCACCAGGGGAAGTCCGAACAGCAGATCAGGGCGGTTGTCTCCCGTGAGGTCGCGAACGATTCCGACGTCGGTGATGCCCATGGTCTCGGGGAAGGCCTCCGAAGTCGCGCCGAATCGGATGGGCGGGGCACTGAAGATAGCGCCGGACACGTCGTCGCCGATGGAGTTCACGGAGATGGCTCCGCCGAATCGCAGTCCAGTGCGGCGCTCGTCGCCGGCTTGCTGCGGTTCGATGGCTGGCCGCCCGTAAACTACATAAGCCTCGCCGACGGGACCGCAGTTCTGCGGGTTGCCGAACTGGGCGGCGAAGAGGAAGTCGTCGGCGCCGTCGAGGTCGAAGTCGCCTACGGGCGTGATGCTGGAGCCCACACTGGCCCCGGGGTTGAAGCCGTAGAACTTGGCCCCGGAGACGCTGCGGCCTACGTCGAAAAGATCCACCAGGCCGGACGCGAGTTGCACGATGTTGACCGTTCCCACGGCGTAAGAGTGCACGCGGGGGTTGGTCCCGTCATCGGCGGTGGCGCGGATGAAATACGGCTCACCGCCGTCCCGCGGCGGAATCTCGGCCAGGTCGACGTTGATCACGAAGGGCTCGGTCTGGAACGCGCCTTCCGTAACGGTGCGAGTCTCGAGGAGGATGAGCTGCTCCCGGTCGGGGTTGGCCGGATCGTCGTTGGTAGGGTCAAGATCCACGTCCAGTACCACGTAAATGGTGATATCGCTGTCCGGATCGAAGGGGTTGGCAGCGCCCGGCGCTGCGGCGGTCGGCTGGATGACAATCTCCAGATCGTCGTCCTGGGCCATGCTCAGGTTCACCACGGGCTCGGCTACCAGGATCTGGGGCGGCTCGGAGAGAGGTCCGCCGCCTTCCGGAACGATGCTGATCACCACGCGCTGGGGGGTCGCCCCTGTGGTCATGGCGAAGACGTCGACGGTGGTGGTGTCGTCGGAGATGGTCCCCAGAAGATTATAAGTGCCCTGTCGGATCAGCGAGGTGGAGACCGTATGGTTGCTGACGGTGTCGTCGTTCTCGTCGATGTTGTCGATGAGCACGATCACGGCATTGGTGGTCGTGTTCACCAGGGAGAATCGGATCTGGGCGTTGGAGTCGCGGTCGGTGTCGTTCCACCTGATGAGGAAGGCGTCGCCCTGTCCCAGGGTGATGTTGCGGCTGGGCTCGCGGATCTCGAGGGTCGGCGGTTCATCCCCGAACTGGCCCGGTCCGCTCACCAGAAACGCGGTGGGGGCGGTGCCGCATGAGAGCACGCCGGCCACGAGAAGTCCGAGGCAAGCTACCGTGCAGACCCACCCCAGGCCGATCGTCCACCGCGGGCATTTAGGCATGTTATTTGCTCCTTCCGACAAACCGTTCGGCGTTGCTGGTGCAACCGAACATCACAAAGTCGGGTCCGTTGACGCACGGGCGGGTCGCCGCGTGGCGGCGCGTGCTGCGGGGCACCGGCCCGGCAGTCCCGATTGAATCATCGCTTTGCTGCCCTCGCACAGGCAACATGACAAGCCGGCGGGAACGGTGAGGCAGCCCGTCCTGACCCATCCGGGTCGAATGATAGAGGTGGGCTGAATGTCCCGTCAAGCACGGGTGCACACCAGCGAAAACCCGCTCTTTTTCGGCTCGCACGCACCAGCGAAGATGAGGGGCCGCGGCGCTCCCACGGTTCGTCATGAATGGGGAGTCCGTCGCAAGCGCATGGATCTGTCGAACAAGCGTCGGCCGACCTGACAAAGATCACGGATGGGGCTGCGCCCCATGCAGCGCCCCCGGCGAGTGACAAGAACTGACAGTTGTGGTTGATTCGGCACTTGGCGTACAGTAGCCGTGCGTCGATCGGCCTCATCTACCGATCAGCATTTTCGGGCGAGCGAATGAACGTCGTCGAGATCGAAAACGTCACCAAGACCTTCGGGCGGCACGTCGCGGTCAACAATCTGACGCTCGGCGTGCCCAAGGGGTCGATCTACGGGTTCATCGGACCCAACGGCTCGGGCAAGACCACCACCCTGCGCATGATCATGCGCATCTACCATCCCGACGCCGGATCGGGCGCCATTCGCGTGCTGGGCGAGACTGAGTCAGCCGCAGCCAATGATCGCGTCGGATATCTTCCCGAGGAGCGCGGCCTGTACAAGAAGATGAAGGTCCGCGACATCCTCCGCTTTTACGCAGAGTTGAAGTGCTGCAAGGATTTCAAAGATCGCGTGGGAGAATGGCTCGCCCGGCTGGACCTTTCGGCGTGGGCGGACAAGAAGGTCGAGACCCTCTCCAAGGGCATGGCTCAGAAAGTGCAGTTCATCTCCGCGGTCATCGCCGACCCCGAGCTGGTCATCCTCGACGAGCCCTTCAGCGGGCTCGACCCGGTCAACGCGGAAGTTCTCCGCGAGGCCGTCCTCGACCTGCGCCGCCGCGGGGCTACGGTCATCTTCTCCACCCACGATATGGGCATGGCCGAGAAGATGTGCGATTTCATCTTCATGATCTTCCAGGGCAACAAGGTCCTCGACGGCACCCTCGAGTCCATCCAGAACCGCTACGGGCGGGACACGATTCGCGTGCAGGTCGATGGAAACGGCTTTGACCCGCGGGCGATTCCCGGCGTGGAGAAAGTCAGCGATTTCGGGCGGCTTCAGGAACTTCGCATGACCTCCGGCACGGATTCTCAGGATGTGCTTGCCGAGCTGATGCGCCGCGGGCGCGTGACGCACTTCGAGCTCGCCCGCCCCTCCCTGCACGACATTTTCATCCGCATCGCCGGGCCTGAGGCAAGCGACGGCGAGACCCCCGCCGCGACGGAGGCCGCCTATGCGTAAGACCCTCGTGGTGGCGATGCGCGAATATCAGGCCGCGGTCCGGACCAAGGCCTTCCTGGTGAGCCTCATTGCCATGCCCGTCATCTCCCTCGGCGGCGTGCTCCTGCAGACGATGCTCCGCGACAGGGTGGACGTGACTGACAAGCGGATCGCGGTCGTAGACTATTCCGGGAAGCTGTTTGGGGCGATCGACAGCGCCACCAAGCTCCGCAACGAGAGCGACATCTTCGAAGGAGAGGGCTCGGCGCGCAGGCAGATCAAGCCGCGTTTTCTGTTCGAGCAGGTCACGCCGAGTTCGGCGGATCCCCAGGCCGTCTCGCTGGAACTGTCCGAGCGGGTCCGCAAGAAGGAAATCTTCGCCTACGTGCTGATCGGATCCGAGGTGGTGAACCCTGCCGCCGACGAGGCCACCGCGTTTGTGAACTATCACTCCAACAGCCCCACCTATGACGACGTGCAGGATTGGCTGAGGGACCCGGTCAACGCCCGGCTGCACGAGCTGCGCTTCGCGGCCGTGCACATCGACCCCGCCATTGTCCAGGAAGCTACCAAGAACATGCCCGTGGACAACCTGGGGCTGGTGTCGATCGACCCCGCCACCGGCGAGATCATCAAGGCCGAGAAGACCAACGAAATGGCCAACATCTTCATCCCCATGGGCCTGATGATGCTTATGTTCATGGTGGTCATGATCGGAGCGGCCCCGCTGATGCAAAGCGTATTGGAGGAAAAGACCAACCGCATCGCCGAGGTCCTGCTGGGTTCGCTGGGACCCTTCGAGCTGATGATGGGTAAGCTGATCGGCATGGTGGGCGTGTCGCTGACCATCGTGACGATCTATCTTCTGGGAGCCTACATCGCCATTCACCGCGCCGGGTATGGCGTGCTGTTCCCCGCGCATCTGGTGTGGTGGTTCGCCCTCTTTCAGTGTCTGGCGGTGATCATGTTCGGCTCGCTGTTCATCGCCATCGGGGCGGCGGTCAACGACATGCGCGAGGCTCAGAACCTCGTGACGCCGGTGATGGTTCTGGTGGTCTTCCCGCTGTTTGTGTGGTTCAACGTCATTCGCGAGCCGTCCTCCTCTTTCGCCCTGGCGTTCTCGCTCTTTCCTCCGGCCACGCCCATGCTCATGGTCCTGCGCCAGGCCGTGCCTCCCGGCATTCCCATCTGGCAGCCCATCCTCGGCGCTGTGCTCGTCGTGCTGACCACGCTGCTCTTTGTCTTCGCCGCGGGTCGCATCTTCCGCGTGGGCATCCTCATGCAGGGCAAGGGCCCCAAGTTCGGCGAAATGGTCCGCTGGGTCCTCCGCGGCTGACCGCCCGAGGCTTGGGCAAGCTTGTCGATCTGACGCTGGAGATCAGGATCGAGTTCTAAGCGGTGCGGTCGTGCATGCCGGCGCTCCTGCGGCGGATGGGTCAAGACCTGCTACATCAAGGAGGCCGATTCCAAGGGTCGATAATTCAGGAGCATGAATACGCTGGGGATCATTCTGGCGCGGGCGGGGAGCAAGGGGCTGCCGGGCAAGTGCCTGCGTGAGGTGCTGGGGCGGGCGCTCATCGAATACACCTTCGATCATGCCTTAACGAGCGGGCGGCTGAGCAGCATCGTGCTGACGACGGATTGCGAAGAGGCCAAGGCGCTGGCGCGGGCGCGGGGGATCGAGGTGATCGACCGGCCGGCGGAGCTGGCTACGGACATGGCCACCGTGGATGCGGCGGCGCGACACGCGGTTTTGCTTTGGGAGGGACGAAGGGACGAAGGGACGAACGGACGAAGGGAAGGCGTTCCCCCTCTCCCTTTGAGGGAGAGGGGCAGGGGTGAGGGTGAAGGCCCGCGCCGTCCTGATGTCTCCTGCCTTTCGAGCCCGCAGGATTCGACCCTCACCCTGCCCTCTCCCTGCCAGGGAGAGGGACACGGACTGACCCCCCTGAGTCCCCCCTTGCTAAGGGGGGAGGCTGTGGATGCGGTCGTGCTGCTGTATGGCAACATTCCCGTGCGGCGGGTCGAGCTGATTGATGAGGCCGTTGAGAAGCTGATTGCCACCGGGGCGGATTCGGTGCGGAGCGTCGCTCCGGTGACCAAGCAGCACCCCGATTGGGTGCACCGCCTCGACGGCGATCGCATGGTGCAGTTCCGGCCGAACAGCATCTACCGCAGGCAGGACCTCGAACCGTTGTACTATCACGATGGGGCCATTGTGGTGGTGACGCGGGCGGCGCTTTTCGCGGCGCTGAAGACCCCCGAGGACAAGCAGGCCTTCCTGGGGCGCTACCGGCGGGCGATCATCTGCAGTCCCGAAGACGCGGTGGACGTGGATACGGCCGTGGACCTGTTTTTCGCGGAGGCGGTGCTGCGGCGACAAAGCGACGAAGCGACGAAGCGACGGAGCGACGAAGGAAACGACCAATTACCAGTTACCAGTTACCACTTACCAGTTACGAACGACCAAGGACTGAGGGCCACAACCGTATTCACAAGCGTTGCGCTCGGAGGTCATCGGATTGGAGCGGGGCAGCCAGCTTTCATCATTGCCGAGGCGGGGGTGAATCATAACGGCGATCTCGACACGGCTCTGCGGATGGTGGATGAGGCCAAGCGGGCCGGGGCCGATGCGGTGAAGTTCCAGATGTTCCGCGCTGCGGAACTGGCCTCGCGACAGGCGCCGACTGCGGAGTACCAGCGGGCGCGACGGAAGCGACGAAGCGACGAAGCGACGAAGCGACGAAGCGGAGGGGACGAAAGCAGCGAGGTAGAAGTGCTGTCACAGCGGGAAATGCTGGCGCGACTGGAACTGGGGGACGAGGCCTTTGAGCGGATTGCACATCGATGTAAGCAGCAGGACATTGCGCTCATCATCACCCCGTTCGGTGTGCAGGACGTTGCGAGAATCCAGGCCCTCACCCCTGACCCCTCTCCTGGGGGGAGAGGGGGAGGAGCCCTCACCCCGGCCCTCTCCCGGGGGGAGAGGGGGAACGACTCCCACGACCACTGCTCACAGAGCAGTGGCACACAGGTTGCGGCAATCAAGATCGCGTCGACGGACCTGACCAATGGGCCGCTGCTGGAGGCGGCGGCGCGGACGGGATTGCCGCTGATCCTTTCCACCGGCGCATCGACGCTCGATGAGGTTCGAACCGCGGTGAAGCGAGTTCGTGAGTACGGCGCGAGCGGGCGGCTGATCCTCCTGCACTGTGTCAGTTCCTATCCCACGCCGAGGGAGTCGATCAATCTGCGGGCCATGGCCGCCCTGCATCACACGTTCGGACTGCCCGTGGGCCTCAGTGATCACACGACGTCGGTGGCCATGGGCGGATGGGCGGTGGCCGCGGGGGCGTGCGTGCTGGAGAAACACTTCACCCTGGATCGCAGCGCCGAAGGGCCGGACCATGCGATGTCGCTGACACCGGACGAATTACGGGAATACATCGCGGGGGCCCGGCAGGCGGAGGCGGCCTTGGGCGACGGGATGATCGGTCCATTGCCGATCGAGCAGGACGTTCGCACGGCGGCGCGGAAGAGCATCGTGGCGGCCAGGGCGATTGCCGCGGGCACTCGCATCACCGCAGACATGCTGACGCTCAAGCGTCCGGGGACGGGAATTGCACCGGATCATTTTCAAACCGTCGTCGGTCGCGTCGCGGCCGTGGACATTGCGGACGACACGCTGCTGGCATGGACGATGGTGAAGTGAGACGAAACGCAGAAACGCAGAAACGCAGAAACGCAGAAACGCCGCGGCGGCGAAGCGCGGGCGGCCTGCGACGGGTTGCAGTCATCACCGGCAGCCGGGCGGAGTACGGGCTGCTGCGGTCCACGCTTGCGGCGATCGGGAAGAGCCCCACGCTGAAGTTGCAGCTTGTGGTCACGGGCACGCATCTGCTGAGCAAGTTCGGTCACACCATCGACGACGTCCGGCGCGACGGCCGGCGCATCGACGCCCGCGTGCCCATGCAGCGCGGCGATGATTCTCCTCTCGATCAGGCGGAAGGACTGGCCCGGGGCGTGGCCGGCATCGCTCGCTTTCTGCAGCGGGCGAGGACGGACATTGTGGTGGTGCTGGGGGACCGCATTGAAGCCCTGGCGGGGGCACTGGCGGGAGTGACTACTGGCCGGCTTGTAGCCCATGTTCACGGTGGAGACGTCGCGCCGGGCGACTTCGACGACAGTCTGCGGCACGCCATCACCAAGCTGGCGCATCTACACTTGGTGGCCACGGAAGCGGCACGCGATCGAATCATCCGAATGGGTGAAAACGAGGTCCGCGTTCGCGTGGTCGGCGCGCCGGGGCTGGATCGATTGAAGGAGATCCGTAGCGACGTAGCGACGAAGCGACGCGGCGAGGGATCGAGGGATCAAGGGATCAAGGGATCAAGTGGGCGAAGGCCGAATGCTCTGATTGTGCAGCATCCGTGCGGGCGGGCGGCGGCGGTTGAGAAGCGGGCGATGAAGATGATTCTTGAGGCCGCGGATCAGGAGGGTCTGGCGGTCACCTGCATCTATCCCAACAGTGATCGCGGGCATCGGGGGATCGTTGAGGCCATTGAAGGGCGGGGACGAAGGGACGAGGGGACGGAGAGCGACGAAGGAGCGGGACACGAAAACGTCAAGGAATCAAAACGTCAAAAAGTCAAAAGAGGCGTGGCCGGCCAGAAGCCTCTTCGAGTCG
>SBAX01000001.1 GCA_005240095.1 Phycisphaera mikurensis
CGCCCGGACCGCCCAACGCCCATTCGTTCATGGAGCCGGCGGTATTTTCTTTTTCGGTTTTTTCTGGAAAAGCTTGCGTAATTCATCCGTAAGCCCGCGAAGCGGCTGGGCCCGAACGCTGGGACGTGAAAGCGGACCGGTCACGCGTAGCTCGACGATCTCTCGGCTGGCACCCTCTACGACGTCGGCCAGGACTGGAATCCGGGAGATATGGTGGGACCCCATGTTGACCAGCCGCAGGTCCACGGCCTGGTCAGGAATCGACATCGACCCTGATCCCACGAGCGCCAGGATTCCGCCGCGAAGCTCGAGGTCCTCAAAGGTGATCTTGTTTCCCGTGACATAGAAGACGGCTTCGGCTTCGTGAAGCACGCTCTCCTCGGGAGGTGACATCCGCAGCACGTTCAGAATGGCTAGCAGGATGGGCAGGCGGTAGATATGGCCTTCGCTGATTTCGATCTGCCCGCCGCCCCGCCGCGAGAGGGGGTCACCGGTTTCGCCTGCGACGTAGACGTACGCATCCACGGTCCCGCGAACGCGCCCGGGCACAGGATTCGCGTCGTCGCCGGTTGCGGCCAGCGTCCTCCCGGCGTCCACGAACGGCCCGAGTTGCAGACCATGGATGGTGACAGAGGCGTTGTAATGGCTCTGCCCCGATGCGGCCACCAGCTCCAGTTTGCCGCCCGCCATGCCGTCATACAGCGAAGCGTGCGCGTCGTCCAACCCGAAGCGCCCCTGGCCGTCGGCAGCGCGCACAAAGGACCACTGCGATTTGATGTCCGTCAGCCGGCGGGACTGCACTTCGGCCTCGCTCAACTGCAGCCGCCCGTTGAGCATCGTGCCGCCGGTGGCGTCGCGGACCGCCCCGCGCCCAGTCCACACCCCGCGCAGCCCGTTGAGCTTCCCCAATCCCGGCAGCGACACGTCGTGCAGATCGACCCGTCCGTCTACGGTCCAGGTCGTTCGCGGCTCCCCGGCAGCCTTGCGGAAGTGCAGGTCGTGCAGGCGGAGGTCGACGGTACCGCTCGGCGCCGCCTGACTCCACGAGCGACGCAGATCGCTCGGCAGGGCGTCTCGCAGGCCTTCGTCGAGTGCGAGCCCCTTGGCGCTTAGCACGACCGTGCCTTCGGTCAGATGGGGCGAGTGCCGGGCATCGAGGTCGAGTTTCAGCTCGCCATTTCCGTATCGTGCGCGGAGCCCATTGGCGCGAACTCCGGACAAGTCGACCCGCAGGCCGCCGTGCACGTCGGAGAAGGGGATAGGAAAGTCGGCATGCTTCACGCGGACTCCCCCGAGGGCAACATCAATGCGGTAGTCAAGCCGCTCATCGCCGGCTTGCGAACGCAGCACGATGGAAGCCTCCAGCGGATCAAGAACCGTCCAGTCCTTGATCGCATCGCGGACGTTCACCGGGGCAGCCTGCCGAAGCTCATCGTCGAGCCGCAGGTTCTGAGCATGAATGGAGAAATCCGCAGTCGCCACGTCGCCGGTACCCAGCGTCCGGCCGGTGATGTCCAGGCGGGCGTCGCCGAATCGCGCGGTAAGCGATGGCGCTTCAACGCCTTCAGGTCCGATCCGCACCAAGCCCACTACATCGCTCAGCTCGATGGGAAAAGCCTGATGGCGGATGGTTATTCCTTGGAGATCAATCCGTGTGTGTGAAACGGTTCCCTCACCACTTGCCGCGGATTGGAAGTTCGCCCGAAGATCGAATGGGCCCGAGGGCTGGAACGTTACGATCTGCTTGCGAATGTTCGCGGGAAGCGCCGCAAGCGTCAGTTCGTCAAAGGTTGCACCGTGCGTCGACACAGTCACATTCACGCGCCGCGGCGCCCCTGGCGAGAGCAGCACTTCTCCCGTGATTCCGATATCTGCACCCTCGGCCTTTCCCGCCACATCCACGATCTCGATCCGATGGGGCTGAATCGTGATGTTCCCTCGAAGGTTCTCAATGGGGTATGGGAACTCGGCGTGCGTGGCCGCCACATCATCGAGGCCCACGGTGCTGCTCCAGCTCCAGCGGGCGGGCGAATCGCCCTCGCAAGGGTCTCGCCGAAGACTGGCGTTGACATCGATGCGCCCGCGAAGCTGGAACGGCGCGAGCACCTCCTGATAGCGCGCTCCAAGCCCGTTGTACAGCTCCTGATCGATCGGGACGTCTTCGGCGGCAATCTGCAGATCGCCGGCGGCACAGCGATCGGGCTTCTCGAAATGCCCCACCACGCACACCCGTCCGCCCTCGTGCTGGCCGCACAGGTCTCGAATCCACACGCCGTCGGGCGTGTACTCCACGGCTCCGGTGAGCTGGTCCGCGCGGTAGGGAAAGTAACGCACCGACGCGTCCCCGCCTCGGGCCGTTGCTACCAGCCGATTCAGTCTGAACTTCTCCGAGGCGCCTGCCGGCTTGGAGGCTTCAACGTGCAGATCGACTCGGCCGTGAGGATCGTAGTTGGTGAACACTCTTTGCAACGCAGGCAGGGCTTCGATCACTCCTCGCTCTTTCGCGGGCGCGTCGTCATCGATTCGCGGGAGCTGCAGCCCTGTCACCTCCGCCTGCACATCGAGCGGAAGGTTTTCCACAGCCGCGCCCGCGCCGCGCTGGCTGATCGCTTCAATCGAACATTGCGCCCCGCCAAGGGCTCCCTGCAGGCGGGCGCGAATCTCGGTTGGTGCAACGTGAATCTCGCCCGCGAGTTGCGTGAACTGCAGGTACCGTTCATCCGCCGGCTTGGCCCGCTCATCCGCGCTCGCCGGCACGGAGACGTAAACCTCGGACACGTCGATAACTGCCGACTGCTGTGACTCGTCGGCACCTTTTCGAAGCACGAGGTCGTAGTCGCGCAGGCGTACGCTCCCCTTCAAACCCAGCGTCTTCGCCCGTTCGGCCGCACCGGCAAATCGCCCCTCCGCAAGAGTCAGGACGGTGTCGACGCTCACCGTGGGCGAGCCGCCGCGCACGTTACGACACGTCCCGTTTCGTACGTGGACTTGGGCGTGGCCTGCGGACTGGGCCTCGCGAAGCTCCTGCCACACGATGTCGTAAACATCCGCGTCCGTGGGCGTAGGCCGGGCACGAACCGAGAGCGAAAGCTCCTCAACGGCGCGATCGGGAGTCGAGGCTCGGACCAGACGCACGCGACCGTCCCTGGCCTCGACCACCGGCCGGGACGGCGTCCGCGGTCGTTTGCGCCGCTTGAATCCCTCGATGAGCGCATCCAGGTTGGTGCCGCCCGTTTCCGGATCAACTGCCACGGTGAGCATGGGGCTCTGCAAGGTCACCGAGCGGGCCCGAAACCGACCGACGAGCGCCGCGAGAAGATCATGGCGAACGATGACTTCGGGGCATTGGAAGACGGGTCGCTCGTCGGTCGCGGCATCGGGCTCGCTGACCGACAAGTCGCGCAGGTGAACGCCGTCGAAGAGGGAGAATGTCGCCGACCCGATGCGCACCCGGCCCGTGGTCGTGCGAGTGATGCGCTCCGCAACCAGGGCCGAAACGCGCTGCGGGTCGGCGTAGTAGCGATAGGCCCAACTCCCCGCAACGCCCAACACCGTCGCCAGGCCCAGCGCCGTCCACGCCAGGATCCGCCAGCCGCGGCGTCGGCGGACAAGAGTCTCTTGCGGTGCGGCCATGGCGGACCTTCCCCCAGTCAGGCTTGGATGTTCGGCGCTCGCATCGCGTCACGCCCCGGACGCGCCGTCCAGCGATTGTAGGCCGCCACAATGAATACCGCCGCCAGAATCTCCAGCATCGGCATCGCCGGCAACCGATAGCGTACGCTCCCCACGAACACGCTGTGCAGAGCGCTGAAGTACACCGCCGGCAGCAAAAGGAAGACGGTCACTCGCACTTCGCGGCATTGTATCGCCAGCACTACGATGCCCCCAGCGGTGAGCGCATACAGCGGGATCATCCACGCCGCCGAGACCAGGCGCA
Source organism: Phycisphaera mikurensis (assembly GCA_005240095.1). Lineage (GTDB taxonomy): Bacteria > Planctomycetota > Phycisphaerae > UBA1845 > UBA1845 > SBAX01. The sequence continues at coordinate 3,938 of SBAX01000001.1, forward strand.
TCCTCGGGGATTGGTAGGTGGCCACGTTGGGCACCGGGTTCCACATCCGCCCGAGCTTCACCGTCGCAAGCGACAAGATTCGACGCGGATCGGAGCGGATCTCCTTCCAGGCTTCTCGCCTGAAGTGCCGGTCCCAGGCGACTTCATCCAAGCCGGCAACGGCCTCCCCACGCTTCACCTCCCCAAGGTCGCTGCCGCCGGTGGCCTCCGGTCGAACGCCATCGTAAAGCGAGATGCCCCCACGATGGGTCAGCCAGCACCAGTCGCCGGTCACGTGTTGATTCCGCGCCGCCCAGGGAACTAGGGATAGCACCACCAGGGCGCCCGCCCCAACGGCGCCCACCAATGACCGGCGTACGAATCGCGAGGATACCGCGGAGTGGACAAGGGCGATGATTACCAGCCCCGCGCTGGACTCCCGCAGATAGATGCACAGCGATGACAGCAGCCCAATCACGACCCATGCCCGCACGGGTATCGGCCTGGCGCGGTCGCGCGTCGCCGCCCACACGGACCACCACAGGGCAAGCAGCGCCGCGATGAACGCCGTCTCCGTGAGAAGCAGGGAGGAAAAGAAGATCAAAAACGGGTCGAACGCAATGAGCAGACCCGCGACGACTCCGACGCGCCGGTCGAACAGTCCGCCGAGCGCCGCAGCCAGCGCCGCTGCTAGCGCACCAAGCGCCCAGTGAAGACTCCGGGCCATCAAAACGCCGTGCGGCAGATCAGTGAACGGGGCGAGAATCGCGGGATACAGCGGCATCCGCGTGGCCCGAAAGCCCAGTTCGTCCACGAGCCCTTCACCTCGCCACAGCGACCCCGCCATCCCCCAGTACTGCTCCTCGTCGGGGAACTCCAGCGTCGTCGCACCGTCCGCCCGAACCCATTGCAGGACGCCCCAGCCGGCGCGCAGTGTAAGCGCGATGACGAAGATGCACAGGTAGGTTGACCACGACAAGGTGTTCGAGGCCCGGCTGGGAATTGGCTGCATCTACAGAGCCCGTGCCCGCAGGTGAAGGACGCGGCGCGTCAGGGCGGTCATCTTCACACGATCGTCGATGCGATAGCCGATCACCCAGATGGGTCCGAGTTGATCGCAGAGCAGTGCCACCCGCTGACGCTCGCGCGGCTCGACCTTCACGTCGGCGAGAAAGTCGCCCAGTTTCTTCGAGCCCGGCGCGCCTAAGGGATAGAAGCGATCGCCGGGCCGCCGCGGACGCACCACCAGCGGCGAATGCACCGCCTTGCGATCGACGAATTCCTCCATCCGCGTGGCCGCCTTGCGCAGGCGGGGAATGTCCGCCGGCGACGTCTCCAGCTCCTCGCAGTCGATCTCCAACCGCCGCACCGGCAGCACGGTTCGCCCCGGCAGATGCACGGACACTTCCTCGGCGATCTCCTCCCGCGGCTCATCGGTGGGCAAGGAGAAGATCAGTTGCCCGTAGCGCTTCTCCACGGTCATGCCGCCCGGGAGGACGGTCTGCTTGCCGCTGGCCGGATCGGCTACCAGTTCCAGCGCCGAGGCCAGGTGCGAGAATCCAAGGTCCTGCTCACCCAGACCGAAAGAAACGTACGCTCGCCGAATCAGCTCGGTCTGAATGATCCGGCTCTTGCGCGACATGGCCTGGGCGTTGAGCACCAGCTCCTGATCGTTGCGTGACACGATCAGTGTCTCGAAGGAACGTTCCACGGTGTCGTGCAGGAATTCCTCCAGCCAGCCGGCCTGGGCGCCCAGCCGCAGGAGAGCATCGCGGACCTGCGGATTCACCTCGGCCTCAAGCTGAGGCAGGATGGTGTTGCGGATGCGGTTGCGCATCGGCTCAGTGGTGACGTTGGTGCAGTCTTCGCGGAAAGCAATACCCTCATCCAAGAGATACGCCCGAAGCTGCTTGCGGGTCAGGTGAAGCAGGGGGCGGATCACACGAATCTCGCTGTGGGGTCCGAGTGCCCGAACGCGAGGAATGCCCGACAGCCCGCGCATCCCCGTCCCGCGAATCACCCGATGCAGGATGGTCTCGGCGTTGTCGTCGGCGTGATGTCCCAGGGCGATGACCCGGCTTCCCGTCTGCAGGCACACTCGTTCGAAGAAGGCGTACCGTTCGCGGCGGGCGACTTCCTCAAGGCTGCCCTGCTGTTCGGCGACGAGGGCGGCGATCTCCCGGCGCTCGATGGTGCAGGGTATCGAAAGGCTGTCCGCGGCCGCCTGGACGGAGGCGGCGTCGGCATCCGACTCCACCCCACGGAGGGCGTGGTTCAGGTGCGCCACATGCAGGCGAAGCCGCCACCCGCAATCCCGGTTCAAGCCCGCCAGCAAATGCAGCAGGGCGGTGGAGTCTGCCCCTCCGGACACGCCCGCCACGACGGCGTCATCCGTCGCCAGCAGTCGTTCCTCGAGCAAGAACTCGGCCAAAGCACGCAACATGCGGGGCGCTCCGGGTACGTTTCAGCGAGGCCGTAATCGCCATCGCGGAACACTACTGTACCCGCACCGCGGCCCGCTGCCGAGGGCGGAGGGGTCGGAGGATAGATGGGCCCTGGACCGGCGGTTGGGCAACGTGACTGCCGCTGCCACAAGGACTTGCTGGCCGCAAGAGCACTGTAGCGTCGCCCCTTGTGGGCGGTGCTTGGTCGCCCACGTTATTCGCATCCAAGCGCCGCGGACGAGCCGCGACGCTACATCTGATCGAGAGATGCCGTCGCAACCCGAATCAGGAGCGGAGGCGGATCTGGCCGTTGTGGGTGACTACGTCCAGCTTGCCGCCGCCCGTGCCGAGGGTTCCGGTGAACCGCCCTCGGGACTGTTCGACTGCGGAGGCGGGGGCGTCGCAGCGGACTTCGCCATTGTGGGTCCGGGCGTTCACGTTCGCGGAGGTCTGGCTGCCCACGGAGAGCACCACTGCCCCGTTGTGCGATGTGACGTCGCCGCTCACCGAACCGCAGCGCGTTAGGTCGGCCGTGATCTCGCCGTTGTGCGTCTCCAGCGTGATCTTGGACCCCGCATAACTCACGTCAATCTCCCCGTTGTGCGTCTGGGCGAAGAGCGCTCCACCACCGGAGTTGACTTTGACCTTGCCGTTGTGGGTCTCCGCGCGGACCTCGCCTTCGACGCCGGCGATGTCGATCGCCCCGTTGTGCGTCTCCGCCTCCAGCCGCAAGGTCTTCGGAGCACGGACGGCAAAGCTCACTTCACCGTGCCACCGACGGTGCTTGGGCACGTTCCACTTCCAGCCCAGCCGCGTCGTGCCGCCGCTCTTCTCGACGAAGACCTCGATGGCGTCCATTGCCTCCAGGGCGTCCGCCTCGTTGACGCCGCCGGCCTTTTTGGTGATGGTGACCGAAGCCTCGCCGGCGTCCTGACCGGTGAAGTCGATCGTCCCGTTGTGCGTGCGCACCTCCAGGGCGGTCAGACCCATCGTATCCAGCGGGCGCTCATCGACGACGGTAGTGCGGTGCGTCGGTCCGCCGAAGTCCCAGTCTCCGTCCTCGCCCACGATGACCAGACAGCCGCCAAGCAGCGGCAGAATCGTACCCAACGCCAGAACCCGAATTGTCTTGGATCCCATGATGACGCTCCTGTTTTGCTCGTTGACGCCGCGCCGAGGCGGCACACGCTCCTCGCGAAGGGGAGCGGACGCCTGTTCGACAGTCTTATTCGCGGCAGGTTAACGCGTATTTCAGCATCAAGGGGGCTGGCGACACGTTCTTACACCCGGAGGGGCCGTGGGAGGGCGAGGCTCCCGCCGAGCGGTTGCCGGGCGACCATTGAACGCCGCGGCTCGCCAGGAGGCTCGCCCTCCCGCC
>SBAX01000158.1 GCA_005240095.1 Phycisphaera mikurensis
CCCTCACCCCTGCCCCTCTCCCTGCAAGGGAGAGGGGTTCGGCCGCCATTTTCTCAGCAGCAGGTCACGGTTAAGCAGACGCTTTTCTGTGGGCCGTGGTCGGTTATGCTGCCAGCGTGGGCGCGAAAGTCATTGACGGTAATGGGCTGGCGGAACGCATCAAGCGAGAGACGGCACAGGCGGTGCGCGACCTCGCCGGCGAGGGCGTGCGTGTCAGCTTGGCAGCGGTCATGGTGGGCGATCCCAGCGCGGGGGAGATTTACGCTCGCTCGCAGGCCCGACGTTGCCAGGACGTGGGTATTTCGTATCGGCTGCACGCCCTTCCGCCCACGGCGAGCGACGCCGACGTGCGTGCCAAGCTCCGCGAACTTAACGACGATCCCGCAGTCACCGGCATCCTGCTGAACCTGCCGCTGCCGTCGGGGCTGGACACTCCCGCGGCGCAGTACTGCATCGATCCCTACAAGGACGTGGAGGGCGTCAATCCGTCCAACATCGGGCTGCTCTTTTACGACACGCCGATTGTAGCGCCGTGTACGGCGCTGGCGGTGATGGAGATTCTCAAGGAGGCGGCGGTCGAGCCGCGAGGGCTGGACGCGGTAGTTGTTGGCCAAGGGCCAATTGCGGGCCGGCCGGTGTCGCTGTTTCTGCTGCAGAAGATGGCCACGGTGACCAACTGCCACATCGCCACCCGCGATCTGCGGGAACACACGCGGCGAGCCGATCTGCTGATTGTGGCCGTGGGCAAGCCGGGATTGATCCGTGCCGAGCACGTCAAGCCGGGTGCGGTGGTGATCGACGTGGGGATCAGCACGGTGACGGGCGCCGATAGCGCGCGCAAGGTGGTGGGCGATGTGGCGTACGAAGAGGTTTCGTCGATTGCCAGCGTGATCACGCCGGTTCCGGGGGGCGTGGGGCCGGTGACGGTGGCGATCCTGCTCCGCAGCGCTGTGCACGCGGCGCGGCAGCAGCGGGCGACGCCGCGCAGGCTCAGCGGGCACTGAGAAAACGCGAAGGCCGAAAAAAAGCCGAAACGAAGGGATCAAGGGATCAAGGGAGCGAGGGACCGAGGGATCAAGGGAACATTGGCGATTGGCAATTGTCGGTTTGAGATTGCCGGTGGATTGATCGACGATGAAAGACGGATGCAGCCTATGGCGTTTGACCTTTTCGTCGACGTGATCCTGACGAGCGATGTGCCGGACCACGACCTCCGCGCCGGTGACGTCGGGACAGTGGTCGAGCGGCATCGCGCCCCGGGACGTGAGGACGGCTACAGCGTGGAGTTCTTCGACATGACCGGGCGCACGGTGGCCGTCGTCACCCTGCGGGAGAGCGGTTTGCGTCCTCCCACCTCCGCGCGCAGTCCGGCCGACAGCCGCGCGTGAACGCAGCGCCCGTATTTGGCAGTCGGATCACTATCAGATACCAATGGTGCGAGGCTTTTGAAGGAAGTGGGGCAAGGCGATGGCTGAACGACCGGCGCTGAATGATGTCGAGGTTCGCGTGCTGGGGGTGCTGATGGAGAAGGCCCTGGCGACGCCCCAGCGCGTATCCGATGACGATCAACTCCATCGTGGCCGGGGCGAATCAGCTTCAGAATCGCGATCCGGTGGTGGGCTACAGCGAGTCGGAGGTTTCCGCGGCGCTGCGCAACCTGGAGCACAAGGGGCTGGTGGCGCAGGCGGCATTTTCGCCGGGGGCGCGCACGGTGCGCTTCGAGCATCGCGCGGTCGAGCAGTTCGGCTGGGACCGGCGGGCGCAGGCGGTCATGGCGGAGCTGATGCTTCGCGGGCGGCAGACGGCCGGTGAGCTTCGTACGCGGGCCTCGCGGATGACGCAGCTTCCGGACCTGCAGGCCGTTGTGGTGGTGATCGAAGAACTTCGGGCGCACGATCCGCCGTGGGTGGAGGAAATGGCCCGTGAGCCAGGGCGGTCGGCGAATCGCTTCCGACACATGCTGGGCGGCGAGGCGCATGCGGCGGAGGCGGAACCCGGGGCGGCACCTTCCCTGGAGGCGCGGGTAGCGCGGCTGGAGGCGGAGGTAGCGGCGATCAAGGCGCGGCTGGAAGCGCCGGTGGGGGAATGAGTCTGCTCGGCGTCTTGGGCGCCGCGTGTTTCCTCCGCCCCCTTCGGGGCGGACTCGGATCCTATCCTTCCGTTTCCACGGGTTGCGCTTCGCTGCACCCGTGGCTACATTCCATGGCCCCTGCCGGGGCCGCCTGCTTGGGCGCGGGAAGTAGAAGGCACGGCACGCACGCGGGAATGGATTCCCGCCTGATGTGGGGCCGAGATAGGAATCTCGGCCCAGCGGAGTTTCGGCCCAGTTGCCATGATGGGATTCCTCGCCATCTCGGATGAGAATGGGCGATCCCTCGTGGCGGCACGTTCTACCCTCACCGCTGCCCCTTCGGGCTCCCGCCTTGGTCGCCCTCAGCCTGCAAGGGAGCGGGGGTTCGGCCGGCATTTTCTCAGCAGCGGAGGCACGGCCGACACGGCCGTGGCACACAGCCGCTCTTTTTGGACAGGAAGCTACAAATCGGCGGTTGCGGGCGGTTCCACGGTGCGGGATAGTTACACGTACTGTATTCGGGCTTCGGGCGAGAGGAGAACAGTATGAACATTTCGACGATGAACTTCCGAAGGTGCGCTCTTGCGCTGGTGGCGGGTGTTCTGGTCGCATCGCAGTCCGTGCGGGCGGATGATCTCAAGCGCCGGGGACTGGTGGGCGTGCAGCTCGCCCCGCTGACGCCGGAGGTGCGGGAGCATTTCAAGATCACTACGGAGAAGGGCGTGGTGTTTACAGGGATCGTACCCAACAGCGCCGCGGAGCGCGGGGGCCTTAAGGCTGGGGACGTGGCCATCCGACTCAACGACGCGACGATCGAGAACCTGCCGGGGTTCACGCGGCTGCTGAGAAAGTATGGTGCGGGAGACACGATCAAGTTTACCGTGCTGCGCGGGGGGCAGGAGGTGACAGCGGATGTCACGTTGGCGCCGCGGCCGCTGGAGACTTCCGAGGACTACGACGTCGTCTACGATTCGGCGGGCGAACCCGGCCAGCGGGTGCGGACGGTCATCACCAAGCCCAAGGATGCGGGGAAGCACCCGGCGGTGCTGCTCATCCAGGACATGGATCCCAGTCCCGTGGAGTTTTCTCAGCGCCCGACTCCGTTTAAGAGCCTGGTAACGGAGCTGACCAAGGCGGGTTTCGTGACCATGCGCGCCGACCGGCTCGGCGTGGGGGACAGCGAAGGGCTCGACTCGCAGGAGAACACGGTCGAGACGGACGTGAAGACGTTCCGGGCGGCGTTGCAGAAGCTGTCCAAGTATGAGTACGTGGATCCGGGGAAAGTCTTCGTGTTCGCGCATTCATCCGGGGCGGCGATTGCTCCGCTGGCCG
>SBAX01000290.1 GCA_005240095.1 Phycisphaera mikurensis
GATCGCCCGCTGAACCTGCGACTTGCTTGCCCGCCCGTTGCCCGTCAGATACCGCTTGATCCGCGTGGCCGAATAGCTCCGCACCTCGATGCCCATGCCCCCGGCCGCCAGCAGGATCACCCCCCGGGCATGTCCCATCAGAATCGCCGTGCGCGGATGGTTATAGTGCGAGTAGAGCTGTTCGACCGCCACGACCGCAGGCCGATGTTCTTCGAGAACCGCGTGGATGTCGTGCTGAAGGCTGGCCAGCCGCTGCGGCAGTTCGCTTCCGGGATCGGATCGGCACACCCCCGCGTCGAGCACCGCCGCCCGCCCGCCGCCGACCCGCACCACGGCATAGCCGCTCGTGCCCAGCCCCGGATCAATCCCGCAAACCACCGCCTCCATGCGAACGCCCTCTGCCCAGCTTGAGGTTGATCGTCCCAGACTCCACCGAGAAGTCAACCAATAAGAACGCGCTTAGCTGCCGCGGCCGGTTCCAGCTTCCTACCGGAGCGTACCCCCCTCTCACGGACCACTGTTTCGCGTCCCGGCGGGATGCGTTGAATCCCGTAGGGACGGCTGAGCGCTGATCCTCTCACTCCGACACGTTAATCCCATGAGTCTCTCCCGCTTACGCAACAAGAATTGGTGATTCCTGATCACGATGGTGTCGAATCGATCCTCGGTCGCGAACTCATCCACCGCCCGGGTGACGCCATGGTCCCACCACCCGCGGACGCCATAGTCGTCTCCGGTCATCCATCCTCCCGGCCGGACCTTGGGATAGAAGGCCTCCAGGTCGGCCTTCACGAAATCGTAGAGATGGTTGCCGTCGATGTAGACCCAGTCGAAGTACGCCTCGCCGAACTGCCCGGCCGCATCCAGCGACGGGCTGCGATGAACCACCACCTGCCCGGCCGCAATCCGCCGCTCAAACCGCCGCACCACGCTTTCATGAACCCGATCCATCTGCACCTGGTTGCCGCCTTTCCACCCCCCGTACCACGACCGCCGATAGGTGTCCGCCCCTTCGAACTTCCACGGGTCGATCAGGTGCAGCCGCCGCGGTTGCGTGACCTTCAGGATCCGCGCCGACAGCGAGCCCTTGTAAACTCCGATCTCCGCGGACACTCCCTCCCGCGGCATCCGCCGCAGGACGAACCTCCTCGGCGCATTCGCCGCAAACTCAATCAGCGCTCCCAGCATCGCCGGAATTGTAGAGCTTCCCCTCTCCCCTCGGGAGAGGGGTAGGGGTGAGGGCGGGTCAGGCGTGAGGGCGCAACTGTGCCGAGAATCCTTTCTCGGCACCATCCTCCGCTGTGCCGAGAAATCCTCTTTCGGCACGATCCCTGCGGGATTCCCATCCCGCGTGCGCCATTCGGGTGGCACGGACAAGCTCTGCTTGTCCGTGCTTCGGCTGCGACCAGACGAACGCTAGCGATGTGCTCACTCCTCGCGCGGCGCCACGGCCTCCGGAGCCCCAGAGCTGGACAGTGGGAACTTCTTGGTCAGCGGTCCCGACGACGACGACCCGATCCGGAAGTAGCCCTGCCTCTCGATCTGCCCCAGAACTCGGTCCAGCGTGGCCATCGCCTCGCCGAAACGCTGAAGCGACAGTACCGCGGCCTCATACAGCCGCTCGTCTCGCACGAACCTTCCCGCCGAGCCCTGCCCCTCCGCAATCGCCCGCAAAGCCTGGGCCAGGCTGGTGATCCCGTCGTCCGCATGCTTCAAAACCTCGTTGAGGTTACCGAAGGACGTTTCCAGGTTCGCCTCCGTGCGATCGATGCTCGCGTTGAGGTTCTCGGAGAGTCGCCCGCTCTCCATCTTCCAGAGGACCACCATGCCCTTGAAGTCCTCGGCCGCCGATTTCACGTCCCGCACAGCACCCTTGACGTCCTCCTGAACCTCCGGGTCGCCCAGCACTTCGTTGAGGCTCGCCACGAACGTATCCACCCGCTCTACTACCGTGGCCAGGTTCGGTTGGAGCTCCGCCTCCGGGGCGGTGACCTCTTCAACCGTGCGCGGCTCCAGCAGCTTGGCGAGGTTGTCCGCCACCGGCGCCGCCGACCCGGCAAACTTGCCGATGTTGTCGATCGTCCGCTGGACCGAGGCGGTCATTTCCGGCGTGATGTATTCGCTGATGGCGCTGCGCATTTCGCCACGGATCTGCGCCCCTTCCTTATCCAACGGCTTGAACGGGACTTTCGGGTCCACGAGAATGTCCACCCGTCCCGTGCCGAAGCCGAGAGTGGCTCCGTATACGCGAGCCGTGGAGCCCTCCGACACGCTGTATTGATCCTTGATCCGCGTGACGATGTTCACACCCAGGTTGGGCTGGGTGGGATCGATGAACTCCAGCGCCTTCACCCGCCCGATCTCCACACCGTTGAGCCGGACCGGTGTGCCCGCCTCGATTCCCGCCAGTTCCTTCACGTCCACAATCCGCAGGGTCCACTCGTTGCCGCCGAGCCATTCCGGCGTCTCCCCGAACCAGGCCATCAGCGTGGCCAGCACGATAACCGACACCACCAGGAACATTCCCACCCAGAAATTACGCGCAGTCTCGCTCATGTTGAGCCCTTCTCCCGTAAGAGCTGCTGGAGCACATCGGCCTCGCATACCCCTTGCACGAAGCATCGCACCCGGGGATCCGCGAAGTCGTCGATCGACTCCGCCGTGCCGTCGAAGATGAACTCGCCTTGATACAGCATCACGATCCGGTCCGCGACCTTCTTGGCGCTGGCCATGTCGTGCGTCACCACCACGCTGGTGACCCCCAACTCCCGCTTGAGCTTGAGGATCAGCTCGTTGATCTCATCGGCCCGCGGCGGATCGAGTCCCGTTGTGGGTTCGTCATACAACACCACCTCGGGGTCGAGGGCGATGGCCCGAGCCAGCGCCACCCGCTTCTTCTGACCGCCGGAGAGCTGCGCCGGGTACTTCTCCTCGATCCCGTTCAGCCCCACCATGGCCAACTTGCGCTTGACGATCTCGTCGATCTCCTTGCGATTTTTCTTCGTATGCTCAACCAGGGGAAAACCGACGTTCTGCCTGACGGTCAGCGAATCGAACAGGGCGCTGAGCTGAAACAGGTACCCGAACCTCGGCCGGATCTCCGCCAGCTCCCGGTCCGGCAGGTCGTCGATCCGCCGATCGTGGAAGTACACCTCGCCCTCATCCGGCTTGAGCAAGCGCACGATGTGATTCAGCAGCACGCTCTTGCCTGACCCCGACTCCCCGATGACCACCGTCGTCTCGCCCTTGTACAGGTCGAGGTTCACGCCGTTGAGCACCACCAGCTCGCCGAAGCGCTTGTGGACATTCACCAGCCGCACCACCGTATCGCGGTGCGACGTGCCCCTGGCACTTGGTTTCGACTTTTGTTCGACCATCAGACTAATGACTTGAAGCCCCAGATGCCGCGGTACAAACCGGACATGAAGTAACCGATGAAAAAGTCCGCGATGAGAATGCTCACAAAGCTGGTCACGAATGACTCCGTGCACGCCCGTCCCACGCCCGCAGCCCCCGTGCGGCAATAGAACCCCTTGTAGCACGCGATGATCGCCAGCATCCCGCCGAATACCACGCTCTTGATGAAACCCACCAGCAGGTCCCATTTCTGGATCGCGTCGGCGATGTAGTACCAGTAGGGCGACGAAGGGATGTCCTTGGCCAGCACCGCCACCGCCCATCCCGCCACCGACCCGCAAAGGTCACAGAAAAAGGTGAGCAGGGGGGTCAGGAGAATGCACGCCAGAAACCGCGGTACCACAAGCTGGCGGATCGGGTCAGCCCCCATCACCGTCAGGGCGCTGATCTGCTCACTGACCCGCATGGTGCCCAGTTCCGCCGTAAGCGCTCCGCCCACCCGCCCGGCCACCATTACGCCCGCCAGCACCGGACCCAGCTCCTGAACCAGCGACAGCGAGACCAGCACCCCCATGCGGTCTTCAAAACCTGCCGCCTTGAGCTGGTCATAGCTTTGGATGGCCAGCACCAATCCAACGAACGTCCCCGTCACCATGATGACCGGAAGCGTGCGGTTGCCGACCTCATAGAACAGCGGCATGGCCCGCAGCCAGGTCCGGGGATTGGGCAGCCCCACCGCCAGCCAGCGCAGCATGTGCCACGCGAACACCCCGAATTGACCGAACGCGGTGAAGGTCCCGATGGTGGCTGCGCCGATGGTCGTCAGCACGACAGCGTCTTCCCTACAGCCTCTAACGAAGAGCGAGCCGCGGGCTTCAGCCCGCGTGGACGCTCGAATGTGACGACGCCGAGGCACGTCGTTTTGTTAGGCGCTCTTAGCAGTACAGCGCAAAGTTGCTATCCAAACACGAGCGGATTCGATGGAGGTCGATGCCGCGTCGTGACAGTTCTTTGATCGTGGCCC
>SBAX01000104.1 GCA_005240095.1 Phycisphaera mikurensis
AGGAGCGTTACCTGTTGAGAACAGCGAGCCCTGTAATATAACCTCTATCTTTCGATGATGGAGCTTGACATAGATCGTCTGGCAACAATCGTGCGCCCTCTGGGCGAAGCGGCGATCGATAATCGCCCCGCTGCCCGGTCGCGGCTCGGATCAATCGACAATCGCAAATCGACAATCCGCCGCGGCTCGCCTCCTTGTTCCCTCGATCCCTTGATCCCTCGATCCCTCGCCCATCTGCCCGCTCCCTCACGGTCGCGGTACTGTTTCTGCGTTTCTGTGTTTCTGCGTTTCTGCGTTTTGTTCGCTCTCCGCTCGGGCCAGCAAATTCCGCAGCACCGAGACCAGCGTGCCGCGTTCGAGGTACGACGGCGGCAGGCGGAGGTGGACGGTGCGCGAGTCCGGCACGCGGGCTGTGCCCGGCGCTTCCGCGAAGACCGCCTCCACGGCCTGCACATTCTCCACGATGAAGATGACGTCCGGCGGGCGGAGGCTGATAGAGTTGATCCCGAAGCGCCGCGCGAGCACGCGAATCTCCGCCAGCTCCAATACCCGCTGCACCTCCTTCGGAAACGGCCCGAAGGCATCGACCAGGTCCTTCTCCAACTGGGCCAGGTCCACCGGCGTGCGGCACGCCGCCACCCGCCGATAGATCTCGATCCGCGAGCGGTCTGCGGCGATGTAGTGCGCCGGAACATGCGCCGACACGTCCAGATCGACGTGTACCGGCGGCGGCGTAGGATCGGGCTCGTTCTTCAGGCGGCGCACAATCTGCTCCAGCAGCCGGCAGTACATGTCATACCCCACGGCCGCAATGTGCCCGCTCTGCTCTTTGCCCAGCAGGTTGCCCGCCCCGCGGATTTCCAGGTCCCGCATGGCGATGCGAAACCCCGCCCCCAGCTCGCTGAACTCCTCGATGGTCTTGAGCCGCTTGGCCGCCTTGCTCGTCACCGGCCGGTCCGGAGACAGCAGCAGATAACAGTACGCCCGATGGCTCGACCGCCCCACCCGCCCGCGAAGCTGGTGCAGGTCGGCCAGGCCGAAGCGATCGGCGCGGTTGATGAAGATGGTGTTCACCGTGGGGATGTCGATGCCGCTCTCGATGATCGTCGTGGCCACCAGGATGTCCGCCTCGCGGCGCACGAAGCGGTGCATCACCGCCTCGAGTTGCTCATCGCCCATCTGCCCGTGGCCGTAGACCACTCGCGCCTCCGGCACGATCTCCGCCACCGTCGCCGCCATCGCCGCGATCGACTGCACGTAGTTGTGCACGAAGTACACCTGCCCGTCGCGGTTCATCTCCCGCAGGATGGCGTCGCGAATGAGGGCCTTCTCGAACGGCCGCACCTGCGTGGCAATCGCCCGCCGATCCACCGGGGGGGTTTGGAGTGAGCTGATGTCCCGAATGCCCATGAGCGACATGTGCAGCGTGCGGGGGATGGGCGTGGCCGTAAGCGTCAGCACGTCCACCGTCTCCCGCATGGCCCGCAGCCGCTCCTTGTGCTCCACGCCGAAGCGCTGCTCCTCGTCGATGATCACCAGGCCTAAGTCCGCGAAGGCCACGTCCTTGCTCAGCAGGCGGTGCGTGCCGATGACGATGTCGAGCTGCCCCCGGCGAGCCTTTTCCACGATCTGCTTCTGCTCGACACCGCTGCGAAATCGGGAGAGGCAGCCGATGGCGAAGGGGTACTCGGCCATGCGCTCGCGGAAGGTCTCGTAGTGCTGCTCGGCCAGCACCGTGGTGGGCACCAGCACCGCCACCTGCCGCCCGTACTCGACGACCTTGAACGCCGCCCGCATGGCCAGCTCCGTCTTGCCGTAGCCCACGTCCCCGCACACCAGCCGGTCCATCGGCCGCGGCCCCGTCAGGTCGCCGCGGATTTCGTCCGCCACGACGAGCTGGTCCTCCGTCTCTTCGTAGAGGAACGCCGCCTCGAACTCCCGCTGCCACTGCGTGTCACCGGGATAGGCCGTGCCCTCCGCATGCGTCCGCCGCGCCTGCAGCCGCAGCAGGGACTCGGCCAGCTCCGACACCGACTCGGCGACTTTTTCCTTCGTCTTGCTCCAGCGCTTGCCGCCGATGGTGGATAGCTGCGGACGCCGCCCGCCCGCCCCGATGTACTTCTGCACCAGCTCGATCTGCGAGGTGGGCACGTGAACCACGGCCCGGTCGGCAAACTCCAGGGTGAGGAACTCCTCCTGCTGCCCGGCCTCCCCCTTGCGCATCTTGTGCAGCCCGCGATACACCGCGATCCCGTGCAGCACGTGGACCACCAGCTCTCCGGCTTTAAGGTCCGTCCAAGACTCCAGCGGGCGCCCCGCCTCGATGCGCCGGATGCGCCGCCGCGGTTCACTTTTCGCTGGGGATGCTGCACAGGGGATTCATCTGGACGGCAACGAAGACCGCGGTCATCGCCCATCATGAGATCTTCCAGCGGCATCGGCAGCGGCGGCGCATCCGGCGCATCGAGGCGGGGCGCCCGCTGGAGTCTTGGACGGACCTTAAAGCCGGAGAGC
>SBAX01000271.1 GCA_005240095.1 Phycisphaera mikurensis
CAGCGCAGAAAGGGACATGGGCTGTTGCTCGAAGGTGCCGCCCTTGACGCCGGGTCGGCGGTAGCCGAGCCCAAGAAAGGGTTGCAACCTAGCCTGGACCTGGGGGTCGTTGCAGCGTTGAACGAGGAGTTGCTTGTCGGCGGCCTTAAGCACCTCCTCGCGGGCAACCTGGGCGTCGACATCACCGGCGCGGCGCTCGGCGGCGGCATGCTCCTCCTGACGTTTCAAGTCGGCGAGCTTGTTTTCGTGAGCGATGCGCGCGGCGACGCGCTCCTCCTCCATCTGTCGCTCGGCCCGGAGGAGCATGAGGTGCAGATCCAGGTTTTGCCGCTCGGTGACAGTGCGTTGCAGATCAATGATGCGTTGGCTTTCGTTGTGGGCGTCTTCGATCTTCGCCCGGTAGGCAGCGTCGAGGACGATGCCTTGGGCCTCGGGCTGGGCGTTGTCTTCGCCAGCGCGGCGCCAGCGACCGTAGAACTGGATCCAGCGGGTGTGGTAGTCGTCGAGGGTGGCCTGGAGGGTCGGGGCGCGTTGGAAGTCGAGGTCGGTGGGAGCGTCGCTGAGGATGGTTTGGATCCAGCCGTTCTGTTCGTCGATCTCCGTGGCCCGGTTGGCCGCCCACCAGAAGTGCTTCTCGATTTCCTCGCGCACGGTCTGGTCGAATTGGAAGCCTACGTCGACGCGCTTCAGTTCGCGGACCACGTTGTTCAGGATGGCGGAGACAGAGTCCTTACGGGCGTCGATCTCAGCCAGCGATATGCGCGGGCGCTCCTGAATGCGGAGAAAGGTCATAAAGGCGACGGGGTGCTGCGCGATGCGCTTTCCGTCGTTGCTGGTAAGAAGGGTCTGGACGCGCTTGGAGAAGCCCTGGGCCGTGTCGGCTAGCTTCCCGTAGAGTTCGGTGGTTTCCCGGACTCGGGCCTGGAAGGCCTTGAGGTGGCGGCGCGTGTCTTCGTTAGTTTGTTCCTGAATGCGGATTTCAAGCTCCGCTAGGGCGGCTTGGGCGATCTCTTTGTCGGTGGTCGTCTTCTGGGCGATGGCCGTGGGTGGACCTGCGATGATCGCGGCGAACAGGAACGCAGTCCGGACGGTCAAATCCTTTGCATTGGTTGGCATCAGGGGGTTCTCCTCTCTTCTTCGAGCGCGGCGCGCTCCTGGACCAAGCGGAGCCGGAGGCGTTCGAGATTTCCGGCTTGGGCGTTGAGGGCCCGTGTGTGTTCATCTATCCAGTGGAGAACCTTTTGCAGGTCCTCCTCGTCATCGTAATCGACAGCGCCGGTTCGAAGCCTGGCTTCGATGGCCCGAAGGGTGTCATTTCGCGAAGCCAGATCATCGTGCCGCACGCAAGCGTTAAGCAATGCCTTCCAGGCTTCGGCGATGGAGCGATCCTTGAGAATCGCAAGGTGGACCTCACGGGGGCGATCCTTGGGTGAGGCGATGGCGTGGTCGAGAGTGATCCCGGCCGCCGCGTGGAAGTCCTGCCGGTACTTATCAGCCGTGGCTTGCAGTTCAGTCAACTTTTTGGTGGCCTCGGTATGACCTTCTCGGATCGTTCGCTGGAGCGCTTCGCGCTTGGCCTTATCGAGGAGTTCGAGTTGTTTGTTTTCGCGGTCGACGCGTTTGCCGCGGACCATTTCGGCGAGCGGTTCGCGGAGAAGGAAGAGGGCACCGAGCGCCATGACGCCCACCACGATGAAGGTGATGATGACTGGCCAGAAATAGGGGCGAAGATCGTGGTGGGCGCGACTGTAGGTGGGCAAAGCATGGGTGGGAACGGGGTTGTCGTCCGGGGCGTAGGGGACCTCTTGGGCGAGCGGTAGAAAACCTTCCGCCCACCACTTGCCCGCCTCGTACTTGAGGGTTAGTCGGGCGGCATCGTTGCCTTGGAGGGTAACCGGAGCGCCTTCACCGCCGGGCTTGCTGATCTTAACGCCATCGACGTTGCGCTCGGTGAGGGTGATGGACTGCGGGTTGCAGCCCTCGGGGGTGAGTATGGAGCCGTCGGTACGGAACCAGACCGAACCGAAGCGCAACTCTTTTAGCGGACGCCATCCGAACACGGCAAAGGGCTCCTTGTTTTGGGGCAACGAGCGTCAGCGCGGCCCGCGCTCAACCGCGATCGGCGGACAAGATAATGGGGAGAGTACAGGGTCGGCAACAGGACGGGAAACCGTTTAGCGCCGGTAGCGCATGGAACGGGAACTTGAGTCATCGTCTTGATCGTGGGGGAAATCACCGGATTCTCCCTTCTTTGATGAAAGAGCGTCGGGTAATGCTTGGTCATCGAGAGCGGTCACCCGCTCGATATCATCGAGCGCGACGCCTTGGCGCGTTCCTTGCTTGGGCCTCTCGGCCAGGGCTTGCACGAAGTCGGGCCCGAGGCGTTGGAAATCGGGGGCGGTCCAATCGACGACGTGTTGGTGACCGGGGGGCCGGGGCATGAAGTTGGGCATCCGCCCGCGCCCGCACAGGGCGTCGGAGAACCAGACGGAGGTGTCGTACACACCGATCGCCGGCGTCACGTAGTAGGCGTCGAACCGGCGGTTGTTCGCGGGCGGGAGGCGCATGATCTGCGAGGCAAGAACGGCCTCTCGTTTGACGATGTGTTCGGTCCTGCTCTCGCTCGTGTCGCCTTTTGTAGTGGACCACCCTCGCGTGTATTCGAGGCCCTCGTACTCGCCGATGACGTGGCCGGCCCACTGGGCGGTCTCGGGGCTATCGGTGCGAAGAATGGCCTTGTTGGCGCACATGCCGACGATCTCATTGGCTAGGTGCGGACCATAGACAGCGCGCAGCCCCTCGATGTCCTGAAAGCCAAGGACCATGCGGGCGCCCTTGGAGCGACCCTTGGTCAGCACGCGGGAGAGGCCCTCAAGGTGGCCCGCTTCCTTGAGCTCGTCCAGGAAAAGCCAGGTGCGGCGAGTAGTGGATTCGCCTTGGGCGATGATGAGCTCGCTGAGGCGCTGGAAGAGGATGCGGTTGATGGCGTCGAGAGGAGCGCGAAACTTTTCCTCGTTGCCCAACACCAGAATGAAGTGGCCGTTGATCCAGTCTTCAAGGCTGATGCTGGTTGCGGAGTTACTCCAGAGGGCGGCGATGGGACGGAGCATCCCGACGTTGGCGGAGACGGTTTGCAGGATGTTGGCCGTGGTACGTGGATCGCGGGCGAAGTACTCCTCGACCATGTGCGCCGTCTGAGGGAGGCTCTGGAGAAGGTGCTTCATGCGGGCACTGTGGCCCATGGTGAGGACAATGTCGCGGAGGGTCCATCGCCTGGGGGTAATGATCATGAAAGCCATGAGCACGTGGGCGAGGAGATCGCGGGCCGCTTTGGCGAAGAAGCTGTTCTCAGCGCGCTCATCTTGGACCAGGATGCTGGCCACCTGAAAGGCCGTGGCGGGTTCGGTCATGTCCCTGGCCATGTCCCAGGCGGCCGAGCGACCGTCGAAGGGGTTGAGGAGCACGATGGGGCAGGTGAGCCCCATTCCGCTAAGCAACGACATCGCGTCGTGTTTGGCGTCGTAGATCAAGGCGCGATGGTCGCTGTGTGGGCCGATGCGAGGAAGGATGCTTTGCATCAAGAGGCGGATGGATACGGTCTTTCCGCTGCCGGTGGCGCCCACCAGGCAAAAGTGGCCTTCGGCGCAGTGTTCGGGAAGAGAGATCGGCCCCCACCAGAGGGGGGCCTGGCCGTCTTGGGGGAGCTCGGCAGCCGCCTTGCGTGCCTGTTCGAAGGTCATCAGCGACGTACCGCGGAGGACGCGGGGCGGGAGTCCCTTGGATCGGAGAAGTAGGCCAAGGAGGGGAAGGCCGAGCGTGGCCAAGGCTGCGCCAGCGATCCAGCCGATCTGGGCGGCGACGCATCCGCCCAGGGCGATAGCGATGGGGACATACACGAAGCGCGCTCCGCGCAGGGCGACTTGACCGACGGCACTGGGGAAGGGAACCGCATGGCGGCTCAGGCGAAGGGCAAAGAAGAGGACCCGCGCAAAAAACCAGAGGGTGACCGCGGCGCCGACAAAAAACATGGGCTGAATGATGGACTCGATCCGCGTTGCGCCGGTGGAGAGGAGCATGGCCACAACACAGAGGGCAAAGAACCCAAGCGCGAGAGTCGCTGCCACGAGCGAGAGCATGGCCAGGAGAAAGCTCCTTGACGTTTGTGGGGCAAGAGGTGCAAGAAGCATGGTCCTAGCGCTCCATAAGCGGGTCGAGGCTCTGGGTCTGCCCTTCCTGAAGCGTGAGCCGGTCCGGTGCTCGGGCGCGCCGCTGTTCAAACTCGGCCACAAGCTTGGCGAGTTGTGGAGTTAGTTGGGGGCGTTCGATGTACACATAAGCGTCGCGCCAGGCCGCAGAGAGGGTCGTGTCTTTATCGGCAAGCACAAAAGCGTTCTGGACGTGGATGTCCTTGGCCTGCTCATGGGTCAGGGCGTAGCCGAGGGCCACGTGGGGCCATTGCCGGAGCCGGATGGGCACTCGCTCGCCGGCGTCGGTGCGCACGCGGATGAGGCGGTGGCTAGCATCGGTGGCGTTGACAGTGCCAAGTTGGTTGCGCTCGATCTGGTACTCGGCGAGCGGCTCTGTGAAGCGGATGCGGTCCCCGCGATAGAGGAACTCCCGGATGCTTAGGTTGGTGCGGCTGACGGAATCAATGCGGCTGTGCGTCTTTCGCTCCAGTTGGCAGAATTGGTTGAGGTCCTTCACGTCTTCCTCGCGCGGGGCGATCACCAAAGCGTTTTGGGGTTGGGTGAGTCCCACCTTCCTCCAGTCTTCAATGAGTCGATGGATGGCCGTGGGACGATCCTCGGCCAGCGTGATGGTGCGGGCGCGGGCCAGATCGACGAGGTGGCCCAGTTCCTGCTTGGGCTTTGGTTGGGGGATCAACTGGGGCGGGCTGACCGGACCGAGGTTGTACCAGCGCGTTCCCAAGCCGTCACGGACGAGAAGATGACCGTTTCCGTCGGGCGTGACGATGACATCGCCGAGCGCGGTTGAGCGGGGCTTACGAACGAAGGCCGTGACACCGGGGTTCGTGGTCCAGTCAAGCTTGTTGCCGGTCAGTTTGAAGACCTCGTCGATATCGGTCGAGAGGACTTCGGCGACGAGCTTGTAACCGTCGAGGCGCAGTGGTGAAGGAAAATGAACCTCGTCGACGATTTCAGGGGGCGGCAAGGGGGGCCGGCCCCCTGCGTCATAGGTCACGGCGTGAAAGACCTTGGATTTACGGGGATCGTTCATCGAGAAGGCTCCAGTGGCGGTTTTGGCTCCTGATGGGCGAGAATGTCGTGGGCCATGATCTTGGCCCGGGAGGTGCTCATCTGTCGGGCAAGGTTGGTGAGTTCCTTGCCGGCTTCGTGCTCGTCCGTGTAGACGCGAACCTGCTCCCGGGCTCGCGAGGCCTGAACGTAGGAAATTTCGGCGTCCTGCATCCTTCCACCCATGAGGAGGTAGGCCCGATCCACGTCCGAGCCTTGGCCTTTGTGGGTGGTGACCGCGTAGCCGAGACGCAAGGCGCTCTCGCCCCTGTGTTCGCCGTGGTCGTGCTTGTAAGTCTTCAAGGAGACGATGACTCGCTCGCCGTCGTCGAGCTTGACCGCGACGTGCTGGCGGCGGGGGTTAATGGCGACCACCGTTCCGGTTTCGCCGTTTTCCAAGCCGATGGAACGATCGCGTTTCGTGAAAAGCACGCGGTCGCCAACGAAGACCTCGTACTCGTTGAGGGCAAGGCGGCGTGAGGAGTCAACCGCACCGGACACGAGACGGTGCGCTTGGCAACGCCGATTGATGTCGGCGGCCTCACGGTTGGTGTTGCAGAAAATGAGGGCTTGGTCGGGGGCGGACAGGTGGCGGTCGCTCCAGTCATCGACGAGGCGCTGAATCGCCCGGTCGCGGCTCTTCTCGACGGCCACGAGTCCGCGGGCGGCGAGATTCATTATCGCCGCTTGGCCGTCGCGGCGGGCGAGGGCATAGACGACCTCACGGTCCTGCTCATCTTTCTGTCGCGTGATCTGGGTGAGCGCGGCGCAGCCGAAGCGAGTGCCGAGCGAGCGGAAGGGGCAGCCCGCCTCGATCGCTTGAAGCTGGCCGGCGTCACCAACGAGAACGAGCTTCCCCCCTTTGCGGGAAACGGCTTCGATGATCCGGGCCATCTGAGCGGTGCCCACCATGCCCGCTTCGTCAATGACCAACACGGTCTTCTTATTGATCGCAAGCGGCTTGAGCTTCCACGTGGGCTTTTTGACCGCGGCGCGAAGAAGCTGTCGGCCGTGGTGCTTGATCTTGTACGCGAGCGTGGGCCGCATACGAAGCTCGAGGGTCTTGAGCGTCAGGCTCTGGATGCCGGAGCCGCGCTCGAGTTGCTTCCGTGCCTTACCGGCCAAGGTGGCGCCGATCACCTCGTAGCCGGCCTTTTCCCAAATCTCGCGGCAGACCTTGAGCGTGGAAGTCTTGCCCGTGCCGGCCAAGCCGTTCATGAGCTTGAGGCGGCCAGGGGTTGCGGTGAGAAAGCGCACCGCCTCGGCCTGCTCGGGGGAGAGTTTCCGCTTGGCCTGTGCTGCCAGCTTACCTCGGTCGAGGCGCTCGATGGGCTTACCGCTTGCGGTTTTGACGAGCTGGCGCGCATGGTGCCGTACGCTTTCTCCGAGCACAGAGTGTGTGGCCGTGCGCCGGGCCAGGACCGCCTCGACGATGCGGCTTTTGACGGGGCGGGCGTTAGCCTGCGCAAGTCGCTCGGCAGTTTTTAGAAGCTTGCCCTCCAGCGCGAGGATCTCGGGGGTCGTATAGTGAAGCTCCTCCTTGTACTCACCGGCCTTCACGAAGCGGGGATGATTGTTCAGATCGTGGCGGACCCCGTCGGCAATGTAGGCCGCATCAAGGCCTCGACCGGCCGAGGCCTCGGCGACGCGGCGGAGGAGCTCGCGTTCGCTGAAGTGGCTCTGCGACTGAACGATGGTCTCCACCGCTTCGCGTATCGCCTCACTGTAGGCGCGAGTCCGGTCTACGGTCTTCGGCGGGCCGAGTAGGGCGCGCACTTGGTCGGCGGTGAATCCGTGATCGCGTCCCTCCTTTGCCCATAGGTCAAAGAGCTCCTTGCGGGGGGCAACGACTTCCTTCACCTTGCGGGTCTCCAAGGCGACGAACGCCGCGGCGCTGGCGCTTTCCAGGCCCCGCGTCCCAAGCTCGGCTTCGATGGCCTCGCGTCGCTTGGAGAAGAGCTTGACGAGGGCCTCGGAAACGCCTTTGATCTCGAACCACGTGCGGGTCCGTTCGCATTGCACGCCAAGGGAGCGCTCCAAGCGATAGGCAAGCTCCGCCCGGTATAGGGCGCCGGCGGTCATTTTGTGGCGATAGAGGGGCTTGCTGACGAGGGTCCCCGTTCCGTCGCCCCGGGTGGTGACGTTCATCACGAGGCAATGGGTGTGTAGCAGGGGGTCCTGGGCCCGGCTCGTGCCGTGTTGAAACGTTGCCACGGCAAGGTTGGCGAACTCTTGATACTCGCCAGCTTTGCCGCGCCGGGAAAAGGACGCGGTCTGTTGAAGATAGTCAAGGGCAGCCTTGACTGCTGCGTCGTGAGCTTCTTGGATGAACTTGCGGATTTCGGGATCGGCCTGGCTCCACAAGACGCTGACCGATTTGGGAGCGGAGAAGGTAAGGTCCCATCCGGGTTGGCGTTTCTTGCGGCCGGCGTTTTGCACGAGGGGTTGGGCGTCGGGCGAGAAGCCGCGAAAGAGTTGCTCCAGTTCCTGGCGTTGGACGCTGCCATCCAGCCCAAGATGTGCCGCTCAGCGCGCGGGCGAGCTCCTCGGAGCGGTCACGTAGGCCCACAGAAAGAGGCACCGTTACGTTCTCCGTGAAGACCGACGCCTTGGGCTGACGTTCGACCGAATCGCCGCGTGGCGGCTCTTCCTGGGCCTGTGGAGCCGGCTTTGTGGCAAGATTCGATTCATCTTGCCGGGGGCGAGGCGCCGGGGCCGGCATTGTCGCCTCGGTTTCCGTTCTTGCCTTTCGTTCCGGAACGGGCCCAAACGGTCCGTCTCGCGGAGGCTTCTTACCCCCTGCCACCGTCCGAAACTGACCTAGACCTCCTGCTGAGGCGAGGCTCTGGGACAAAGTCTCCTGGTCCGAGGAAGCCCTAGGCATGTGCCGCCGGCTCCAGTGATGTCGCACTCTCGAAGCTTGCCACACGCTCCACGACCTCGTCGGCAAGCTGCGTGTAGTCCTCTGTTCCCCTGCCCTGCGGCGAGTCTTCGTATTCAAAGATCGTCTTCATCACGCTCGGCGCGGTCTTGGCTTTGGTGTTGACGCGAATTCGCGTGCGAAAAAGCATGTCGCCTAGCTCACGCTCGAGCTCCCGCTCGACCCGGCGACAGATCGTCTCCGACCGGTGAAACAGCGTGATCACGACGCCAAGCGAGCGAAGGCTGGGGGCGAGCTTGTGCTGAATCCGACCGATGGAGTCGCCGAGCATGACAAGTCCCGTGAGCGGTAAGTATTCGGCGGAGACCGGGACAAGGAAGTAGTCGCTCGCAATGAGCGAATTCACCGTGACAAGCGACACGGATGGCGAGTTGTCGATGAGCACAAAGTCGTAGGCTTTCAGGGCCGTGGTCTGCTCGCAGCATGTGCGAAACACGAATTCGCGTGCTTCTCTCGGTGCCAAGCTTAGCTCGGCGGCAAAAAAGTCCTCCGAGCTAGGCAGAATATCAAGGTACTTCGTTGACGTTGGACGGATCAGGTGGTCAAGGCCGCCTTCCTCCATGAGGGCGTCGTAGAGCGTGGGCGTGTTTTCGTCATACGGCACCCTACCAATCAGGCTCACGGTGAGGTTCTGTTGGGGGTCGAGGTCGCAAACGAGAACCCTACTCCCCTTCCGAGCCAAACCGGCCCCGAGGTTTGCGGTGGTCGTGGTTTTGAGCACCCCGCCCTTGTGGTTCACGACGCTTACAATGACCGGCTTTCTCATCCGAGCCTCCCCGCACGACGAGCTTCGAGCCAGTCGAGAAGATCGTCCTTCCGAAACCTCCACCGCCCGCCGGGTGTAAACTTAAGCGCTGGAATGTCTCCACTTTGGATAAGGCGATAGAGGGTGTTTCGATGGACACCAAGGAGGCGGCAGGCCCCGGTCGCGTCGATGAGTTCGTGGTTGTCAGCGGAGTCACGAGTTGCCGAAGCCGGTCCGTTCACGAAGGCGTTAAGTCCCCTGCCCCGCTCGCCCATGCTCTTCTGGGTCTCACCCATGTGGCGACGCTAGCACGGTACAATGAGTCACACTAGACCTTAATTGAGGCCTGTCTGCCACCCGACGCACCGCTTTGGCACAGTTTCCAACACCCGTTCACCAAGGCGGGTCCATCTTGTGAAGTTCTGAAGTTCATAACTTCACAACATCACATATTCCGAATCTATGAACTTATGAACTTGGGATATTCGCATGTTCGCAAGTCATGAATCTGTGAACTCGTGAACTTACGATGTTCGGAATATCGCAGTATCGGAGATCCAGAAGTTCCGAAGTTCAGAGCCTCATAAGTTCGGAACTCATGAAACTCATAAGTTCGTGGTTTCACACGGGTTTACCTCACTTTTGGTATTGTCAGATCGGTGGACATACGCGATCGTCGCGTTGATGGTTCGTATTCACATGGAGGGGGCATAGCAGGGGTGAGAGGGGAGGGTGCATCGGCGAAAAGACGGAATGGAGGCGACGTGCTGGTGTTCCCGGACGCGAACCGAAAGCTCACTGCAGAGCAGGCCCTCCGAGCCGCGATTGACTCGCAGGTGTTCGCTTCGCTTCGTGATCTTGAGTCGCTTGACGGCGGCCGGGCCGTGCAAGCCGTTTACGTGGCGCTTCTGCGACGAATCCCAAACGTGACGCCCGACCGAAAGCGCATTGCGATCGACTCAGGGTTTTCGGAAAGCTCGGTCAAACGAGCGATTGGAC
This sequence comes from Phycisphaera mikurensis, assembly GCA_005240095.1. Lineage (GTDB taxonomy): Bacteria > Planctomycetota > Phycisphaerae > UBA1845 > UBA1845 > SBAX01. The sequence goes on from SBAX01000271.1 coordinate 9,941, forward strand.
TCTTGGAGCGATGCGGCCTGATGCGGGTCGAACGCAAAAAGGGATCGAGCTCGCTCTACGTGATGGCTGACCTTCGCGATTCAGAAGCGGCAAGTGCGGCCTTGTCTGAGATTCGGAAGCGCGCGCGGGAGAGCTCAACCGCAACGAACACCCTGGGTCGGGCCACTACTGAGCCGACCCTTAACGGAAGTCGGGTCACAAGTGAACCGACCCCTCGGGTCACAAGTGAGCGGAGACCCGGTCCACTACTGACCCACAAAGAAACAAAGAAGGATCAAACCAAGCAGCAAAGCGCTGCGTGCAGGAAAGGAGATTCACGTCTTGAAGTGCAAGAGGCGCTCAAACGCTGGGGACTTTCGTCGGCGAGCTTCGTCGCGAAGCCCGGACATCCGAAGTCGGTCCCTTTATTGGCGTCGAATGTGCAATCTGCCGCATGGCTGATCGACCGGACGATGTCGCGGACAAGCTGGTCGGAGAGTGCTGGCGTGGGGGCCCGTGTCTCGTACCTTCGGGAACATGTCGCGGAGGCCGTGGCGGAGCTCAGGGCGCAATCAGAGCGTCTGCGTGAACGCGAACTTCGTCTCGAAAAACGAGCGACGGAGATTGTCTCAGGCTTGCCGGCCTGCGGCGAAGCGACCGTGGCCGAGTTGGACGAAAGGGAGCGAAACATACTCCTTGAACGTGCTTTTAAGCGCCTCTGCGAGCCGAAGGAGGTCGTTGGAAAACTGCTTGACAACAGTAGTTTTCGCCGAAGGCTGATTGCATGCGAGGTCGTTCGGGAAGACCTAGAGCAGAGGCTACATACTATGCCCTCGGCGGAGTTCTTTGATCTCTGTGAGCGGTTGTTTCGGGCACGCCCGGCGTTGCGTCGGTTCTACGAAGGCAAAGATCAACAGAGCACTGGCCTTCGGCTTCATCTCATTAGCTTCATGCAAGAGGATCTTCCTTCCGTCGAATCAGAGAGCAACCCTACCTGCCTCCATCCGAGAGCCGCGGACGAACGAGGCGCCGTCGCACCCACTCGATGACCTTCCGATATTCCGGTCGAACCGGCCGCATGTAGAGATCAGCCACGTCCGAGCTCGCCGTGTGACCGAGCCAGCGCTTCACTTCGCCAATCGAGGTCGCTGGACGCGAACCGAATTCCGTTGCGCCAAGGTGTCTAAGCGTGTAGAAGCCGGAGAGCGTGTCGGTGGTATCTCCGACTTTCGTTCGGAGTTTGGCCCACCATTGCGTTACCGCGTTCGAGGATGATTGAACGAGCGGCACTCCGTTTCGCGTAACAAAGAGAAGCTGACCCGGTGGCCGGCCTTGCCGGGTTTGATACGCATTCACGTACATCCAGACGAGAGGCGGCGTGTCGCCGTAGCGCTCAACGCCCGTCTTCGCGCGTCGCAGGTCATACGCATCCTTTGCAATCTGACCGACCCGAATAACGGCGAGGTCTTTCGCTCCGAGCCCAAGACCGATTCCGAGCCAGATCATAGTCCTGCCGCGAAGGTCGGACTGTCGCAGGAGTTGCTTGAGTTGCATCACCGTCGGAAGGATTCGCTCGCGGGACGGAAGGCCGTGGGCCACGTCACGTGAATCCCAGTTCCACGTGAGCATTTGGCGGCCGTGCTCGGGCCTGCCGGCGCGGTCGATGATCGCCTTTACGAGTTGAATGCGCTTGGCGACTTGGGACGCGGAGAAGCCTTTTTCGGCGATGTGGCGGTTGTAGGTCTCGATGTCCTCCATCGAAAGGTCGGCAATTCGCATCCGCGAGACTGCGCCGCTTCCGTGCACCTCGTTGAGGAATTCGAGAAAGTCTCGAATCTGCTTCTTCAGGTCGCGGAAAACGGGCGCTGCGATGGTGCCACGTCTTCGCGGTTCGTTATCGCTTCTCGCTCGGAGGCGCTCGGATTCGATGAGGCCACTGGCGATCTCAAGGAGGCTTCCTGAGAGCATGTTGTTTCTGGCCGTACGTCTGGCCGGCAGCTTGGCCTTCGTGGGGTAGGCCGTGTTCCCGTTTGCGCCAAGGTGCTCAAGCACCCACGCATGGTAGAGAAGGCGGGCCTCCGCCTCACGCTCGCGTTCGCGGATGTTGAACAGGTGCTTGCGGGGAGAACCTGTCGCTCGGTCCCGAAAGGCGACGTGCCAGCCGAGCGTTCGCCAAGTGGTGAACTTGAGCTTCGGGATTCGCTGTCGTCCCTTGGCCATGCCGTAACACCCGGTATAATGCCGCTGGTTCCTTGCCGGAATTATAGCGGCCGGCATGGCTTAAGTAGAGCAAAAGGCTTCGCTTAAGTAGAGCAAAACCGCATTGGCGGGCGTAATTCAGTGGTAGAATGCCAGCTTCCCAATCTGGCCATTGCGGCGTGGCTCGTCATCAGCGCATTTCGCGTGGGAGGCGACGCCGCGACCGTGCAACACAACTGGATGATCGTGGGTCTGCTGCTGGGGATGCTGGCCCTCGTCCCCAGCCACTCGGCCAAGCCGCCCCGCCCCTGGCGCGAGTTTCTTTCCCGCGAGCCGCGGGCTTAAGCCCGCGCGGACGTCCAGGGAAGAGCCGGTCGTCCAGAAACATCGCGTGCGTCTGCGCGCAGACGCGAGACCGGCGGGGCTTTTCCATGTTCGGGCCGGAGAGAGGAGTGTGGTGGAAAAGCCGGGATCCGCCGGTCTCTCGCTTTGCTACGCTAGGTTTTTTATCGCGAGCCCAGCGGGGCTCTTCGATGCGCACAAATTCCGAGACGACCCGTGCGTCGAAAAGCCTCTTCCGCTGAACTCGCCCACTCAAAAACGGCGCTGCACAGCGTGCCTCTGGAGGAACTGTGCTGCGCTACGGCTCAGTCCTGCGGCGTTTGTCGCGAGGCCCGGTAACGGCTCAGTCGCCCCGACCCAAGGTCCGAAGGCTGACTTCTTTTTTCGGGACAGTCGCCGCCGGGAGACTACCATAGCAACTGGCGTGCCAGAAAAATGCGCTCGCCAGCCCTGAAATCCGGACTCCCATTTTCGAGAAACCGCGTTTGCGGGGTGCCAGCGGGGTTTCCGTGGTCGAGGCGGATGGGCGTGGGCGGCCCGCTTCGGGCCTGACAGAGCGGGGGTGCGGGGGAAGCCCCAACAGGGGGCGTGGAACCCCGCAATTTGGAGCCGTCGAGAAATCGCCCACGTCGACCCTCACCCCTGCCCCTCTCCCTTGGAGGAGAGGGGTCCAAGCCAGTCGCAGCGAATGGCTGGTGGCGGTCCTAACCCTCACCTCTACTCGTTTCCCGGGAAGGGAGAGGGGCGGAGGGCGCCGGCGAGGTATTCCAGCAGGTGCCGGGGGGCGGCATCGGTATGGTGCTCGATCTGCTGGCGGCAACTGAAACCGGAGACGGCGATGCTGGCCGTGCCGCGGGCGCGCACGGCGGGGAGCAAGCGCTGCTCGCCGATGGCGGCGGCCACGTTGTAGTGCTCGACCTCGTGGCCGAAGGAGCCAGCCATCCCGCAGCAACCGCTGTTGATTTCGGAGGCCCGGTCGCCAAAGGCGGCCCGAAGCAACGCGAGAGAGTCGGCCGTGCCGATCATGGCTTTCTGGTGGCAGTGGCCGTGGTAGAGGATCGCTTCGGATGGCTGTTGAAAGCGTAGCGCGGAGGAGTCGCCATCGAGGGTGCGGCGAATGAGCGTATCCACGAGCATCGCCTGCGAGGCCACGCGTCGGGCCCAGCCTGTACGGACGAGCTGGGGGTATTCATCGACGAGGGTGAACAGGCAACTGGGCTCGGTGCCGACGATGGGCACGCCGGGACCGGCCGTCTGGGCCAGGCGCTGCACGTTGGTCTCTGCGGCGGTTCGGGCCTCGGCCAGCAGACCTTGGCTTATGGCCGGTCGCTGGCAGCACAAGAGTCGCGGGCATCGCACGCGAAAGCCCGCGGCCTCGAGCAGGTGCACGGCGGCGATGCCCACCTGCGGGGTGAAGTAGTTCGTCCACGTGTCCACGAAATAGACGACCTCGCCGCGTGGCGCGGGGTGCGCCGCAACCTTGCGGCGGTGGGAGCGGAACCAGCTCCGGAACGTCTTCGTGGCCAGCGGCGGCAGGGGCATTCGCCGATCTAAGCCCAGGTGGCGCTCAAGGGTCGCACGAACGGCCATCGAGCGGGTCGTGAAGTTGGCCAGTCGCGGCATCCAACTGGCGTAGCGCAGCCTGCGGGGCAGCTCGGCGATGAAGCGGGCGCGAGGCGTGACGCCGTGGCGCAGAACGCGCTGGGCGAGGAACTCGGCCTTGAGCCTGGCCATGTCCACGCCCGTGGGACATTCGGTCTTGCAGGCTTTGCAGGAGAGGCAAAGGTCCATGACCTCCGTGAGCGCGGGATCGTCCAGGCCGGTGAGCAAGTCGCGATTGGAAAGCGCGAGGCGAAGGGCGTTGGCGCGAGCCCTGGTGGTGTGGGTCTCGTCGCCGGTGGCCATGTAGGAGGGGCACATCACGCCCACGAGACTCTGGCGGCACTGCCCCACCCCGCTGCACATGCCGGCCAGACCGGCCATGCCGCCGTAGGCCGAGAAGTCCAGGTGGGTTTTGACAACGCGAGACTGGAATGCCGGCCCAAAGCGCAAATGCTCGGTCATGGGCCAGGGGTCCACGATCTTGTGCGGATTCAGCAGGCCCTGCGGATCGAAGAGCTTCTTCACTTCCTTGAACGCGGCGACGATCCTGGGACCGTACATTTTTTCGACCCAGCAGGAGCGGACGATGCCGTCCCCGTGCTCGCCGGTCATGGCCCCGCC
>SBAX01000381.1 GCA_005240095.1 Phycisphaera mikurensis
ATGCCATTGCCATTCTTCTTCGGCGGAGGGGCTGCAGCGCCGGGGGGCGGAGGAGGCTGGGCTTGGGCCGTGGCGGTCTTGTTAGCCTGGAGCTTGCGCTGCAGTTCCACGGCGTCCGCGCGGACGGTGGCGGGAGCATATTCATTGGCGGTGACCGCGGCGACGAGGCGCTCGGCCTGGGCGCGGTCATTTTCGGCCATGGCGGTTTCGGCGTCCTCAAGATCGCGGACGGCCTTCTCGGACATGGTGATGGCGGTCTGCGCACGGTTGAGGTACTCGTCACGGGTGGCCTGCTGTTTGGCGCTCAGCTTGCCGCGGTCGATGCCGACGAGCAGCTCCTGGGCTGCGACGTAGTCGCCGGCGTCGAACAGCTTGACGGCCCGTTCGAGAGCCGCGGCTTCATCCTGGGCGAAAACAGGGGGAGCAAAGAGCCATGCCGCGATGCACGTCCACAGCACGGCCGCCGGTCGGGCCAACCCTATCTTAGGCAAGGGAGTCCTCCTCTTATTGAGGTCCAGTCCGCCGCGGCGGAGCTGGCGGGGGTCCCGCAGGCACAGTTTCCCGCGCCTGCCTGAATGAATGACGCACCGTAACTACGCGCCAACAAAGCTAGGGTGTACGTCGCCCCGGCGTGCCGGGGATTGCCGCGGTCTTCGGCGCCATCGGACCGCGGGCCGGATTGTAGGGCTTGCCCCTACACGCCGCAAGCCATTTTCGGCGAGCGTCGGCATGGCGGCGCTGCCCTTGGCCATGCCACCCATCGGCACAGCCCCTCCCACGCCTTGCGTCTAAGGCTTCGACTGCTTGGGCGGCACCCACTTACGGCCCTCTATCTCGCGCTTGTCAGGGTGGGTCTTTTCGGAGGGAACGAATCGCTCGAAAAGCCGGCCCTGCGAGTCCATGAAGACCACGGCGGTCGATGGCGTCGGCTGCGCGAATCTGACGCCCTTGTTACCGCTGCTGCCGCGCTTCGCCTCCCGGAAGGGGCGATCAAAGTCAATATCCACCACGGTAGCATCGGCGGTGAATTCGATTTCGGGGTTGTCAACCTTCGTCGGGTCGATCAGGTCCGGAGCCGGGGTGCGCTTTTTGAGGTACAACTTCTGTCCAATCCCGGCTTTGATGCGACCTTCGGGCTTGAGCCACACGCCCATGTACCACTTGTAGAACTCGACGCTGATTTCCTGGTCCTTCGGAATCTCACTGGTCACGAAGAACATAGCATCGGGCTCGACGAAGATGGGGTCCGAGGGAGGAGACCACTCGCTTTCGAGGAAGACGATCGTAGAGTCTTCGGGGTTATTGAACTTGTTGGGTGCGCCGGCGAGAACGTTGTAGACGCGGAACCGCAGGCGGTACTGGTAGGTGGCGCCATCTTCTAGGCTGCCGACGGCCGCGTCGTGGGCCCAGATCTGCTGGGATGGAAGTTTCTCGCGCTTCGGTTTAACCTCTGGTCCAGCCTCGCGCCCCGGTTGGCTCGGCGCTGCGCCGGGCATTCTCTCCTCGCGGATGATATCGCGCTCCGCCTGCTCGGCTTCGGCCTTGATTCTCTCGGCACGGGCCTTCTCGGTGGCGTTTGCCGTTCGATCGTCAATAACGCCCCTGGCCAGGTTGTATGCCTTGGTGGCGTCGTTCTTGGACTTGGTCTGCCGCGCTTGCTGGATCAGCTTGACGGCGTCATCCATGTCCTGGGCGCGTTGTTGTTCAGGGGTCCTTTCCTTGGGCGGTGCTTTGGCCGCGGCCTTTTCGCCGGAGAGGCCGTAGCGGTCCATGGGTTCCTGGGCGGGTGGCTCGTTGGGGAACATGTGCTCGTCATCCATCTTGAGGACGTCTTTGTAGGTGGTGATGACGGGGAGCGTCCAATGCGTGGGCGGAGCCATCTGCGGAGGCATGGGGCGGATGATGTCGAGCTGGGCGGAGGGAGTCGCGATGTCGTTGCGGAAGGCGTCGACGTGCTTGAGCACATCCTTGTCCACGAAGAGCTTACCGCCTTCCTCGCTGAGCAGGATGGTGGGCTCTCTGGGTATCTTCGCGGCGGGCCGTGCCTCGACGTCCTGCCAGTCGCCATCGGACCAGCTCCCGTCAGAGCGCTGCTTGCGACGTTGGATCTGCGGAGGGCCGAAGATCATGCTCTCGCCGGGCGGCCCGCAGTCGCGTTTTTGAGCGTCCAGGTGGCTCTTCACGTCGAACATCGCGGAGACCGACACCCAATAGGATGGCTGATACCGAGTTTGGTCTGCACCGACAGGAACTATGAACGTGCTCCGGCCATGGGAGACGGCGGGTTTGGCGGGGGTCTGGACCTTCGCGAGCCTTGCACCTGCGCCGAAGATGCCGCGCTCGATGATGGGGACTTCCGGTCCGAGCGCCACGGTGCCGGGCAGCGGCCCGATCTCCAGCGGCTTGGTGGCGGCGACAAAGGTGTCATGGAGAGGGTCGACCTTGATAGGTTTCCGCGGAGCGCCCTTGAGCAGCAACGCGGCGTCGGTGGCTTTCTGGGCCACCTTCTCATCGATGGTGCTGGGAGTGACCCGCTCTCCGCCCAGCTCGAGGTAGTTGGGCGTGGTCACGACGTACAGAGCGACGACGTAGATCAGGGCCAATCCGGCAATGCCGAGAACGGCCTTCTCCACGTGACGTTCGAAGGGATTGACTAATTGTTTTGCCATGGTTGTGCAACCGCTATGGTCAGCCGTCTGCCGAGACTACTCCTCCTCTTCATCCTTCTCGGCGTCCTTTCGCTCCGGGCACTTGATCTCGTACTTCTCGCAGACTTCGTCGGGCATGAGGGCGCGGAAGACTTCGCCCAGCATGACGGTTTCGAAATCGAACACCACATTCACCGCGGGCTCGGGCCCGTAAACCTTGTCCACCATGTTCTTGTTCGGAGGGACGGCCTTGTATGAGGCGCGAAGCAGGGTGTGGAAGCTGTTGTTGGCGAGCTTCTCCACGAACAGGGGGATGTCTCGCTGGTCCATGACCAGTTTGACGGTGAACTGCAGGACGTCGAACGACGGCCCGGAACCGGTTCCGGTGAAGACGCTGGCGGCGCTGCCCGGAGCGAGGGCGAAGTTATAGCCGCCCGCAGGCGCTGGGGCGTAGAGGTCGCCGCCGGGTTCGACATAGTCGGGGGAGGTGCGAATGGATATGACATCCTTGACGGGCATGATGCCTACCCAGATGTCGGCGCCGGCGGTGCGGGCGGCGTCCGCTGCCTCCTGATTGACTGCGTTGATGGCGTCCACGACATCCTTTTGGATCCAGTAGGTGACTTGGGCCCGCCAGCAATCGGCAGGCGACGGTGCCTCCAGGGTGCTGGTATCTTTCATGGCCATGATGAATTCGAGGCTGGCGGCTTTGGCGGGCGGTTTGTCTTCGAAGAAGTTAACGGCGTAGCAGCGAATCCCTAAGGCGGCGGCGATGGAGGCGCGTGCGGTGGGATCGTGTTTGGCGCCGGCCTTGGTGAGCACGTCGGCGGGAGTACGGGGC
>SBAX01000358.1 GCA_005240095.1 Phycisphaera mikurensis
CCCCAGCAAGCTGTGCCGGCGCAGCCGGCTCCTGCGGAGCAGGCGCCCGAGGGCAGCGAGGCCTATCAGCCGCTGGAGCCCACGGAGGAACAGCGGGCGGTGGTCATGGAAGGCAACGCCGCATTTGCGGAGGGGCGCTATGACGAGGCTAGAGCGCTGTACAGCCGCGCGGTGCTGAGCGACGAGCGCGATGGCTATGCGAAGGTGCTGTATGCATGGGCGAACGTGGCCCTGGGCGATTTCGAGACGGCTTCGGCGTCGCTGCGGCGTGCGCTGCTCACTACGCGGGACCTCATCGACTATCCGATGGATCTTCGGACCATGTACAAGGAGCCGGCGGCGCTGACCGCTCAGACGGAGCGGCTGTCACGGTTCGTAGCGGAGAACCTCCAGAACCGCGACGCGGAACTCCTGCTTGCTTATCTGCACTACTCCGTGGGAGAGGCGCAGCGGGCGGCGGACATGTTCGGGAGCCTCGCTCAGCAAGACACGGACGACGCCATCGCGGCCCAGCTTCGCGACGCGGCCTCGCGTGCGGCACAGGGGAAGGTCCCACCGCCGCCTGATCAGCAGCAACCGTGATGTTGCGCGCGGAAAAAGTGCTCGGTTTGCGCAGCTAACGTCGTACGCCGATGCGACCCTTTCAGGGTCGCCTTTTTTTCTGGGGCCCTTGGTCCGGGGGCGGCGTCCGCCTAGGGGCGGACTTGCCCCCGGCTACTTCAGAGCAGGCTTTCAGCCTGCGTCGTCCATTGCACGCCGCGCGGGCACGAAGGCAGGCGGTGCATCAGGATTCGATCATCGAGACCCCCGGGCGAAGCCCGTTGAAACGGGCTGAGAACTACGAGGGAGAGCGAGCTGACCAGGCGTAGAACGCCTGGCCTAGTACCGCCGGCGGCGGGGAAGCCCCGTGAACGGGGCTAACGCGTCGTTGCTCTTCGGATACTTGTGCCACCCCGGAACTGCGGTGCAAGCGCTCACTCCAAGCAGCCTGCGAACGCCCGACAAAAAACAGCCTTGGCGTCCTTGCTATTCGGGTGTCCGCGCGGGCACGAAGCCAGGCGGTGCATCGGGATTCGATCATCGAGCCCCCACCCATCGCTGGCGCGATGGATGGGCACCCGGTCACGTCAAGCAGCCTGAGAACGCCCAACAAAGTCTTGGCGTCGTCACTATTCGCGCGTCCGCGCGGGCTGAAGCCCGCGGCTCGCTTCTTAGTGCCCCCTAGACTCTTGTTCGCACCCAGGCGCCGCGGGCGTAGCGGATGCTGGCGGCGATGGCGCGCCAGGTCATGTCTGCGAACATTCCGACCCAGGCTCCCAGCAGGCCGCCGTGGAGGACGATGCCGAAAAGCCAACCTAAGGGGATGCGGATGAAGAGAGTGCCGACGATGGTGATGAGTAAGGGGAATCGAGTGTCCCCTGCGCCGCGAAGGGCGCCGATGTAGATGATGGCCGTCACGAGGAGCGGCTGAAACAACGCAAGGACGCGGAACGGCTGGATCCCCTCGGCGCGGACACGGGGGTCGAGGGTCATCAGCTGAAAAATGTATGGGGCGCCGATGAAGAAGAGCGTGGCGATGACGGCGGAGAGGGCGGCGCATTGGATGACCGCATGGTGTCCGCAACGAATTGCCCGGCGGGGGTCGGCGGCGCCTAACGCCTGGCCGATCATAGTGGCGGTGGCGGCGGCCCAGGCGACGGCGGGCAAGTAGGAGAAGGCCTCCACACGGATGGCGATGACGTGGGCGGCGAAGTAAGCCTCGCCCAGCGGCGGGCCCGCCAGACGCGAGACAATCGCCAGAAACACGAAGTGGCCGGACCACATGATGGCGCCGTCGGCGGCGGCGGGAAGCCCGATGCGCAGAATCCGGGCGGCGGAGTGCAAGATCAGCGGGGCCTGGGACCAAAGAAGTTCAAGTCCGTGCCGTCCTCCGGCGAGCAGGGCGACGGTGAGCGTGGCGCCGGTGATCTTGGCGATGACCGTGCCCGCGACGATGCCGGTGACACCCATCCGGGGCAAGGGCCCTACGCCATAGACAAGGCCCCACGAGAAGATCACGTTCACGGCATTGATGACCGCGTAGATCATCATCGGGGTTCGCATGTTGCCCACTCCGCGCAGGCCGGCGCAGCCCACGATCATGACGCTCATGGCCAGGTGTCCCACGGCATCCATGCGGAGGTAATCGACGGTGATGCGGAAGGCGTTGCCAGTCATGCGGCAATAACGGGCGAACCACGGGGCGAGTTCGTAGGCGAAGACGAAGAGGGCGATCCCGAGGACGACGGCGAGGGTGACGGACTGATTGGCGAAGTGATTGGCCTTTTCGTGCTCGCGGCGGCCCTCGTAGCGGGCGACGAGGGCGGTGGTGCCCGTGCCGATGAGCATGACGAGCATCGAGGCCAGCCAACCGACATAAGCGGAGAGTCCCACGGCGGAGGTTGCGGCCGGGCTGATGCGCCCGGCGAGGAAGGTGTCCACGAGCCCGACGAGCGTGTTGAGGAGCTGCTCGGCGAGAACGGGCAGGGCAAGCCAGAGCGTGGTGCGGCCTACCGGACCGGTGGTCATGTGGTCGGCGGGGCGAGAAGGGCGTCTTGGCGGGGGCAGGCGAAGCCGACCAAGCTGACTCACGGCAACCTCCCCGCCATGGCGCCGGGAAACGACGATTTCACCCCGATCGTCTTGTGAGCAAAGAAGAACGGGCCGCTCAACGGGGACCGTGGAAGCAAGCTGCACACGCCATCATCCGCCGGAGCCGACGACTTTGGCGAGTGTAGTGTCGCGAAACGGCAGGGTCAAAGTTTATCCGCCGCGTGGCCGATTTGATGCGCGTCCGACGTCCCGATATACTGCTTATGGTGGCGCGCGGATTAGCCGCCGCCCGCTACATGAGGTTCCCTAGGAATGCGTCCGAGTACGTCACGTGCGACATTTGGTCCGGAGGCTCCCATCGCCGCGGGCACGGTCTCCATGATCGTGTTGCGGGTGGTCTTCTGCCTTGGCTTGATCGGTGTTGGCTGGCGATTGAGCGTGGACGCGCGCATGGCCGCCGGTCCGTTGGCGGGTCAAGGCGACGTGATTTTTATCGGGTTTCTCGGTGTAGCCCTCCTGGTGATCGCCCTCGACATCCTGGTGCCGCGGAAGTCGCTCACCGCCATTTCCGGGCTGTTTTTTGGGCTCATCGTTGGGATGGTCGTGGCGTACGGGTTGTCCCTGATCGTGGACCTGCTCGTCCGAGCCAACGTTCCCGGCGAACTCACCCAGTCCGGGCAATCGTTTGTCGATGCCCTCAAACTGGCCATCGGCGTGATCTGCGTCTACCTGGCGGTGAGCTTCATTCTGCAGACGAAGGATGACGTTCGCTTCGTGATTCCGTACGTGGAGTTTTCGAAGGAGACGAAGGGGGCGCGCCCGCTGATCCTGGATACGTCGGTGATCGTGGACGGGCGCATCGCGGACATCGCCAACACGAGAATCCTGGAGTCGGAACTGGTGGTGCCGCGATTTGTCCTTCAGGAGTTGCAGACCATTGCGGACAGCAGCGACAAGCTCAAGCGGGTGCGGGGGCGTCGCGGGCTGGACATGCTCAACAAGCTGCAAAGCAACGACAAGATCGAGATTCGTCTGCTGGACACCATGCCCACGCGTACGGCGCCCAATGCCGGGGTGGACGAGATGCTCATCGACCTGGCCCTGCTGCTGAATGGGAAGGTGGTCACCAACGACTACAACCTCAACAAGATCGCTCAGCTTCGAGGCGTTTCGGTGATCAACATCAATGATCTGGCCAACGCGCTCAAGCCCGTGGTGCTTCCGGGCGAGACGCTGGCGGTCAAGGTCATCAAGCCGGGCGAGGAAGTGGGGCAGGGGGTTGGCTATCTCGACGACGGGACGATGGTGGTCGCCGAAGGGGCCCGAGATCGACTCGGCGAGGTGGTGGACCTGACGGTCACCAGTGTTCTGCAAACCTCGGCCGGGCGGATGATCTTCGGTCGCCTCGACGGCGTGCCCGTTCCCGAGCGGCGGCGCTTCAAAGCGGACAAGTCGTAAGAGTTTCCACGGCTCGGCAGGAGCCTCGCCCTCCCATTGTTTGCCGAAAGGCGGCGTCGATCTAGAATCCATGGAGGATGACAGGGTCGTCCTCTGGAGTGCGATCATGGCCAAGTTCAGCGTCATCATTCCGGCGGCGGGGAAGAGCGAGCGCTTTGGCGGGGCGGAAAAAAAGACGTTCGCCAAGCTCGACGGGCGCCCGATTTTCCTACGGACGCTCGAGCACTTCATCAGTCGGCCGGACGTGTGCCAGACGATCCTGGCGGTGTCTCCAGAGGACTCGGCCACGATGAAAACCAGCTACGGGGCGAATCTGGGGTTCATGGGGGTTAAGCTTGTCGAGGGGGGTGCCCGGCGGTGCGATACGGTGGCGGCGGCGCTGAAGATTGTGTCCAATGATGCGGAGTATGTGGCCATTCATGATGCGGCGCGCCCGTGCGTGAGTGTGGACATGATCGACGCGGTTTTTGCGGAGGCGGTCAAGAGCGGGGCGGCGATTCTGGGCGCGCCGCTGGTAGGGACGATCAAGCGCGTGGCCGCGGGGTCGAGGGTCGTCGAGCAGACCGTGGATCGCGCCGGGCTCTACGAGGCCCAGACGCCGCAGGTGTTCCGCAAGGACATCATCATCGAAGCCTATGCCAAGCTTGGGGATGCGGGTGAGGACATCACCGACGACGCCCAGGCTGTGGAGCGTGCCGGGCACGCCGTGGCGGTGGTGCCGTCGGACGCCTCGAACCTGAAGATTACCACCAAAGGCGACCTGACCCTGGCCGCGGCGATTATCAAATCCCGCCCGGTCAAGGCTGCCCCGCGCATGGGGGCGTTCGAAGAGGCGCAGTGGTAGGGGCGGTAGATTTCAAAATCTCAGATTTCAGATCTCAAAACTGGTGCTGTCCAGGGGAAACTGGGCTCACGTGGCTATCAACTCGCCTAGCTGTTCGAGTGGTGGTGGCGGGATCGGGGAGAGCCACGCTCGGAGCAGCAGCTGCGCCTCCCGGGCTGTCGTTTCGATTGTTTGCGTCTTGGATTCGTCGGTCACGAAGGTCGACCACATCGCGCGGGAAGCGTGAAAGACAACGAGGACGCTGTCTTCGCGTCGAAACAGGTGAATCGTGTCTTTCTTCGCGAAAGGGGTGCGGCTCAGAGACAGCAAACCGCCTGGAATCAGCATCCATCTTTCGTACGGCGTCCACGCACCTCTTCGGCTACCCATGAGAAAGAGAGCCGTAAGGACCCAGAGAAGCGAGACTGGTAGGCCGAAGGACATTCTCCCACGGTTCCATGATACCCATGCCTGAACCGCCGCTGCGAACCCAAATGTAAGCAACATGAGCCATCCGCCCGCAAGCGTGATGTTGCGCCTTACCTTTCGAATCGCATCGCGCTCGTCAAGTTGACGATTGGTCGGCTGCGTCGAGGGTGCGACCACAGCCGCGTCGATGCCTTCTTCGACCTCGACAAAGTGGGCATCCGACTCGTCGATGGCGATTGGCTCGAAGTGCTGGGCCAGCGGCTCCACAGGTGCCGCCTGCGTGGCGCGGCAGATTCGTACCGACAAGCCCCGTTTGCCGTGGCGGAGCAGTCCCTTGGCAAGCGGCCTCAGGTTGGGCGGCAGCGCGTGGCTTGCCGGAAAGAGCTGCGCTAGCAGCATGTGCATCGACCGCGGCCCGCCTTCGGCGAAGAGACCGCGCATGTCCTTCGTGGGGAAACGCGACACCAAAACAGCAACCACTATCGTCAACAGCACGACGAGCGCGAGGAATCCAGCAAGCTCGCCCTTGACCACTGCAGGCGGGCGGACAAGCGCGAGGGCGGTACTTCCCGCGCCGATAACGAGCGCTGCCGTGACCACCAACAGGATCGCCCGGCGGTGCGCCGTCCCCGCGCGCGGGTGATGGAAGTCGATAAGCTCAGACGCCGGCGCCTTCCCGCTTACTTGAGTGTTTGCGGCCGATGAAGCACTAGCTGGCATAATCAGCATTCCTAGCGCACCCACTTGCGCAGGCGCCGGTTTTCGAGTAGTATCATGCCTTGGCGAAAGGGAGAATACAGGGATGAGAACGATATGGGTATCGCTTCTAGCGGCGGCATTGGGCGCTGATCCGGCTGTGGCGTCGACGAAGGCGGCGGTGGTGAACATTCCGGTGGTTTCGGAGAAGTATGCGAAGACGTCGGAGCTGGAGGCGCAGTTTGAGGCCGTCCGCAAGAAGATCAACGGGGATCGCGACGCGCTGAGGGAGAAGATCGAGCGGGCTAAGCGCTCGGCTCAGGAGGAACTCAAGCCGGGGACCGAGGAGTTTCGCCAGCGGCTCAAGGAGATCGCCCTGATGGAGGCCGAGTTCCAATGGTTCACGGAGACGGAAGGGCAGAAGGTCGAGCGCGGGCTGGCGGAATCGCTCAAGAGCATCTTCACGGACATTCAGGCGGCTATCCGCGAGGTGGCTCAGGAGAAAGGTCTCGATGTGGTGCTGGCGGCCGACCAGCTTCCGCCGGAGACGCCGGAGAACCCGGCGCAGGTCCGGCAGCACATTCTGCTCCAGAAGGTGCTGTACTGGAGCCCGGCGGTGGACATCACCGAGGACGTGGTCACTCGGCTCAACGCCAACTACAAATCGAGCGGAGGCACCCCCGGGCTGTCGATTGAGTCGGTGCAGATCAAGCCCAAGGAGCCCGCGCCGCAACCGCCGCCCAAGAAGCCATGAACCGCTCGTACACAGTCTCGCAGCTTGCGGAAGCGGTAGGGGGGAAACTGCGCGGGAACGGTTCGGCGACGATTCGCGGCGTGGGGGACGTGAGTGAGGCCGGGCCGGATCAGGCCACGTGGGTGTCGCGGGGGAAGTACGTGGAGCGGATTGCGGCCAGCCGTGCGGGGGCGGTCCTCGTGCCCGAGGGCTTCGGCGAAACGCCGATGCCTGCCATTCTGTGCCCCAACATCGAGCGCGGCGTGGCGGCGCTGTTCGCGGCGTTCGCTCCGCCGGTATCGCGGCCGGCTCCGGGCATTCATGCGACGGCGGTGATTCATCCGCGTGCGAGGATCGGGGAGAACCCGTCCATCGGGCCGCACGTGGTCATCGACGAGGGGGTGACGATGGGGGACCGGTGCGTCATCCATGCGGGGGTGTTCATCGGGCGGGATACGAGCGTGGGGGAGGGCTGTGAGTTCTGGCCCAATGTGGTGATCCGCGACGGGTGCCGCATCGGCAGCCGGGTCACCATTCACTCCTGCTCGGTGATCGGGGCGGATGGGTTCGGCTACTACTTCGACCAGGGCCGGCATAACAAAATCCCTCACATCGGGGGGGTGGTGATCGAGGACGACGTGGAAATCGGGGCGTGTACCTGCGTGGACCGCTCGAAGTTCGGGGCCACGGTGATCGGGCAGGGGACGAAGATTGATAACCAGGTGCAAGTCGCCCATAATGTCCGGATCGGCCGACACGGGATCCTCGTCGGCCAGTCTGGGATCGCCGGGAGTTCGCGTTTGGGCGATTCCTGTGTGTTGGGCGGACGTGCCGTCGTGCTGGACAACGTCGCCGTCGGTGATCGCGTCACGCTCGCCGCGAGCGCAATTGCCGACAAGGATATTCCGCCGGGTCTTGTCTTGTCTGGAAACCCGGCGCAGGAACATCGCGATGAGCTGCGGGAGCGTGCCCACTTGCGGCGCCTGCCCAAGCTCATTGAACAGTTGAAGGACCTCACAGCCCGGGTGGAATCCCTTGAGACCTCAGCACACCATCGCCCATGAGGTCGAGCTGGACGGACGCGGCCTGTTCACGGGGGAACCGGTACACCTCCGCGTGCGTCCCGGGGAGCCGAACACCGGCATCTGGTTTGTTCGCACCGATCAGAACCCGCCCGTTTCCATCCCGGCCGTCGTAGAGAATGTCTCTAAACGCGCCCGGCGGACGTCGCTTCGCAACGGCACGGTGGCCATTGAGACCGTCGAACATGCCTTGAGCGCCTGCGCGGGGCTGGGGTTGGACAATCTGCAAATCGAGCTGAACGCCAATGAGCTGCCGGCCTGGGATGGGAGCTGCCTGCCGTTTGTGGAGCAGCTTCGCTCTGCGGGGCTTTGCGATCAGGACGCGCCGCTCGAGCCGTTTGTGGTGGATGATGTGGTGCGGGTGGTGGAGGGGG
>SBAX01000102.1 GCA_005240095.1 Phycisphaera mikurensis
CTGAACGCACCGCCCGCATCATCCAGTACCACCAAGCCCGCAACCGCACCGCCAAAACCTCACGACTCAAACGCCATGACAATTAGCGCTGTAGTGCTATTTCCTAGCGGTTCCGTCGATGTCTTTCGCGTGGCGTTGCACCGCCCGGTCAACAGCGCCTTCTACGTTGAGCATCTCGGGCAACGGATCGACGTGACGAGCGCTCCACATCCGGTTCCGCTACGAACGAACGCGTACCCTGGGACGCTCCAGGCACCGGTGGTGGCGGCCGCAATGGGACAAGCACGGAGTTCATCGGGTCGCTGGACTTGCAGCGGCCGGTGCGGATCATCATTGACGCCGACGCAATCGCGATGGAATTTGTCGGACCCTTTGCTCCGCTCACCACGACCTTCCTTCCCGTATTCATCGGCTCCGATGTTGGGTCGGGCGGCGAGCGGGCACAAGTCGTACGACTGGCTCGGCGCTATCGCGCGATGACACCCATCGTCTGGACAGCGCCGGAGAGTCTCGTGTATTCCAATGGTCTCAGGGCTTTTCAAGGGCAAGATAGCGCCTATCCGCGGGCGGATGTCTACCGCCTCGACGCGACGCCGGGCACGGGGTTGGCCGGCCTGATCTGGTGGGGCGTGGCATCCGAACTGGGCGGCGGTTGTTGTGATATGGATCAGAGCATTCATCCGCGCTACGACGGTCTGCCGGAGCTCGCCAGGTTGCTGCGGCTCGATCTGTGGGCCTACGCCCGGCCTCAGGGCAACCGATCCCGAGTGGTGGGAATCATGGACGAGCCTCATCCATGAACGAGGCATGCGGGTCTACGGAGATGCGGTGGGCTATCGGAGGCTTGAGAAAGCCTCCGTCCCCCCCGATGCTCGTCGCCGCTCGCGAGGCTGCCGGTTGGCGTGATCAACAGCGGCGCTGGATGGACGTGGACGGGTTGTTGAACGTGCCTGCCGGCGTGCGTGTCGGTACCTGGATCGACCTGCGGACCAATATCCGCTGGGCGGCAATCGGCTCTATTGACGCCGTCGGGATCTGGGCGCTTAGCTACAACGGAGTATACGTTCCGCGGCCGGCGAACGGGCTGAGCGTTATCGAACTTCCGCGATGATGGGCTATGTCGTTGCCGCCGCGTACGCTAGGTTGATCGCCGGCTGACGATGATGTGGGAGTCATAACCCCCAAGGTCCCCGGTTCAACCTCGGGGCGCCGCTCGTGTTGCGCCACGCCTGAACTTTCGAGTAGCCGATCCGAGCCGGGTTGTCCTCAGCCCGCCCCATCCGGCTGGCTCGGAAATAACCACCACCCGAAATGAGGCCCGACGGAGCACGAGTCTAATCATGCCGGGCAATTGTCGGTGCCGGACCCGAAGGGTGGCCTGACTGACGATGGGCCGGGAGAAGCTCCCTCGCGGGTTCGACGCAAGATGGCTACAATGAGCGCCCAAGTCGGATGAGCGTCTCATGAGTGAAGACTTTGTCATTGGGGCCAAGCTCGGGGAGCTGGTGCAGCGGGTGGTGGCCAGCTACCAGGTGGATACGCGCACCCAGCACATCGACCGCGTGTTCCTGCCCAACCGGGCGGAGATCGTGCAGCTCGTCCGCGATCTGTTGGAGCTGCTTTATCCGGGTTTCATCGGCCGGCAGCGGCTCACGCGGCACAATGTGGCCTTCCACGTGGGCGACCTCCTGCCGCGCATCGCCGAGGCCGCCTTCCGCCAGATCCGCATGTGCCTGTGCTACGTCGAAGAATGCGAGCATCCCGAGCACCGGGACGAGACCCGGGCGGAGAAGCGGGCCCGCGAGGTGACGCTCGCCTTCCTGGAAGGCATCCCCAACATCCGCACCATGCTCGCGGGAGACGTGCAGGCTTCCTACGACGGAGACCCGGCCGCCCTGAACCCCGACGAAATCATCCTCGCCTATCCGGGCCTGCTCGCCATCAGCGTGCAGCGCCTGGCCCACGTGCTCTACGATCTCAGCGTGCCGCTGATGCCGCGGATCATGTCCGAGTGGGTGCACTCGCAGACCGGCATCGACATTCATCCCGGGGCCCGCATCGGCAAGAACTTCTTCATCGATCACGGCACGGGCGTGGTCATCGGCGAAACCACGGACATCGGCGACAACGTGAAGATCTATCAGGGCGTGACTCTCGGCGCCCTGTCCATCCCCAAAGACGAGCGTGGCCGGGTCATCCGCTCCACCAAGCGGCATCCCACGGTCAAGGACAACGTCACCATCTACGCCAACGCCATCATCCTCGGCGGCGACACGGTCATCGGCGAGAACTCCACCATCGGCGGCTCGGTGTTCGTGACCTCGAGCGTCCCACCCGGCTCCGTCGTCACTTTCAAACCGCCCGAGCTGCGTCTTAAGACCAAAGGCGCCGAAGACGGCCGCGCCCGCGCCCCCAAGCCGCAACCCGCCTCCGAAGAGCCCCCCACCGACTACATGCCCGACTACGCCATTTAGCTCAGCGCCTCGTGCGAGAATCCTTTCTCGCACTCGCTCAATTGGGAATCCCTTCCCACGAGGCCTTTCGCCAGCGTTCAACGCGCGGGATGGGAATCCGGCAACGCGGGTGCCGAGAAGGGATTCTCGGCACAGTTTGGTTCCCGTAGCACACCGAACCAGCGTGCCCTCACCCCTGGTCCCTCTCCCGTGGGGAGAGGGGGAACACGCAGCACACCATTTTCTTGGACGTTGGCGGAGGCACCCGCCCGAGCGGAGAATTCTTTCCTCTTATGGTTTGCGTGAGGCGAGGCGCGAATCGTAGGTTTCATGCGTAGTACATCCCGAAGGGCAAACCAGTCGCAAGGCTGGGACGCAAAGCGTTGAGTCCGCCTACGGGCGGATGGTCGCGCTGCCCGCAGTGCCGTGGGGAACGGAGCTGCGGAAGGGAGGGGAACTCCAGTGCTCCATAGGAGGGCATATGAAGCAGCCGCGTTCCAGTCATC
>SBAX01000236.1 GCA_005240095.1 Phycisphaera mikurensis
GAGGCCCGCAGAGCAGAATGGGCGTCTCCGCTTGACAGGACCAGCTTAGTGTGCGGCGTCCAGCGCCAGCGCGAATGGGAGGTTGGTCAAGCTCCACGACAACAAGCGTTTTTTCGACCTTGACGCGGCTCACTTCATGGGAGGAATGCATGTTCTTCACCGGCATCGACTGGAGCGAGCAGGCGGTGGAATTCCATCTGTTTCTTATCTTCGCGGCCGTGCTCGTGGTTCGGGTCTTTTAAGGGGTGACCGCCCGTGTAGCCGCACAATCCAGGTGGTGTCACGTTTGTGAAACGCCGGGAGCGGTTCAGCGTCCGCTTGGTGTGGCGCCTGTTCTGCCGCTCACGAGTGCGACCCTTCCAGGGTCGCGATGCTTATTGGGGCGAGGTCCGGGGGCGGCGCTGCGCTTGCCCCCGGCTACTGCATCGCAGGCTTTCAGCCTGTCCGTCCTCGGCGCGGTCGACGCGCAGGAAGCCCGCGGCTCGGCAGGAGCCTCGCCCTCCCGTGCCCGCGCTAGCTGAAGCCAATCGCTCGGCAGCCCGCCTAAGGCGGATTGTGCTCCCGTGCGCCGCGCGGGTTGAGCCCACGGCTCGGCAGGAGCGGTTCGGCTGAGCGGTTCGACCCTGAGCGGCCTCACCCTTCCTCGCCAGCTTGACGAGGGTTTTCCCGATGCGTAAAGTCCCTGGAGGCGCCGGTAGTGAGACGCAATTTGACGGACCGAAATCGAAGGAGGACGAGTCATGCCATTTGAACTTCCGCCGCTTCCGTACGCGGTCGATGCCCTGGAGCCGCACATCGACGCGAAGACCATGGAAATCCATCATGGCAAGCACCATGCGACGTACGTCGCGAAGCTGAACGAAGCCATCGCCAAGCATCCGGAGCTGGCTGACAAGAGCCTGGAAGAGTTGCAGACGGGTCTCAATTCGATCCCGGATGACATCCGCACGGCCGTCCGCAACCACGGGGGCGGGCATCTGAACCACTCGATCTTCTGGAAGAACCTGTCTCCCAAGGGCGGCGGGCAGCCGAGCGGGCCCTTAGCTGACGGCATCAAGGCCGGGTTCGGCAGTTTCGACGCCCTCAAGGAGAAGATGACCCTGGCAGCCACCAACCGGTTCGGCAGCGGCTGGGCGTGGCTGTGCCTGGACAAGTCGGGCCGGCTGATCGTGAAGGACTTCCCCAACCAGGACAGCCCGCTGACCGAGGGGCTGCGGCCGCTGCTGGGTCTGGACGTCTGGGAGCACGCCTACTACCTCAAGTACCAAAACCGCAGGCCCGATTACATAGCGGCGTTCTGGAACATCGTGAACTGGGCGGACGTCGCCGAGCGTTTCAGCAAATCGAGGTAGTCCGCGGTCCGTGGGCAGTAGTCGGCACGGCTTTCTCGGCGTCGGGCGACGCCGAGCCGGGGCATTGTTTTTGCGAAACTCCCAGGCCGGCGTGAAAGCGAGCAACTGCAATGGGAGTCGGTGAGCATCGCAGAGGGCCGAAAAAGGAGATCGTTGTAGCGGCTCTGACGTCGTGGTGCGCAGTGTCGTTGGCCCACGAGACGGACCAATACAGCGTGCCCATCGGCCGGGAGTTCGCCGACCTGCGGTTTTTCTACTCCGAATACGTCTACGATGTCCTGGAGTCCGCGGCCGAGCGAACCAATGCCCGCATCCGCGCATCCCTCCGCGACGGCCAGCCCACGGCAACGACGGTCAACCTTCAGTCCGCGAAGACGATCGCCTCGGCGGTGTTCATCGGCTTTCCACCGGTCATCAACCACGTGGACACATTGGAGATGACTCTGCGCAACCCGTCTGTGCAGCGCCGCTTCTCCGGCCTGATTGTGTCCTATCATGCGCCCGCTTGGATCTATCATCACCCGGTGCTGGTCATCGACCCCACGAAACTGGTGCGGTTGCTGCGGTGCGGGACGGTGATGCTCGACGGCACGTACCTGGGCACGGACAAGCTCGTACACTTCGTGCATATGGGCTACATCTACTTCGGGGCCTACAACGGCGCGATTGAGCGCGGCGAATCGGAGGAGGCCGCCATCCGCCGGGCGTTGGACATCGGCGCCGGAAACCATCCGTTGTCGGAAGCCGGCGTGCTAGGCGGACTCACGACAGGCGTGTTCTCCAACGCGGACCTGGCCGCGGACTACTGCGGACTGAAGTTCTACCGCAACCTGACAGAGCCCGTGCGGCTTCGCGGAGAAATGCAGCCGCCGCTTCTGGTGCGGGAGGGGGAATTCTGGCGGCTCAACGACCACGTGCGCCGGGGAAGCGACTTCTTCAGCGTTTTCGTGAGCCCCCACTGGGATGAGGCGCTCAATCCCAGCGTGTACGGTCCGGGGATGAGTCCGCCGATCCGGGTGGAAGTCAAGAAGCGCTGTGCGGATGTGCTGCACTGGTATCGGGACGAGTCGGGTCGGCCGCTGTCGCGGGCGGACTTTGAGGCCATCGCTTTGGAGCTGACTACGTACTACGGCGAGGACTACGCTCGTAAGGGCGACCTTAGTGAACTGGTGACGGTTGCCAACGTGTGTTTCGACGATCCGGCATCGCCAGAGCCGACCGAAGCCGCGGGCGCCCGTCGTCCGGCATCGGTGGGGCTGGCGAACTTTACGGAGGACGCTTCTGGGCGGGATGTGCTGGGTCGCAGTCGAGTTTGGCGCGCGGCAAGTTCCGGGCGGCTGAGTGAGATTCGTGCGTCAAGTGGCGGGGCAGTCAGTGCGGCGGATTTCGACGGCGAGACCCCGCTGCATGCGGCCGCTCGAGCCGGCCACGGCAAGGTTGTGGAAGCGCTGCTGGACAGCGGCGCTGATCCCACGGCGCAGGCGATCTATGGTCAAACCGCATTGCATCTGGCGGCACGCGCCGGTCATCCGGAAGTCGTTCGCGTCCTCCTGCGCCGCGGAGCGGAGAGCGGGGCGCGCGATTCGTTCGGCTGCACAGCGCTGCACGATGCCGCCGGCCAGGGGCACGGGGAAGTCGTCAGGGCGCTGCTGGAGGCCGGCGCTGACGTCAACGTGGTGGATCGCAATGGGACTACTCCCTTGCACTGCGGCGCGCGGGGCGGTCACGCGGATGTCGTTCGACAGCTACTCGCAGCGGGAGCGAATCCGCAGCCGGCCAACCTTGCCGGGCGGACCGCGCTCGACGAGGCGAAGTTCAGCAGGAATCGGGCGGTCATCGATCTGCTCCGTCATCGCGGTAACCGGGAGCGCACGTCGAGCCGTCGATAGGAGGGCCACGGTATGTTCTCGCCAAGTAGACCGATGCCCGCAGCGCATCGACTTGCCCTTTGCGCCCCGTTTGCGGCCGCGCTAGGCGGGATCGTGGGCTGCACGGCGAAGCCCATCGATGCGTGGCAGGATTCGCTGTCCGAGTACATCGCGAAAGAAGGACATGGCGATCCGAATGTCCTTCGGGAGACGCCCCAGCTTCGCTCCGCCAGCGCCCTGCGCCCCGCGCCGATCAAGTTCAGCAAACTGGACGTACGCAGCTTCGGGCTGCCGCCGTTCGTCGAGCGCTGGGACGTGCACGGGGTGATGTTGGATCCCGCGAAGACCGACGCGGGGCAATATGCCTTTCTGGTTGGGGTGGTGAAACGGCCCTACGGAGGCTCAAGCACGCTGGAGGACATGCGGCTGGCGGTCTTCCATGTGAAGCGCGACGGCGCTCACTGGCGGGTGAGCGAGCCGGACGGCGGCGCCTTGCAGCGCTATCTCGATGCCCTCGCCGCGGACCCGGACGCTCTGAACCTCCACCCCACTCATCAGGTGTTCCCGGCGATGGACGACGTGTTTTCCCTTGAGGTTCAGGGTGACACGTTGGTAGCGACGGATGCCCGGTCGGGGGCGACCTGGCGAGTCACGAAGGGTGAAAGGACGGCCTATTCTCGCTAAGACACGAGTAAGTGCTTAGCGCGCGGGTTCCCACTCCACGGGGTGCGACCCCTACAGGGTCGGGATTCTGATCGGGGCGCTGTCCGAGGGCGGCGCTACGCTTGCCCCCGGCTACTCTAGAGCAGGCTTGCAGCCTGCCGGTTCCTCCTCACGCTAAGCACGTACCAAGCCTGCGGGTCTTTTCACGAGCAAGTACCTCGCAGAGGTTTGCGCAGTGGCGGCGGCCTTGCGTTGGGTTAGCATGGCGGTGTGCACGCCGAGCGGGTCTGGACCGACGAACTGCTGGAATCCCCTCACGAAACGGCGGACAAGGCCGGACGCGTCCGCCGGATGTTCAATGCCATCGCTCCGCGGTACGAGTTGGTCAATTCGATCTGCAGCGTGGGGCGCGACGCGTATTGGCGGCGGGAAGCCGTGCGGCTGGCGAGGGTGCGTGCGGACGACCTTGTCCTGGATGTGGCCTGCGGGACGGGCGATTTCGCTCGGGCCTTCGCGCGGGCCAAACCGGCCCTGGTGATCGGCACAGACTTCGCTCATGAAATGCTCGTCCGCGCGCACGGCGAGGGTGGTGCGCGGGCTGGGCAGGCTCGTCCGCTGCGATGGGTTGAAGGTGATGCCCTTCGCTTGCCGTTCGCCGGCGGCAGCTTCACGGTGGTCTCGTGCGCCTTCGGGGTCCGCAACCTTGCCGACCTGGATGTCGGGCTGCGGGAGATACATCGCGTGCTGCGCCCGGGCGGGCGGGTGGTGATCCTGGAATTCACGCGACCGGCCAACGCGCATTTTCGACGGCTGTACGAGTGGTATTCGACTCGGCTGATGCCGGCGGCGGCGACGTGGATCAGTGGCGATCGCTGCGGCGCCTATCGCTACCTTCCGCGTTCCGTGGTATCGTTCCTGGATGCCCGGCAGATGTGCCAGAGACTTGAGAAGGTTGGTTTCGAACGCGCGTCGGCCATGCCCCTGACCTTCGGCGTGGTGACGGCGTACATCGCGCAGCGCCGCTGATGACAACGACAACAGCCCATTCGACGAGATTGCATTCTCAGCCTGAGCCCGCCGTCGAGTGGATGGACGTGTGGTCACGGTCGGGATCGAAGTATCGGGTGCGGGCCATTGTGCTGATGCTCGCGAACATCGTCCTGTTCGCGGGCGTTGCGGGCTTTGCCTTCTGGCTGCGCAGCGGACAGGTGTTCGCGCCGGCGCGAGAGGGCTACGCCGACCTGCTGTGGCACACGTTTCAGGGAGTGGGCGAGGCGGAGGTCTCGCTGGGGTCCCTGCTGGTCGAACCGATCAGTGTCCAGGACGTTCCCATTCAGATTCCCATCGTGGGGTTGCTGATTGCGGCGCTGATCTCGATGCCCATCCTCGTAGCGATCCTGTATCGGTTCTGGTCGAGCCTGCCGATGATCGCCGTGGTGGGGTTCCTGGCGGTGATGCCGTGGCTGGCGATCACGCTTTTAGGTTCCTGCCTGCTGGCATCGGTTAAGCCCTTTCGAACGCGTTTTCGGTTCATGTCGGCCCTGATCGGTCTGGTGCCCGCGATTGTGTACCTGACCCTGGCATGGGCGGGGACCACGGATGCGGTGGTGGGCAAGATCGACCCCGTGGACCGGATCAAGTTCGTTGCCCCGTGGGTGCTGGCGGTGGTGGCATCGGCGGTGGCGTTCGCGATCGTGCTGGCCATCGCCAAGATCGTGAACTATCGACCGGGGGCGGTGACGCCGCTGCTGGCGGTGATGTTCGTCCTGCCGGTGTTGCTGTTCGAGTTCCATGTGGGACGGGATGAGCTGTACTACCGGCTGCTGGAACGACGGGAGCAGGCGTACTTCATGGAGGTGGACGCATCGACGCAATGGGAGCAGGCGGCGATGCTTGCCTGGCAGCAACACCCCCTTCCGCGGCCGAGTTGGGATGCCGTGCGGCAGGTGGAAGAGGAGAAGTGGCTGTTCGAATTGACCACGGACATCGGCCCGCGTCAGTCGGAGCTGACCCGGCATCAGTTGCAACTGGCCCAGGGTTGCGAGGAGTTTCACCGGTTCTTTCCCGACAGTCGGTATGTACCGCAGGCGCTTTTCCTGAAAGCGCGGGCGTTGGATCGGCGGGTGGACGTTGGGGAATTCCGGGCGAGCAAGTGGATCCGCTTCTACGACAACTTCCCCAGTGTGGCGTCGCGGGAGAGCTGGCGATTGATCCTGGTCAACCGCCCGGAGTCACCGCTGGGGGCGGTGGCGGGATTGCGATTGGCTCAGTTGCACGCTCGCGAGGGGGAGATCGAACACGCGATGGAGAAGCTCGGCACACTCATTGCGACCTTTGATACAAAGGATTTACGGGTACCGGAGGCGCACGAGCCCGGACTGTTCGAAGGCGCCCTGGCTCAGGATGATCCCGAGCAGAGCCTGCGGATTGCGAGGGACCGGGTGGTGCTCGAGGCTCATCGGCTGCGCGATCTGCTGACAGCCAATCGGGACCCGATCTACGAATACGACCCCATCAGCGGTTCCCGCCGACCGGACGACGCGTTTCGGGTGGGCTTGCTGGACTTCGATCCTCGGCACGAGATGTATGCGGAAAACCTGCAAGCCCTGCTGGTGCAGTACCCCAATTGTCAGATTGCGGACAACATCGCGTTGGAGCTTGCGTCGGCTGCGACGACCATCGAAGATCGCGTGCGCCGACTGGAGTCGCTCATCGCCGACCATCCGGACGGTGACGCGGTTCCCGAGGCCCTTTTGCGTCTGGGAATGGCCTACGGCGAGAGCGATCGCCGCGCGGAGCGTGAGGAGACCCTTGCCCGACTGATGCGCGAGTATCCCGACTCGGTGTGGGCCCGGTATGCGCCGCGCTACGTTCCGGTGGTGGCGACGGTGGAAGTACGCACGAGCACGCCCTAATGGAGAATCAGGAGAAGCAGATCGTGGTGGGGGTTACGGGCGCCAGCGGGGCGATCTACGCCCGGCGACTGGTGGAGTATCTGGCGGAAAGCGGGGCCCACGTGCACCTGATTGTCACCCCTAACGGGCGCCGGTTGCTCCAAGATGAGCTGGACATCACCGACGTGTCCGACCTTGCACTCGTGGGTCGTGCCTGCCCCAACCTGATCATTCATCCCTATCGCGACGTGGGGTCGGTGCTGGGGAGCGGCAGTTTCCGTACGGACGGCATGGTGGTGTGCCCGTGCAGCGGGAACACACTGGCTGCGATCGCTGCGGGGCTGTCGAACAACCTGCTGGACCGCGCGGCGGCTGTGACCCTCAAGGAGCGGCGACCGCTGATCATCGTCACGCGGGAGATGCCGATGGGCCGAATCGAACTGCAAAACGCTCTGCGGCTTGACGAGGCGGGGGCGATCATCTGCCCGGCGTCCCCGGGGTTCTACATGCGACCGACGACGATCGACGATCTGGTCGATTTCGTGGTCGGCAAGTTGCTCGATCTTCTGGGCATCACCCACACGTTGAAAACCCGCTGGGCGGATCAGTTGGCGGATACGGCCGGTTCGTCGAGCTCCACGCCGTCGGCGACATGAGCAGGGTCCTGTCCGCAGTACGAGTGTGGGCGGACATGGTGAAGCTGGCCCACAGCGTCTTTGCCCTGCCTTTCGCCCTGAGTGCCGCGTTCCTTGCGGCGCGGGACATGGAAGGACCGGGGCGGCCCTATTGGGGGCAGTTGGGGCTGATCCTGGTGTGCATGGTCGCGGGTCGAAGCGTGGCCATGACCTTCAACCGCATCGTGGACGCGGAGATTGACGCCCGCAATCCGCGGACCGCCGGGCGCCCTCTGCCCGCGGGGAGGCTCTCCCGCGCGGCGGCGTATGCCATGCTGGGGATCTCCGCGATCACCTTCGGGATCGGCTGCCTGGGCTTTCACGTGTACTACAACAACACGTGGCCGGTGATGCTCTCCGGGCCGGTGCTGATCTATCTGTGCGGGTATTCGTTCACCAAGCGGTTCACGCGCTGGTCGCATTTCTATCTCGGGTCCGCGGTGGCTCTCTCGCCCGTGGCCGCGTGGATCGCGGTTCATCCCCAGTCGCTGGGCTGGGATGCGGTGCTGCTGCTGATCGCGGTGACCTGCTGGATCGGGGGGTTCGATATCATCTACGCGTGCCAGGATGTGGACGTTGACCGGCGGGAGGGGCTGTTCAGCCTGCCGGCGAGGCTCGGCCCGGGCAAGGCGCTGTGGATCGCTCGCAGCGCCCACGCGGTCGTCGTTGTTTTCCTCCTTCTGCTCGGCGTACATGCCCGGCTGGGCATGGTGTACGTCGGCGGCGTTGCGATCGTGGCGGCGCTGCTCTTCTTTGAGAACGCGTTGGTGACTGGAGAGGACTTGTCGAAAGCCGGGCTGGCGTTTTCGATCAATGGGTTTGTGGGCCTTGTCTTCGGAGCGGCCACGATTACCGACGTCCTGATTGCCGTGTGACGGTCATTGGAAGGACAGGGCGATCGACACCGCGATCAGCACGATGATAATCCATTCGAGGATTTCCATCCGTCGCGAGGCCTGCTGGTCGGTGAGCTTGTCGTAGATGCTCTCTAAGGTCTGGAGCTTGCGGATGATGCTTGCGTCCCACTCCCCCAGGTGCAGGCGGGTAGAGGCGGCCTGGTAGATTCGGGCCAAATACTGATCGCCGACGAGCTTGAGGGGGTTGTTGACCCCTTCGAAGAGGATGGCCCCGTCGGCCTGCAACTGGGCAATGCGGCGGACCTCCGCGCCCATGCCCCGCAGTGTCCGGCCGGCGCCGCGGCGGCTGAGGGTGGTGTACGCCTCGTTGAGCGAGGCATCGAGACGGCGATCGAGGAAGCGCATTTCCAGGAGCTCGACGTTGGCGAACTCGAGGACCATCCGGACATCGTCGCCATCGGCATTGAGGAGCAAGGCGGCGTTCCAGTCGACGATGGTCAGATCGTCGGGGCTGTAGGAAACGCGGCAGGTGAGGGCGTCGCGGACCTCCTCCTGGGACAGAGGGCCTTTCTCGGAGCGGAGCATTCGGGCAATGGCGTCGCCGTGCTCCTCGAGCAGGCGGCTGATGGGCCAGGCCGGCTCCAGGGCCTCGATCTGATAGAGCACATAATCCTCGATTTCCTCCGAGATGCCGGACTTGATGAGCGCGGGGCCTAAGGCGCTCATCAGAAGCTCGACGCGCCGCCGGGAGTCGGCAAAGAGGTGGACGTTGCCGTACAGTTCAGCTCCCAGGCCCAGAAAGTCGGTGAACGCACCGTGCAAGGGAATGGCGTACATGATGCTGATGGCGCCAAAGTCGTAAATGATGGCTTCGACCGTGGGGGAAGTTGAGAAGCCGGCGATGGGGATGGGCTCGGCCACGTGCGTGACGCGGAGCGGCGCCGGCTGATACTGGAGGGAGCGTGGGACACGCTGGTGCGGGCGAATGGTCTCGCGATGTTTGACGCCGGTGAGGCAGCGCTCGGCCTCGTCCAAGTTGATGGCGAAGGCCACGTCATAGGCGAACAGGGCATAGCAGACGCCGCTGCGGACGATTGGATCGCCAGCGGCGCCAGGCGATGTCGGCGCCCGCGTGACGGGCATGATCGCCGGCTTGCGCACAGGGCTTTCGGGCATGACACGGTCTCCGTCGAGTTCTCCCAAGGATCGTTGGGATCGATTGGCCCCATTTCAAGCGGCGTTGATTTCAGTGAGGGTCCGGAAGCGCATGGGCGTGGAGAAGCTTAATTTCAATGCCCGCATGAGGTGAGAGCGCGCCGGTTCCTGTTCAAGCCGACCTTGGGTGAGAGTTGGGCTTCACGGCGCAACGGAGTTGAGTTCGAAGGAGAGCTGTTCGAGGTGGATGGCGAGGTCGACGGAGGCGACGCTGACGTCGGGGCCGACCTGGAGGGGGACGGGGGCGAAATTGAGGATGCCGCGGATTCCGGCGGCGACCATTTCCTCGGCGACCTGCTGGGCGGCGGAGGCGGGGACGGCGAGGATTCCGACACGAATGGAGTGCTTGCGAACGATGGCGGGCATCTCGGAGAGGTCCCAGATCTTGAGTCGATTGGGACCATCGGTCATCTGGCCGACTTTGTCCGGGTCCTTGTCGAAGACGGCGGCCAATTCGAATCCGCGTTTTTGAAAGCCGCGAAAAGCGATCAGTGCCCGCCCGAGGTTGCCCGCGCCCACCAGGAGCACGCGGGAGAGCTTGTCTGTGCCGAGGATTCGGCGGACGCGCTGGATGAGCTCGGGTACGCGGTAGCCGATGCCGGGGTGGCCGAACTGGCCAAAGTAGGCCAGGTCCTTGCGGACCTGGGCATCGGACAGACCGAGCACCTCGCCGAGTTGCCGACTGGAGATGGTTCGATGGTTTTCGTCGGCGTAGGCTTCAAGCTGGCGCAGATAGAGGCTTAGCCGCCGGACCGCCGGGAGCGGAATGTTCTCTGACTTCCCCATGGACCTATGGCCGCGCCCTTCATTCGAAGCCTCGAAACCCGTCACCAAAGAAACAGCATATCTATCCCCTGTCGTCCGTGCGGCGTCAAGCTTGCCGCAGGGCAGGCGCAGGGACATCAGCTTGACATGCCGGTGAGCCTGTCGATACCCTCGGCCCACCTGGCTCGGGCATCCGGGCCGACACGAGAGCGTCCCAACCAATAGCCCGCGATACTGGCGGCCGAGGTGGTAATGCCCAATATTTCAGCGAGACGGTGGCGCATCAGCGCCGCGGCGGTCCTGATGCTCTGCGCACGAGTGAGGTCGCAGGAGGCAGCGCCGGAGGATGAGGCCATCAACACGATCCGGCAACTGCCGCAGATCAGCGCTGCGGACCAGCGGCGGATCGCGGATTGGGTTGAGGCTCAGGTGGCAAAGGTCGCGACGGCGCCGGCGGAAGGTCGTCAGGCGGCGGGCGCGGCGCTGCGGCAGACACTCAAGACCCAGTACGAGAACACATCCAACTCGCAACCGTTCAAGGGTCAGCTGGCCGCACAAGTAGCCAAGATCGCTGCGGCGAAGTTCGCTGAAAAGCAAGGGGACCGCTGGGTGGCGTTCGGATTGGCGCGGGCGCTGGTTGATTTCAACAACCTGGAAGCACTGCTCGGTCTCATCGCGGCGCTCAAATCCGCCGAAGAGTCGATTCGCTATCAGGGGGCAGATGGGCTGGCGGCGCTGCAGCCCACGATCGCCACGGAGAAAAAACTCGGCGAAGTTCTGCCGGCCCTTCGGGAGGCCGGTGCCGCCGAAACAAGCCCGATCGTGCTGGGGCGGATCTATGCAGCGCTGGCCTATCCCGCGGAAGCGGGGACAGTACTTGAGGCATACCTGAACATTCTCGAGAAGCGTTTGC